>JBARUV010000253.1:0-20258 GCA_049645905.1 Sulfitobacter sp.
TTCTACACGGTTTAGCTCGCGCTCGCTCATCATCACCCATCCCATGTCCGCTCATCCTCACATCGTTTTGCGACGAGAGTGACACTTCTGCTTTGCTCACGGGTGACATTATCGCTTTGCGGCTACAGATTTCTGGCGCGTAATGCAAATTATGTTAAAACTTTAGCCCCAATCAGGTTCGATGCAATCGAATGCTTCTGATTGTCAGCAGAAGGCTGCCCAGAATTCTTCTGCTCCCTCCTATCAATTGCTCAGGTTTGTTTGCCGTAAGGTTCACGTAAGGTTGAAGTGGTCAAGAGCGCTGAACTCACAGCGCGGCTTGTCCTAATGACCTTATTCTCTTCCCTAAATTCGCGTTTCGCCAGCGTGCGGAACCAACTGACCCTCTCGCCAGTGGCCTTGATAGCCTTGACGATCGCCTTTGTTTTTTGTGCCTATAACAGAACCTTCTGGTCGATCGGTGCTGGTATCTTCTCGGGCCACGCTCTGTCCTTTGCCGGATACGCCTTGGCCGTCTTTTTTCTGACGCTCACCACGTTCAGCATTTTCGGGTTTCCGTGGGTGGTAAAGCCGTTTCTGGTCTTCATCGTCGTGCTAAGTGCGGTGACATCTTATTACATGGACAGTCTAGGAGTGATCATCGACCGGGATATGATTCAGAACGTGATGGTCACGACGGTCACCGAGTCAAAGCACCTGATCACCTTCGACTTTGTTTCTCATGTGGTTATTTTCGGGATTCTGCCGGCGTTGGTAATCCTGTGTGTCACGATCAAGCGGCAGAGCATGCTCAAGGCAGTCGCCATGCCCGTCCTGACATTTGCGGTTAGCCTTGCGCTGACGGCCGGGTTCTTGATGGCGGATCTAAAGTCATATTCGTCGATCCTGCGCGAGCGCAAAGACTTTATGAGCAGTTTCCAACCCGGTGCGCCGCTGGTTGGGGCGATCCGCTATGTCAAAATGATGAGCCATTCAGCAAATGTACCCATCGTGGCCATTGGCGAAGATGCAAGGAAAGGGCCGGCGTATGGCACCGGAAGCAAACCGATGCTGACCATTGTTGTCGCCGGAGAAACCGCCCGCAGCCAGAACTTCAGCCTTAACGGCTATGGTGTCGATACCAACCCCAGACTTGCCAAACTGCCTGTGGTGAGCTTTGGCGATGTGAACTCCTGCGGGACAGCGACGGCGGTATCCCTGCCCTGCATGTTCTCGAAATTTACCCGCGACGGGTATTCCTACGAAAACGGCATCGCGCATCAGAACGTGCTCGATGTGCTGAACCATGCAGGCCTGCATGTAGAATGGTGGGACAATAACACCGGCGACAAGAATCTGGCAGAGCGGATCACATCGCGTTCCTTTACCAACATCGAGAACGAAGAATTCTGCGCCGCAGGCGAATGTATCGATGGAATATTCATGCAGGCGCTCAAAGATTACGCCGACAGGATTACCGAGGATACCGTATTGGTGTTGCACCAGATCGGCAGCCATGGGCCGACCTATTATCTGCGCTATCCCGAAGCATTCGAACGCTTTAAACCCGCGTGCCGCACCGCAGAGTTCAAGAATTGTACTTCTGACGAAATCACCAATGCCTATGACAATACAATCGCCTATACGGACGAGATTCTGGCGCAAACCATAGAGTTTCTCCAATCGCAGGACAGGCTGAGCACTGCGCTTTTGTATGTTTCTGATCATGGTGAATCGCTGGGCGAAGGGGGTCTGTATCTACACGGGTCGCCTTATTTCATCGCGCCTGAGCAGCAGACCAAAGTGCCGATGATCCTGTGGATGTCCGAGGCGTTCCAGACCAGATTCGAGATCAACCAGGACTGCCTTGCCGCAAACAAAGACAGTACGCTGTCGCATGACAATCTGTTCCACTCTCTGTTGGGTATGCTTGATATCCAGACTGCGGAACGTAACCCTGATCTGGATGTCTTTGCATCCTGTAAGACAGAGCAAAAGGTAGCACGCAATTGAATCCCGAGAACTTGAACCCTCGTGTGAAACCGGAACGGATCACGGGTATTGCCCATGTCTTTGCGGCTGCGGGATATTCCGTTGGCGGTGTGCGGCGGTTGTGGCAAGAGACGGCGTTTCGCCATATCGTGCTGGCCCTTCTTATTTCTATGGTACTGCTGGCCGTTGCTGGTGCCAGCTATGTCGAGTATTGTGTGCTGTTGATCCTGTTCTTTTGCCTTGTCGCGGTTGAGGCATTGAATACGGCGATTGAATGTATCGTTGACCATCTCGCCCCGCACTGGGAAGAGTTCGCACGCGATGCAAAAGATCTTGGATCGCTCGCAACCATGTGCCTGTTATGTGCTAATGGTATTTTTTTGGGTTCGGTATTGATCCGCTCCCTTGTTCTGGCCTGAAAGATTTCCGATGAATATGCTTAAGATCGTTGCGGTGCCGATGCACAATGAGGGCCGCAAGTTTGTTGCGATCTTTGCCGCAATAACTGTTGCTTTGTACTTTGTTTGGACGCCGCTGTTCTGGCTGGGCGTGGGTGCGACGGTTTGGTGTTACTATTTTTTCCGCGATCCGGTGCGCGTCATTCCCCAGCAACAGGGTCTGGTGATGTCGCCGGCTGACGGGATCATTTCCCTGATCGAAGATGTTGTGCCGCCCCAGGACCTCGGACTTGGTATTGATCCGGTGCAGCGGGTGTCGGTCTTTATGAATGTGTTCAACTGCCATGTGAACCGCGCGCCTGTGGCTGGCAAGGTCACGCATGTTGTCTACAGTCACGGCAAGTTTCTGAATGCGTCGCTGGACAAGGCGAGCGAACATAACGAGCGCAACAGCATCACGATCGAAACCCCCGAAGGGGTACGTATCGGTGTGGTCCAGATTGCGGGCCTCGTTGCCCGCCGGATTGTATGCTTTGTGCGCGAAGGGTCCGATCTGGCTGTCGGCCACCGCTTCGGCCTGATCCGCTTTGGCAGCCGTCTGGATGTCTACCTTCCCAAGGGGGTCAGCCCGCTTGTTGCGGTTGGCCAGACGGCGGTTGCGGGGGAAACCGTTCTGGCGGACCTTTCTGATCCCAACCGCCAGCGGCCGGGTATTGCGGAATGACTGCGTCTGCCGACATCAAACTGCGCCACATCGTACCCAGTGTGGTCACCGCATTTGCGATATGTGCCGGGATGACGTCCCTTAGAATGAGCCTTGAGGGACGCCTTGAAACGGCGCTGTATTTCATTCTGCTTGCGGTATTTCTGGACGCGGCAGACGGCAAGCTGGCGCGGTTTCTGGACACCGCCAGCCCGTTTGGTGCAGAGTTGGATACGCTGGCAGATTTTTTCAACTTTGGCATCGTGCCCGGTGTGTTGCTGTTTAACACGCTTTATATCGATACCGAGTACGCAAGCTTGGGCTGGCTCGCGACGCTGGTGCTGGCGGTGTGTTGCGCGCTGCGGCTGGCGCGGTTCAATCTGTCGACAAAGAGCACCGAAGTTTCGTTAAAAAAGGACGACTACTTTGTTGGCGTCCCTGCCCCCGCGCTTGCCTGCCTTGCGCTGATGCCGATATTTATGCATCTTTCCGGCTGGCAGAATACCGACCTTCCGCTTGTGCGCGCCGCTTATATTATCGGTGTCGGGCTGCTCGCAGTCAGCACGATCCCGACCATCTCAATCAAGCACGCTACTATCAAACGCGCGCACCTGCCGTTTGCCGTGATCGCTGCGATGTTGCTGGTGGTCGGTTTGATGGTTTATACGTGGCCGACAATGATCGCTGTGAACTGCCTTTATCTGGCGTCCCTGCCCTTTTCCTACATGTCTGAACGAAAATACATCAAAGCAACGCAGGACAATCATGCGCATTCTGCTGATTGAGGACGAGGCAGCACTGGCGCAGCCTCTGAAGGAACATCTGGAAGCGGATCACAATATCGTCGAGTGGTTCGCCACCCTCGAAGAGGCGGAAAGCGCCATCCGGGCGCTGGAATATGACGTGGTGTTGCTGGACCTGCAATTGCCGGACGGCGACGGCCTCTTGTTCCTGAGCAAGGTGCGCAGCATCCATCTCCGCACCCCGATCATCATTCTGACCGCCCGTGACAAGGTGTCGGACCGCATTGACGGATTGAACAGGGGCGCGGATGATTATGTGATAAAACCCTTCGATCTTGACGAGGTAAAGGCGCGGATCCACACCGTTTGCCGCCGCAGTGCCGACCAGATGACCCAGACCATTCTGATCCGGGATCTGAGCGTCAGCCTCACGGATCACAGCGTCACGCGCGGGGGTAAGGCCATTCGCTTGACTGCAAAGGAGTGGGGCGTTCTGGAAGTTTTGCTGCGCAGAAAGTCAAAGATTGTGCCGAAGGAAAGCCTTGAACTTGCAATCTATGCCTACGGCGAAGAGGTCGAAAGCAACGCGTTAGAGGCACATATCAGCCGGTTGCGCGCAAAGCTGGGCAAAGACCTTATCGTCACGCACCGCGGCATGGGCTACACTCTTCATCCATGATGCATCGCCGCAACAGCTTGCTTCGCACATTGTTCGGCGCACTGATCCTGCCCGGTGCGGTCGCCGTAATTGCTGGTATTTTCATCGTCTATAGCCTTGTCAAAGAAGAATACGACGAACTGCTTGATCTCGGGCTGACCAGCAAAGCGTATTTGCTCTTGAACATTTTCGAGACCGCGGGCGGTGTGGACCCGTCCCAGGATGTGCCGGACCTTTCGACAGCGCTGGCATTCGAGAAGACCTCCCTTGAGCCGGAAGAACGCACGCTGTTCTGGTTTCTTGATGCTGCGGGTAACATCACCCTGCAATCAAATGACGCTGATCCCTCGCTTGTGCCCGCGTCACTTCCGGTCGGGATGAGCACTCTCAACGGGCACCGGTTTGTTGTTTTGCGCTCTGATCGCACCGAAGGAAATTCTGTTGTCGTCGCCACGCCGATGACAGAACGTAACGAAGCGATCACCGATGTCTTGATAGGCGTGATCCTCGGGTTTGTGTTGCTGGGGATGCTGTTTCTGGGTGTCGCCTATTGGGCGGTGCGTCGGTCGGTCGGCATAATTGCGGATCTCAGCAGCAACATCGCTGAAAAGGATGCACAGAACCTGTCGCCGATTGACCGGCAGAACTCGTTTGCTGAAATCGAACCTGCAATTGATACGCTTGATATGCTGATGGCCCGTCTTGACGCTGCGCTCGCGGCCGAGCGCGCCTTTGCGACCAACGCTGCCCATGAATTGCGGACCCCTGTTGCCATCTGTCTGGCCCATGTTCAGCGGCTCAAGGCCAAATTGGGCAGCTCCGATATGGCAGGCAGTGCGGCCGAAATTGAACAGGGGTTGAAACGGCTTGTCCGGTTGATTGAGCGCCTTTTGCAAATGTCACGGGCCCAGTCTGGCTTGGGCGTAACGCCGGTTGAGGCTGACATCAATCCGGTGATTTCCCTGCTGTTGAAAGAGCTGCGTGACCGTGAGCCATCCGAGGACAAGCTGGTGATAAAGGGGCCAACGGGTACGTGGCCAAGTCGTGTTGACCCGGATGCGATGGGTATTATCCTGAGCAACCTGTTTGAAAACGCGCTGAAATATTCTTCGGGTCCGATGCCGACGCAAGTCGATGCTAGTCAGCAGGGCCGCGTGATAATTTCCAACGATTGTGACGCTTTGTCGGCCTCCGACCTTGAAACAATCAAGGACCGTTTCATCCGCAAAGCGACAATGTCAGACGGATTCGGGCTGGGTCTGTCGATCGTTCAGGAGCTGTGCCGTCAGGCGCAGTGCACCCTTGAGATACTGTCACCCCAGCAGGGAAAACAGCGCGGGTTCAGCGTGATATTGACGTTACCTTCCGAAATCCGCGCAGCGTCGACCAGTTGAAGCGGCCACGTGCACCCTTTAGGTGATGACGTCTGGTGTGGTGCGGCCGATGAACGCTTCCATCTTGCAAAGCTCTTGCGCGGCATCGCGGACGTCCTCCAGCGCAACTTGCGGGTCAATGTCGTGCGCGCCGTCCGGTGGCATATATTGTTCCAGATAAAGCCTGAGCGTCGCCCCTTCTGTCCCGGTTCCCGACAGCCGGAACACCGCGCGACTGCCGCCTTCGAAAAAGATGCGCACCCCTTGCTGGGTGCTGTGTGATCCGTCCACCGGATCGTGATAGGCAAATTCATCAGCGGTTTTGACAGTCTGCCCCGCAAACGATTGGCCTGCCAGATCACTCAGGGCTTCGCGCAAATGGGTCATCAGGGCATTCGCCTTGTCCGACGCAATCGCTTCGAAATCGTGGCGCGAATAATAGTCTCGTCCGTAGGTCTGCCAGTGGTCCTTGAGTATGTCAGCAACGGACATTTTGCGCACAGCGAGAATATTCAACCAAAGCAGCACCGCCCACAGCCCGTCCTTTTCACGAACATGGTCGGAACCGGTTCCGGCACTTTCCTCGCCACAGATCGTGACCCTGCCAGCATCAAGCAAATTGCCAAAGAACTTCCATCCTGTTGGCGTCTCAAACGCTTCGATACCCAGCCTTTTGGCAACCCTGTCACTGGCGGCACTGGTCGGCATTGACCGGGCGATACCTGAAATACCGGCCTGATAGGCGGGGGCAAGATGGGCGTTGGCTGCCAGAATGGCCAGACTGTCGGACGGCGTTACATAGGCGCCGCGCCCGACGATCATGTTGCGGTCCCCGTCCCCGTCCGACGCGGCACCCAGATCGGGAGAAGCGTCAGACATCATCAGGTCCATCAGCGGCTTTGCCCAGATCGGGTTGGGGTCCGGATGGCCTTGGCCGAAGTCTTCAAGCGGTACCTTGTTGACCACCGTCCCGCTTGGTGCGCCGAGCCTGTCTTCAAGGATTGCAGTGGCATAAGGCCCCGTGATCGCGTGCATCGCGTCAAACCGCATTGTGAATCCGCCCGAAAACAAGTCGCGGATCGCCTCAAAATCGAACAGGGTTTCCATCAATGCCTGATAGCTTTCGACCGGATCGACAATCTCGATTTGCAGGCTACCGCGTTCTGTCCGGCCTACCTTGGTCAGGTCAATATCGTCAAAATCCGCAATGAAGTAGGTCGAAATCTGCTCCGTTGCCTCGAACATCAGCTGAGTCAGGCCCTCGGGCGCGGGTCCGCCGTTTGCGGCGTTGAACTTGAGCCCGAAGTCTTCGTCAATGCCGCCGGGATTGTGGCTGGCTGACAGGATGAAACCGCCGTCTGCCTTGTTCAACCGGATAAGATGTGACGCCGCTGGCGTGGAAAGCAGGCCATTCTGCCCGACGATAACTTTTGTAGCGCCGTTCGCGGCGGCCATCTTGATGATGGTCTGGATGGCCGCCACATTGAAAAAACGACCGTCGCCGCCGATTACAAAAGTCTTGCCTGTCGCGCCATCGATTGCGTTGATGATCGATTGCACAAAGTTCTCGAGATACTGCGCCGCCATGAACACGCGGGTCTTTTTACGCAGGCCGGATGTGCCGGGCTTCTGACCTTCAATCGGTTTTGTGCTAATGGCTTGGAACGTCATGTACTTTTTCCTTTTTTGGGATCGGGCGGGTGCGGTCCATCGTGAAGGCAAGATTGCTCAGACGGTCATCTGTTGCCAGCTCTTCGATACGGACATCGTATTTGCGCCGCCAGTTTGGATGTTGGTCTATTGTGCCGGGCAGGTTCTGTGCTTCTGTCACGCCCAGAATATCATCAAGTTGAAGGCTGACCATACTGGCGTTGGACCCGGCAAGGATCGCATGGACGGAACTTTGAAAGGTTTCATGTGATCCAGCGATGCGCGTCAGGGCGGCCACTTCTTTTGCGCGTTTGGTCCGGGCCAGCCTTGCCTGCTCGGCATCGATCCAGCCCAATCGCTGCCACCAATTGATATCGCAGCCCGTTTCATAGCCTTTTACCGTTGGTGTGTCGTGGGTCGCAAAGCAACAGAGAACCTGCGCGCTGCCTTGGGCGGGGTCATGGAATTCACCATCGTGGTCTTTTTCATACTGCAGAACGGAGTATCCGTAGAACCCGTGGCTGCGCATCACGTCGCGGAAATTATCCGGTACCAGCCCCAGATCTTCACCGATCACAGCGCAGCGATGCCGCTCGGCTTCGATTTTGATGATGGCGATCAGAGATTCCAGCGGTTGCGCGATATAGCCACCCGGCGCGCCATTGTCAGGGATCAGAAAGCTGCGGGCCAGACCCAATACATGATCGATCCGCACCACACCGGCATGGCGCATGATCTGTGCCAGAATACGGCGCAGCGGGCGATAGTTGGCCTGCTGCAACTTTCGTGGTGCAAATGCGGACAGATCCCAGTTCTGGCCTTCGGGGCTCAGATGATCGGGCGGCGCGCCAATCGACACACCCTGCGCGATACAGGATTTTTCGCACCAGCTTTCGGCACCGTTGCGCCGCGGGCCGACTGCAAGGTCAAGGTAGAGGCCCAGTTTTAGTCCCGAAGCCTTGGCGCCGGATTGCGTTGCGTGCAGTTGGGTGTTTGCCACCCATTGCAGCCACATATGGAACCTCAGGCGGGCGGGATCAGGGCGTGCCAATGGCCCCTCAGGCCAATCGCGCCAGTCAGACCCGTGTTTTTCGCTGTGGGTTTCGTAGGCTGCAAACCTCTCAAGCTCGTGCCCCGCTGTAGCGATATATGTTTCGCATTGCGTACGGATGTTTTCTGGCGCGTCTTCTGCAAAGACCGCGAACAGGTCATTCAAAACACGCTGCGCCATTTTCTTGTGAGCGAGATACAAGACATCTTCAGAGGCGGAGAACTGTTCAATCAAAGCGGCCTCTTGGGCCAGAATCTGCCGTGCTTTTTGCGACCCCTCCAATCCCGGCACAGCATCCAGTGCAATATGGGCTGTATTCAGAAAACCGCGATGGGAGGGGGAGTAGGGGCTGATCGACAGATCAGAGAACCCCATGGAATGGATCGGGTTCACCCCGACAAAAGCCGCGCCGGAGCGGCCCGCCAGCGCCGCGGTATTTTCGAGGTCCCGAAAATCACCCAGACCGGCGTTGCGGGCCGAGCACAGACCATAAAGCGCAAGGTTTATACCCCAAACCCGCGTTGTTCCGGTGAGCGCCTCGACAGAGGCCAGGCGGCGCGGTGCCGCAAGAATACGAATGACTTCTGTTTGACCCCCCATCGTCACGGACAGTTCATAAACGCCCGAGGGCAAGGACGGCAGTTCGATAGCGGCTCCGGCAGTGGCGCTCGCAATTTCTGCTCCACCATCATCGGCGTGCAACGTCCATGCGGCGCCACCGGCAAATTCCAGCGCGATGGCAGTTCCGCTTTCAACGATCACCTCTTGGGGGAACTGACGCTGCCGGGAATAATTGCGCAGGTCCGCAAGGCTTTGGTCCACCTGCGCGTCATCCCCCGCCGCAATGCCGACGGCGTTCAGCAAGGCGCGTTGGGTTTCGGCTGTGGTGACATGTACGTGGCCCTGCATGTCCGTATATTGTGGCAGGACCCCACCGAGGTTAGCCAGTTCTGCCAGTTTTGTCTCAGCGTTCATTCCGCGGCACCATCGGGTGCCAGACAGAAGGCGACAACAGATTGTCCTGCGATTGGCGCGTCTTTGCCTGCTGGTTGTGCGTTGGTGTCTTGTTCGGAATGATCCGTGTCGATTGCCCGCATCCAGTGCTGGCCGATCGGCACCTTTGGCAACAGGACCAGAAGGGGTTCATCAGTACGGTTGAAGGCGACAAAAACCGTATCGTTGTCATCGTCATACTCCGGTGCTTCGGCAGAACAACGCAGTGTGAGGCAGAGGTTTGAAAGCCCCGGGTCGCGCCACTGCAAAGAACCGCCGTCAAAATCCGTCCATTCCACGTCTTTCAGCCCATCGGCAGGCCTTTTGCCACCATGCAGGAACCGGGTTTGGCGCAAACAAAGATGAGCCTTTCGAAAAGTAGAGAGGGCGGTAACAAAGGTCTGCAAACCGGTGTCGGCGGTGGCCCAGTCCAACCAGCCGATGGTGCTGTCCTGACAATAGGCATTGTTGTTGCCATCTTGGGAATTGGCAAATTCGTCGCCTGCCAACAGCATCGGCGTACCCTGCGACAGAAACAATGTGGCAAGCAAATTGCGCTGACGGCGGGCACGCCGCTCGCGAATTTCCGCGACCTTTGTCGGGCCTTCGACACCACAATTGTCGCTGTAATTCGCGTTGTGGCCGTCCTGGTTGTTCTCGTTATTGGCTTCGTTATGCCGCTTTGAATAACGGGTTGTATCCGCCAGTGTAAAACCGTCGTGGCTGGCCAGAAAGTTCACAGATGCCGTGCTGCGCCGCCCTGCCCGGTCAAATTTGTCTGCCGACCCCAGCAGGCGCGCGCCCAGCTCTTGCGCGCTATGCGCATCGCCGCGCCAGTAGCGCCGGACAGTGTCGCGATATGCATCGTTCCATTCAGAAAATTCATGCGGAAAACCGCCAAGCTGATACCCACCGGGGCCGATATCCCACGGTTCCGCAATCATGCGGACTTGGGACAAGACCGGATCCTGACGCAACGCATCAAAGAACCCGCCGCGTGGATCAAACCCGTGATCCTCGCGGCCCAGTGTTGTTGCAAGATCAAAACGAAACCCGTCAATGCCCATGCATTCGACCCAGAACCGCAGACTGTCCATCACCATGCGCAGGACATAGGGGTGGGATATGTTCAGCGTATTCCCGCATCCGGTGTCATTGACGTAGAACCGTTGCTGTCCGGCGTTCAGGCGATAATAGGCGGCATTGTCGAGCCCTCGAAAGGACAGCGTCGGGCCGCGTTGATCCCCTTCGGCGGTATGATTATAAACCACGTCGAGGATGACTTCGATGCGCGCGTCATGCAGCTTTTCGACCATGTCGCGGAACCCGGTCAGGCCACCGGGCCCGAAATAGCGGGGTTCTACGGCGAAAAACCCGATGGAGTTGTAGCCCCAGTAATTCTTCAGCCCCTTATCCGTGAGAAATGTGTCGTCAATGAACCCGTGGACGGGCAACAGTTCAATTGCCCCGACACCAAGGCCCTGTAGGTGGTCAATAACGGCGTCACTTGCCAGCCCTTCGTAGGTTCCGCGCAGAGCCTGCGGCACGTCGGCATTGGATTGGGTCAGGCCTTTGACGTGGGCCTCATAGATCAGATCTTGCGCGGTGTCTTTGGCTCGGGCACGGCTGATCTTTTTGAACAGGGCGGGGTCAGAAACCACTGATTTTGGCATGAAGGGCGCGCTGTCGGTTTCATCGAACGACAGATCTTCCCTTGCGGAGTCTTCTTCATATCCCAGTGTTGCGGGGTGGTTTGTGAATTGCCCGTGATATTCCCGTGTATAGGGATCAACCAGCAGTTTGTTGGGATTGAACCGGTGGCCCCGTTCAGGGGCATAATTCCCGTAGGCACGGTAGCCATAAAGGCTTCCGACAGGCAGGTCGACCACATACCCGTGCCAGATTGATCCGGTACGTTCGGGCAATTTGATGCGCGCGGTCTCTGTCTTGCCGTCGGGTGAAAACAGGCACAGTTCGATCGCGGATGCATTGTCCGAAAACACGGCAAAGTTGACCCCGCTGCCGTCGTGATGGGCACCAAGACGGGTAGACGTTCCGCCCGAAATCTGTGGAGTTTCCATTCTTAAGCGCCCTTAACCACGTTTATCTATCAGCGACGTATAGATCGCATGATAGGCCGCTGCAGATTGGTCCCACCCGACCGGATGACGCATCGCCCGTCGCATCATGCCTGCCCATACCTTGGGCAGGCGGTAGGTGTCACAGGCCCGCGCGATGGCCTGACCCAGCATCGTGGCATTGATTGGTGCAAACTGGAAACCGGTCGCACAATTGTTCGCCAGTGCCGCCGCATTAGCATCAATAATTGTATCTGCCAGACCTCCGGTGCGGGCGACAACCGGCAATGTGCCGTAGCGCAAGCCGTAAAGCTGGGTGAGGCCGCAAGGCTCAAAACGCGACGGAATGAGAATCGCGTCACTGCCCCCCTGCAGCAGATGTGACAGCGCCTCGTCATAGCCGATAATCACACCCACCGACCCCGCAAACCGGTTTGATGCATCGATAAAGGCGCGTTCAAGGTCTTTGTCGCCGCTCCCCACCAGCGCCAGTTTGCCGCCGCGGGCGACAAGATCTGGCAAACACTCCAGTAGCATGTCCAGACCCTTTTGCGCGGTCATGCGGCTGATCACACAGAACAGCGGGCCATCCCCGGCATTAAGACCAAAGCGGGCCTCAACCTCGGCCTTGTTCGCCGCCTTCTTTTTCAAACTGCGCTGGTTATAGGGCGCTGGCAGGGCCGGATCTGTTTCAGGGTTCCAGACATCCAGATCGATGCCGTTCAGAATACCGCTCAGATCGTCGCGGCGGGCCTGTAGCAGCCCATCCATGCCCATGCCGAATTCAGGGGTCAGCAGTTCGCAGGCATAGCTTGGGCTGACGGTGGTGATCGCATCGGACAGGGCAAGCCCGGCTTTCAGAAAACTGATCCTGCCGAAATATTCGACACCGTCTTGGGTAAACATCTCTGATTTCAGCCACAGATCAGACAGCCGCGTCGCATCGAACACGCCCTGAAAGGCAACGTTGTGAATGGTCATGACTACAGGTGGTGATGTCCGGCCCTCCTGACGCAGATAGGCTGGCAGAAGGCCCGCCTGCCAATCATGGGCGTTCACGACATCCGGCACCCAACTGTCAACACCCTCTAGTGCGACCCGCGCGCCGGCAAAGGAAAGCGCCGCAAAACGCACGTCATTATCGGGCCAATCCTGGCCGTCCGGGCCGGCATAGATATTGCCCGCGCGGTCATACAGATGCGGTGCAACCAGCAATAACAGGTTGATCCCGTCAGCTGTAACTTCGACAAGCTCGGCGGCGCCGCCGAACAGGTTTTCAAAACGGAGCACAGTTTTGCCATCCGCCAAAAGCGGCGCAAGAGCGGGATAGGCGGGGATCATCACTTTGACGCTCGAGCCCGCCTCGGCCAGCACTTTCGGAACCGCACCGATGACATCCGCAAGGCCCCCTGTCTTGATAAAAGGCGCGCATTCTGAGGCGACGAAAAGAATGTTCACGTTAGAGATCCAGTTTATCAATCATCGGCTGTGTAATCAGGCAAATGCCATTTTCAGTCCGCCGGAATCTCTTGGCATCCAGTTCGGGATCCTGACCCACAGTTAGTCCGGCAGGAACGATCACACCACGGTCAATTACAACATTCTTCAGTTCCGCCCTGCGATGGATTTCAACGTATGGCATCGCTACCACGCCTTCGAGTTGGGAAAAGGAATGTGTGCGCACACCTGTAAACAGCAAGCATCTGTCCAGCGTCGAGCCTGAAATGATACAGCCGCCGGAAACCATCGACGAGACCGCATGGCCACGCCGGCCTTCTTCATTATGAATGAATTTCGCGGGCGCGGTGAGCTCTGAATAGGTCCAGATCGGCCAGGACGTGTCGTAAAGATCCAGTTCCGGATTGAAGTCCGTCAGATCAAGATTGGCCTGCCAGAACGCGTCAATTGTGCCGACATCGCGCCAGTATGCCTTCTCTTCCAGACCCGATCGCACGCAAGAGCGGCTAAAGGGATGCGCAACGGCCTTTCCCTCTTTCACAATTTTGGGGATCACGTCGCCGCCAAAATCATGCCCATACCCAGGTGCGGCGGTGCATTCGGCCAGAAGGTCAAACAGGTACTCCGTCTCGAATACATAAATTCCCATGCTTGCCAGTGCGATATCGGGGTGGCCGGGCATGGCGGGCGGGTCTGCCGGTTTCTCGATAAAATCCAGAATGCGGCCTTCGGTATCGACCTTCATAACGCCAAAACCGCTGGCCTCATTGCGTGGCACCTCGATGCAGCCGACAGTTACATTTGCACCACTTTCGACGTGGTGCTGGATCATCAGTGAATAGTCCTGTTTGTAGATATGATCGCCTGCCAGAATCAGGATGTATTTGGGCGCATAGCCTTTGATAATGTCCTCGTTCTGGGTGACCGCATCCGCTGTGCCCTTGTACCAGTTCTCGTTTCCCATTTGCTGGGACGCCGGAAGAATATCCAGTGACTCGTTGCGTTCCGCGCGAAAAAAGCTCCAGCCGCGTTGCAGATGGCGGATCAGCGAGTGTGCTTTGTATTGCGTCGCGACACCGATGCGCCGGATGCCGGAATTGACGGCATTGGACAGTGGAAAGTCGATGATCCGGCTCTTGCCGCCAAAATACATCGCCGGTTTTGCGCGTCTGTCCGTCAACTCATAAAGTCGGCTGCCGCGCCCGCCTGCCAAGACAAAGGCCATTGATTGCTGCGCCAGTCTCTGTGACTCTCTGTCCATTCGTTTCCCTCCCGGTAAGTATTTGTGACTAAAGCGGCTATTCGTCCTTTTGCAGTTCGAAGAATAGCGTTGATAATGGCGGCAATGTGATCGAAATGGAATTGGGTCGTCCGGAGGCTGCAACCTGGGCGCTGGTGACGCCACCCATATTGCCACGATTGCCGCCGCCGTAAATTTCGGCATCGGTATTGAGCACTTCAACCCAGTGTCCGGCCCGGGGCACACCGATGCGGCGTGCCTGTCGTTCGACGGGCGTGAAGTTACAGACCACCAGTACAGGCGACGCGCCGTCAAATCCGTGCCGCACCCACGCCAGAACAGATTCCTCTGCCGCACTTTCTTCGATCCACTCAAACCCGTCGTGTTTGCAGTCAAGCTCGTGCAGACCGGGCCTGTCGCGATACAGAGTGTTCAGATCTCGGATCAGGCGTTGCATACCAGCATGTAAGTCATTTTCGAGCAGATGCCAGTCAAGCGACACATCATGGTTCCATTCCACTCCCTGCGCGAATTCACAGCCCATAAACAGCAGTTTTTTGCCCGGATGGCCCCACATAAATCCGTAGTAGGCACGCAGATTGGCGAACTTTTCCAATCCGGCACCCGGCATTTTATCAAGCATCGAACCTTTGCCATGCACCACCTCGTCGTGGCTGATGGGCAGAATGAAATTTTCCGAAAAGGCATAGTGCAATCCGAAGGTCATTTTGTGGTGGTGGTATTTGCGATGGATCGGATCCTCGCCCATGTAGGAAAGTGTGTCGTTCATCCAACCCATGTTCCACTTGTACCCAAAGCCGAGCCCGCCCTTGTCGGCCGGCCCGCTGACGCCGGGAAAAGACGTGGATTCTTCTGCGATGGTCATGATGCCGGGCATCTCGCCGTAGGCCACCGTGTTGGTCCGTTGCAAAAACGCGATCGCTTCCAGATTTTCGCGCCCGCCGTCCTTGTTGGGCACCCATTCGCCGTCTTTGCGCGAATAGTCACGATACAACATGGAGGCGACGGCATCGACGCGCAAACCGTCAATGTGATGTTCCTTCAACCAATACAGACCGTTCGCAACGAGATAATTTGAAACCTCTCGACGGCCGTAGTTGTAGACCAGCGTATTCCAGTCAGGGTGAAACCCTTCGCGGCGATCCGCATGTTCATAAAGCGGTGTGCCATCAAAACGACCCAGCCCATGCTGGTCCTCGGGAAAATGGCCCGGCACCCAATCCAGAATAAGGCCCAGGTCACTGGCGTGGCATGCCTCAACAAATGCACGAAACTCTGACAATGTACCGTGGCGGATTGTCGGCGCATATAGCCCGATGGGCTGGTAGCCCCACGAGCCGTCAAAGGGGAATTCCGACACGGGCATCAGTTCGATATGGGTGAACCCCAAGTCCTTTGCATAGGTGACCAGTTGGTGCGCCAGTTCGAAATAGGAAAGAGGTCGATTTCCTTCTTCGGCAACGCGCCGCCATGAACCCAGATGCACTTCGTAAACCGATATAGGGTGGTCAATGCGCTGCAGGGCTTCGCGCTTGGTCATCCATTTCCTGTCATTCCAGGCATAGCCATCAAGCTTTCGCACGACGGACGCCGTATTCGGCGGATGCTCTGCGCCAAAGCCAAACGGATCGGCCTTTTGCGGCAACAAGTGGCCGCCTGCATCCTGCAATTCGTATTTGTAAGGCGCGCCGTCGCCGATGCCGGGAACAAAGATTTCCCAGACTCCGGTTTGCCCACGTCTGCGCATCGGATTTCGGCGACCGTCCCAGCCATTGAAATCACCAACAACCGATGCCCGACGGGCGTTGGGTGCCCAGACGGCAAAATGGGTGCCCTCTGTTCCCTCATGGGTCATGATATGTGCACCCAAAACCGTCCAAAGGTTCAAATGGGCGCCCTCGCCGATCAGATGTTCGTCCAGTTCCCCCAGAACAGGGCCATATCGATAAGGGTCGTCGGCCAGATATTGGTGCCCGTCTTTGGTGATCCTCAAAAGATAGGCAAAAGGCGTTTTGCGGCGCGCTGCCTGACCGGTAAAAACGCCCGGCGCATCCGCAACAGGGTCAAGCGCAATGATCCGGCGTTTGGTCTTGGCGTCCAACACATCGATTGCCGTTGCCTCTGGAACAAAGGCGCGGACCTCTAACTTTCCATCGACGGGATGTAACCCCAGCACCGAAAACGGCTCCGCATGGTCACCTTTGGCGATCTGCTTGGCGTCGAGTGGATCAATCATTGCGACAACCCCTTTCGGATCTGGTCTGAGGTGGCGGTCAGTCTTTCTTGAGCGACGAAACGTTCCAAATGTCCTTTGCATAGCCTTGGATGGTGCGGTCAGAGGAAAACCATCCCATTCCGGCGGTGTTAAGCGCTGCCATTTTTGTCCAGCCGTCAACGTCACGGTAGGCGGCGTCAACTTTTCGCTGGGCCGTGTAATAGCTGTCGTAGTCACAGGTCACGAGGAAGTAATCGTGCTCGTAAAGGTTGCGCAGAAGGCCCTGATACCGCTCTGGGTGACCTTCAGAGAAGACGCCATCCGCAATCTGACCCAACACGCGGGTCAGACCGGGGCTCTTGTGGATGGCGGTGCGTGCAAAGTCCGGCTTTTTGCGACGCTTCATCACTTCTTCTGCCGTCAGCCCGAACAGAAAGAAATTTTCGGCCCCGACATGGTCGCGGATTTCGACGTTTGCACCGTCCAGCGTGCCAATCGTCGGGCTGCCATTCAGCGAAAGCTTCATATTGCCGGTGCCCGATGCTTCCTTGCCTGCGGTCGAGATTTGTTCTGACAGGTCAGACGCAGGTATGAGCAGTTCGGCCATCGAAACGTTGTAGTTTTCAGGATAGACCACCTGCAAAAGGTCACGGGTGGCTTTGTCGGCGTTAATGGTCTTGGCCACATCGTTGATCAGATGGATGATGGATTTCGCCATCACGTATCCCGGTGCCGCTTTGCCACCAAACAGTTTGACCCGTGGCGTCCAATTGCCGTTGGGATTGTCGTGAATGTCGTTCCACAGGGCGATTGTTTCCAGAATGTTCAGCAACTGACGTTTGTATTCATGGATGCGTTTGATCTGAACATCGAACATGGCGTTGGGGTTAATCACGACACCGTCACGTGTTTTCAGCCACGCGGCCAGCCGATGCTTGTTCTGGTTCTTTGCTGCGCGAAACCGCTCCTGAAAACCGGCATCATCCACATGGGCGCGCAGTTGGGTCAATTGCTCCAGATCGTCAGGCCATCCGTCACCGATGGTTTCATTGATCAGATTGCGCAGCGGCGGGTTGCACGAATATAGCCAGCGGCGCGGGGTAATCCCGTTGGTCTGGTTGATAATCCGACCCGGATAGGCGGTGTTCAGGTCGGAAAATACAGTCTTTTTGACAAGATCGGAATGCAACGCCGAAACGCCATTCACGCAATGCGCCATGACAAAAGCCAACTCGCCCATTTTCACTTCGTCGTTTTCGATGATCCGGATGTCACTGCCGGATTCAAAGCCGTGGGTGTCCTGAATCATTTCGATTATGCGGTGATGGCGAGGCAGGATACGGGCAAACAAACCCTCCGGCCACCGCTCCAGCGCTTCGGGCAACAGCGTATGATTGGTAAACGAAAGGCAGGCCCGCGCGGTCTCGATGGCCTTGTCCATCGGCATGCCGTTTACATCGGCCAGCAACCGCACCAGTTCAGGCCCGGCAATCGCGGGATGGGTGTCATTCAACTGAATAGCGACGTGATCGGCCAGTTCGTGCAGCTCATAGCCTTCGGATTTCAAGCGCCGCAACACATCCTGAATGGAGGCCGACGTGAAGAAATACTCCTGTTTGAGCCGCAGTTCCTTGCCCATTTCGGTGGTGTCATCAGGGTAAAGCACCCGCGAAATCGTACGGGCAAGGCTCTCGGCGGCGTTGGCGCCAAGGTAATCCCCCCTGTTAAAGCTTTCCAGATCAAAGAGCTTCTGAGGTTTCGCCGCCCAAAGGCGCAAGGTGTTTGCCCATTTTCCTTTCCAGCCGACCACGGGAGTATCATAGGCCGAAGCAAGGACGGTTTCGTCCGGATGCCAAATGGCCTTGCCCTTTGTTTCACTGACATAACCGCCAAAGTGGATCGGATAGGAGACCTCGGGCCGCTCGAATTCCCACGCATGGCGTTGTGCCAACCACCCCTCAGCGGTTTCAATTTGTTCGCCATTCTCAAAATGCTGCTCAAAAAGACCGTGTTCATACCGGATTCCATAGCCGTAGGCCGGAATCGCAAGCGTTGAAAGGCTATCAAGGAAACAGGCGGCAAGACGGCCCAAGCCGCCGTTGCCCAATGCGGCGTCAGGCTCATCCGCTACGATTTTCTCGTAGTCCTGCCCAAGGGCTTGCATCGCATCGCGCGCCACGTCCTCAATGCCCAGATTGATCGCAACATCTTCGATCAGGCGGCCAATCAGAAATTCCATCGACAGGTAGTAGACCCGTTTGGCCTTGTTTTCATAGGTTTCGCGGGTAGAAGCAAACCACGGATCAACCACCATGTCCCGCATCGTCAGGGACAAGGCCATGCGCCAGTCATAGGTCGATGCATGTTCCGCATCTTTGCCGAGGGAAGTCTTGAGATGGTGGCGGATGTTTTCCTTGAAGGCATCCGAATCTATCGCTGGGAGGGAATCTTTCGGCATTTTCATCGCTTTTCTTGTTTTCTGAACCCTTGCGCCCGCGCAGTGGGGACACTGGATTGCGTCTGCTCATTTTCGGCCTACGACAACTCGTGCGCCCATGGCGGGTTCGCACCGGGCCGTGACACTGTTATAGCGGCAACTTTAGCTCCATACTCAAGCGCGTTCTTCAATGCATCCGCGCCAATCGTTTCAATCTGGGTGCGATCCAACAGTCCGTTCTGTGACAGGTTCGCCAGAAAGCCCGCATTGAATGTGTCGCCGGCACCAACTGTATCTGCAACTTTGACCTTCCGAACCGGAACCTCAACCATCATTTCTTTGCCAAATATGGCACAGGCACCTGCGCTGCCCCGGGTCAGAATAACCACGGATGGCCCTCGTTCCCGCAACAGATTTGCCTTTTCGATCTGTGTCATCGACCCTTCGACGATCCACTCCAGATCTTCGTCGGACACCTTGAGGATATCAACATGCGGAATCAATTGATCGAGGCGCGCACGATATCGTTGTTCGTCCTGCACAAAATTTGAGCGGATATTGGGATCGGCAACGATGACACGCCGCCCGGATTCCCGCATCGCAAGCGCAAGATAGAAATCCGCAGCGGGTTCATTGATCAGGCTGATGCCGCCAAAGTACATTGTTGACACGTCGTCTGGAATGGCTGGCAAATCTGCGGGGTCCAGCATTCTGCCTGCTGTGTTTTCGTCGTAGAAAACGTAAGTGGCATGCCCGTCAGTCAGTTCGACAAAGGCCAGGGTTGTCGGACGCTCGGACCGGATCACATGCTGCGTTTCAACATTGCTTCGCTGCAGTTCTTCCAGAATGATCTTTCCGAACAGATCGTTGGAAACCCCGGACAGGAAACTGGACGCGACACCGAGCCGCCCCAAAGCGATTGCGGTATTGAAGATTGCACCGCCAGCATGCGGTTTCAGGCTTTGCCCGCCTGACGGATCGGCCAGCGGGATCATATCGATCAGCGCCTCGCCACAACACACAATCATATTGCTGCCTTTCGACCCCATACGGGGCCACCTGCGATCAGACCCACAGGCATGACCGTCGCGCGTCGCGCAAGAACGATGGTCTGCATCTGATCAATTTTCCAGATAGCCGCGCAGTGCGGCCTCTGTCCCGTCGCTCCAGATCAGGCGGAGCCACCGCGCAAAGCTTTCGCTAAAACGAGGGTTTTGCCCAAGGTCGCCGTAAATCTGTGACTGTTCGATCCAGGTCTGTGGCGCGTCT
>JBARUV010000254.1:0-26455 GCA_049645905.1 Sulfitobacter sp.
GCGCCTCCTGCCTGTCCGCGCGCATCGATGTCGACGCCTTTTCCCCCAGCCGCAGCCAGAAACGCATTCTGAAACGCTGCAACTCGCTTGAACGCCGCGCAACATCGCCTTGGGCGACCGAAGGGCAGTATGACCTGTTCCGGCGCTATCTGGAAAGCCGCCATGCTGACGGCGGCATGGCAGACATGGATGTGTTCGAATTCGCCGCGATGGTCGAAGAGACCCCGATCCGCAGCCGTGTGATCGAATATTCCGATCCTGACACCAAAGAACTGATAGGCGTCTGCCTGACAGATGTCCTTGGGGACGGTGTCAGCATGGTCTATTCATTCTATACTCCCGACAGGCCGCGCGACGGGTTGGGCAACTACATTATTCTGGATCACATCGAGATCGCCCGTGCGGCAGGTCTTCAGTATGTCTATTTGGGCTATTGGGTGCCGGGCAGCCAGAAAATGGGCTACAAGGCCAAGTTTTCGGGGCTTGAGGTCTATTTGGGCGGCACGTGGCAAAAATTGACCAACCCCGAAACCTTCGAGCCCAACCTGCATCCGCTCAGCAATGATCCGATTGCAGAACAAGTCGCCAATATCGCCTTGCCGGATGTGAGCCCGCGCCGCCGCTGAGGCGCTTATCATTTGTTAGACATTTTGGCGCAAACAGGTGGCATGACATATCAGCGCCGAAGCCAATTCTCTGATTCTTCCGCAGGTCCACCCATCGGTGCCCAGCCCGAACAACTGCGCGCAGCTATTGATGTTGTTGCCACGCTACGCGCGCAGGTCATTCGGGTCGGTTTCTTTGCCACACTGCTTTATCGCCCTGACCCGGCAGGGTCCGCAACGCCCGAGGAGGCGATGCAGCGACTTGGCATCTTGCGCACCGAAGTCCGGCAAATACGTACGGTTTGTCAAACACTGACTACAGGTACCCCGCTGCCGGGAATTTCACCGGACATCTCCCGCTGGATACATCTGACTGCAAAACGCGCGCCCGAACGTCTGGCGAAAATTACCCAGTTGGCGGACCTTTCGGAAATGGTGCTGATCGCGGTCGAACAGCGCAATCCCGTCCTTGGAAGCCGCCTGAAAACCCACATGAGTGCAGCGCGCACCGACTTTTACGAGGCGGTCACGTCACTTTGTGAAGCCTATTGGGATGACATTGCCACACGCCACAAGGATGAACTGAAACGTGCCAACCATTCGGCCAAATCACTGGCACAACGGCTGAACCGGCTTGAACATATCGGAAAACACGTGCGCCTCGTCTCACTGAATGCCTCTGTGGAGGCCGCGAGGGCCGGTGACGTCGGCAAAGGGCTGATGGTGATCGCCCATGAATTCAAATCGCTGGCAGAAGAGATCCAGACCCTTGCCACCGAAGCACGACGCGACATCACGACAGATTTCTGAAATTTTAGCGCGATATTTTGCTATAATTGCCGGAATGGGCAGCTGCGCGAAACAATATGTCGTATTTTTACGCCCCCAAGACATAAAAAATGAAAACTTAGCTGTTGACGCCCTTCCCACCCGCTCATAATGTCCCGCGCAGTATGAAGGAGCCTTTGGGCATGACACTACTCGTCGTCATTGTAGGAACCACACGCATGGGCCGGTAACGGAACACCATAACGACACCCATGCGCCCCCGCCAGATCGGGGGCTTTTTTATGCGCAAACCAAATAAGTAGACGGAGACAGCCAGATGACACGCCAAATGACCGGAGCGAAAATGATCGTTCAAGCCCTGATTGATCAGGGTGTTGATACCGTATTCGGGTATCCCGGCGGCGCTGTGCTACCGATCTATGACGAGGTGTTTCAGCAAAATTCGATCAAACATGTTCTGGTGCGCCATGAACAGGGTGCGGTGCATGCCGCCGAAGGGTATGCCCGCTCCACCGGCAGACCCGGTGTTGTTCTGGTGACATCCGGCCCGGGTGCCACCAACGCGGTGACCGGCCTCACGGATGCATTGCTCGACTCGATCCCGATCGTGGTTCTGACCGGGCAAGTGCCAACTTTCATGATTGGGTCTGATGCCTTTCAGGAGGCTGACACCGTTGGCATCACCCGTCCCTGCACCAAACACAACTGGCTTGTGAAAGAGACAGACAAGCTGGCTGGCGTGTTGCACGA
This sequence comes from Sulfitobacter sp., assembly GCA_049645905.1. Taxonomy (GTDB): domain Bacteria; phylum Pseudomonadota; class Alphaproteobacteria; order Rhodobacterales; family Rhodobacteraceae; genus Sulfitobacter. Next base: position 2,145 of record JBARUV010000254.1, read on the forward strand.
GGCGTTCCATGTTGCGACCTCTGGCCGCCCCGGCCCCGTTCTGGTGGATATCCCCAAGGACGTGCAGTTTGCCACGGGAACCTACATGCCCAAGAGACCGTCGACATCGCACTACCAGCCGCAGGTCAAAGGTGATCTGGCAGAGATAACCGAACTGGTTGCGGCCATGGAAAAGGCCAAACGCCCGTTGTTCTATACAGGCGGCGGTGTCATCAACTCGGGCCCCGGTGCCAGCCAGCTGCTGCGCGAACTGGTGGAGGCGACAGGCTTTCCGATCACTTCCACGCTGATGGGTCTGGGGGCCTATCCGGCATCGGGCGACAAATGGCTGGGCATGTTGGGCATGCACGGATTGTACGAGGCTAACATGGCGATGCACGACTGTGATCTGATGATCAATGTCGGCGCACGTTTCGATGACCGTATCACCGGGCTTATCGCCGAATTCAGCCCCAAATCCAAAAAGGCACATATCGACATTGATCCATCTTCCATCAACAAGGTGATCCGATGCGATATCCCGATTGTCGGCGACGTGGGTCATGTGCTGGAGGATATGCTGAAAATCTGGAAGTCGCGCGGGCGCAAGACAAATGCCGTTGCCGTCGAGGGATGGTGGGAAAAAATCAAGGAATGGCAATCACTTGACTGCCTGAAGTTCACGCAAAAAGGCAAGATTATCAAACCGCAATACGCCTTGGAACGCCTTGAAGCCCTGACCAAGGACCAGGACCGCTATATCTGTACCGAAGTGGGCCAGCACCAGATGTGGGCCGCGCAATATCTGGGGTTTGAAGACCCCAATCGCTGGATGACCTCCGGGGGTCTCGGCACGATGGGCTATGGCTTTCCGTCCTCCATCGGGGTGCAGATGGCGCATCCTGAAAGCCTTGTGATCAACGTGGCGGGCGAAGCGTCATGGCTGATGAACATGCAGGAAATGGGCACGGCGGTGCAGTATAATCTGCCCGTCAAACAGTTCATTCTGAACAACGAACGGCTTGGCATGGTGCGCCAGTGGCAGGAATTGCTGCACGGTGAACGCTATTCCCAAAGCTGGTCCGAAGCCCTGCCCGATTTTGTAAAACTGGCAGAAGCATTTGGCGCAAAGGGTATCTTGTGTTCGGACCCTGCTGATCTGGATGACGCAATCATCGAAATGCTGAACCATGACGGGCCGGTGATCTTTGATTGTCTGGTTGAAAAGCACGAAAACTGTTTTCCGATGATCCCGTCAGGCAAGGCACATAACGAAATGTTGCTGGGCGAGGCAGAGACCCAGGGCGTCATCGACGCCAAGGGATCGGTGATGGTGTAGGTCGTTTTCTTTTTGAAAGAAGACGGACGGGAATTTTCAAAATTTCCGATGCAGAACGAGAAGGAAAAACAACATGTCAGCTCTAAAAATCAAAAAAGGCGCCGCCTCGCACTCCGCCTATAATCTGCGGCCCAACTTTTCGGACGTGATTGAGCGCCATACCCTCGCGGTACTGGTGGAAAACGAACCCGGTGTTCTGGCGCGGGTCATTGGCCTGTTTGCAGGGCGTGGGTACAACATCGACAGCCTGACCGTCGCCGAAGTGGACCATACCGGCCACCTGTCGCGGATTACGATTGTTACTTCCGGCACACCGCAGGTGATCGAGCAGATCAAAGCACAACTGGGCCGCATCGTTACCGTCCACAATGTGCATGACCTTACCGTTGAAGGCCCAAGTGTGGAGCGCGAGCTGGCAATGTTCAAAGTTGTGGGCAAAGGCGACCAGCGTGTCGAAGCCCTGCGGCTTGCGGACATTTTTCGCGCAAACGTCGTGGACAGCACGCTTACAAGCTTTGTGTTCGAGATCACCGGCGCGCCAGAAAAAATTGATGCGTTCGCCGATCTCTTGCGCCCGCTCGGATTGACAGACGTGGCGCGCACAGGCGTGGCCGCACTCTCACGCGGGGAGTAAGCTCAGGCCTTTCGCGCCGATAGAGACAGCGACTGTCGCGGTTCGGGTTGAAGCTTGAACGGAATGATCTTGGCGGTTTGGGTTGCCCCGGCTGAGCTGGACTGTGGCCCTGATTCCCGCCGCAGGCTTTCGGGCAGGTCGACCCAAGCCTGTTCCTGCAACAACCGCGCATTGTGTGCCTTTCGGATGCGGCTTTCCATCGCCACTTCAAATTGCACCATATCTCCTGAATCGAAGAATCCGTCTGTCGCGGGTCTTTCTGGGGCTGCCTCATAGTAGGCCAGATCACCCTGGTCCTCGCACCAGAACACAGCCTTCCCCTCGCAAGGGTCACTCCAAAGCACAACACCAATCATAACAACCATCCGAATACCATCTTCCCTACTTTGCTACCAAGACGGGTAGTGTCTTTGACACTTCTAAATGTGCGTTACGACTTGCAATTTGTGTCGTCCCGCATAGTGTGCTGGTGCGTATAAGCGTCACCTTTGACGCTATATAGCATCAACATCAACTACTTCGCCCGAGTAACTCCGATTGCTGTTGGCGGAAAACGCGCAATTTGGCACTATTCGAGGGAAAATGATTCAACCTACCCAATCCCCGGCGCAATTACGCGCTATGTTCGGTGCCAATTTGCGCAAGCTGTCGGCGGCCTATACGTCTATTTCTGATCTGTCGCGCCAACTGGGAATCAACCGCACCCAGTTCAACCGCTATCTCGCTGGCGAAAGTTTTCCGCGTCCCGATGTGCTGGCGCGCATCTGCGGTTTTTTCAAAGTCGATGCACGCGTACTGCTTGAACCCGTGGATCAAATCAGCAGCACCGAGGATCCGATCTCGAACTCGTTTCTGCGTGACTATGTTGGCCCCGCCGCACGCGACGTACCTGTCACCCATTTCCCGAACGGATTTTACCGGTTTTCACGGCGCAGCTTTGTAAACCACGACACTTTCGTCGTCGGACTTGTGCATGTGCACCGCGAAGGGACCAATACGTTTCTGCGTGGTTACGAGGCGACGGAAGCCATGCGCATCCAGGACCTGCCCACGGATTCCTCGGCGCGCGAGTTTCGCGGCATCGTGATGAAGCAGGAAGACGGTATTTCGATCATTGTCTCGCGCAAGAACGCGATGACCAGTTCGTTCAATTACCTGATCAGGACCGCGTCGTTCGAGAACAATTTCTGGGTGGGCTATGTCACGCGCACCGTCCCCGAAACAAATGGCGGCGTTCGGGCCACCCGATTGGTCTACGAATCTCTGGGCAAGGGGGTCGCACTTGCATTGCCTGCAGCCCGCCGTTCAGGGTTCTGTAGCGAGGCAGACTTGCCCCCGTTCCACCGCCGTCACCTGAGACCTGAAATGCTGTTTTCCTGAAACGTCGCTAAACAGGCAATGTCGCCTCTGATAAAGTCGGGTCGCTACCAGTATCTCTGGCCCTGCCCCGCTTTGATAGACTGATCCCAGCATCAGGAGACAGCCATGCGCCAGACAGACCTCAGCACCGTTCTCAAACCAATTGAGCAGGCCAATGGTCTGCCCAATGCCCATTACATAGACCCAGAGGTTTTTGCCGAGGAAAAGCAAAGCGTTCTGTTTGACAATTGGGCCGGTCTGGCGGTCGCGGCCGATGTTCCTGCCGTGGGCGATGCGGTACCGATCACATTCCTTGGCATGCCTGTTCTGGTGGTGCGCGACACGGCGAACAATGTGCGCGTGTTCCAGAACACCTGTCGCCATCGCGGTATGATTCTGGTCGAAGAACCCCGCAAGATCGAAGGTGCGATCCGCTGCCCCTATCACAGCTGGTGCTATTCGACTGACGGGCGTCTGGTCAGCACGCCCCATGTGGGTGGACCGGGCCAGAACACCCATGCGGGTATTGATCGTGCGCTGCTGGGATTGGTCGAAATCCGCAGCCACATCTGGATGGATGTGATTTTCATCAACATTTCGGGCAAGGCCGCCCCGTTCGAAGTGGTCAATGCTGATCTGATGGCGCGCTGGTCAGAATTTGACAGACCACTGCATCATGGCGGTGCAGACAGCCGTTTCCAGCTTGAGGTAAACTGCAACTGGAAACTGGCAGTCGAGAATTACTGCGAAAGCTATCACTTGCCCTGGGTCCATCCGGGCCTCAACAGCTATTCCCGGCTGGAAGATCATTATCACATCGAGGCGCCTGACCAGTTTTCAGGGCAAGGCACGCTGGTGTATCGTCAGCTCAAGGGCGAAAATGGCGTACAGTTTCCCGACTTTGACGCAATCAGTGACAAGTGGGACACCGCAGCAGAATATATCACCGCCTTTCCCAACGTGTTGTTCGGCGTGCACCGCGATCATACCTTTGCCATCGTGCTGACCCCGCAAGGGCCGGAGCGCACGGTGGAACATATTCACCTCTATTATGCACGGCCCGATACGGACGCAGAACTGAGGGCGCGTAACACCGCACAGTGGAAAGACGTCTTTGCCGAAGATGTGTTTGTTGTCGAGGGCATGCAGCGCGGGCGTCATGCGGTTGCGTTTGACGGCGGGCGGTTCTCTCCGGCGATGGACGGGCCAACGCACCTGTTTCACAAATGGGTTGCGGCACGCGTTGACCTTGGCCGCGCGGCGATGGGGCTGGCTGCAGAGTGAACACTCTGAACGCGCGGCTGCTCGCGGCCCATGCTGCGGGCGACCTGCCGCAACTTGTAGGGCTCTACCGCGAAGCGGCAGACACAGCAAACGACCCGCAAGCCGAAGGATTCTACCTCACCCATGCGCATGTTTTTGCAATGGAGCTTGGCCATCCTGATACCGCTGAATTGCGCCAGCGCCTGATCGACCAGGGCCGCGAAGCACCGCTGCCGCCGCCGAACCCGCCGTTACGCTGATTGCGGCGCATCCCCGTGGGACAGGATATCATACAGATGCCATGACGCATGGCCAAGCCAGGGCATCACAATCAGCAAACCCAGAAAACCCGGCACCATCCCCAGAAAGAGCAGGACCGCGATCGCCAATGCCCAAGCCAGCATGGGTACCGGATGGCGTGCCACCAATCCGATTGAATGAATCATCGCGGTGACGTAATCAACTTCACGGTCGAGCAACAATGGCAAGCCGATCACGCACACTGAAAACAGCAACAAGGCGAACAAACCGCCAATCACGCTGCCCATACCGATCATCGCAAGGCCATCCGCACTCAGAAATACCTGCGCGGAGGACATGATGTTGGTCATCGGTTTCAGACCCAGAAACAGGGCAAATATCATATGCCCCAAGAAGAACCAGAACAGCAGGACCACAATCATCATCGCACTCAGCCAGGGCAACTGGCGCAGCCGCTCTGCCCAGAGGACGGTTGCGATATCCCCCAATCCGGCGCTGGCACCCAAAGTGCGTCGCCGGGACACCTCGTATAGTCCAAAGGCCGCAAAGGGTGCTGCCAGCGGAAATCCGAAAACCGCCAGTACAAGCCAGAACGTATGGCCTGAGGCAGCCGTGATCGCCAGCAACCCCCATCCGACGGCCACGCATAAGGCGCCTACAATCAAACCGGGCCAGGGTGCGGCGCGAAAATCTGCCCATCCCCGTGACAAGGCACGCCGCAAGGCCGTTGCGTCAGGTGTTCCCAAAGCAGGTATGCCGTGATGTCGCACCAGGTCATTCATTTGCGCAGTCTGCCCGTATCAGTTGCGTTGGGTCAAGCCAGCGCAGGGGGGCTGCTGGCCGGCCAATCTGTCGCAATATGCCACTCTTCTGCCAGTTGCAGCAACCGCGCGTCAGACCCGCGTGGCCCGATCAGCTGCAGACCTGCAGGCAGCCCGGTTTCGCCAAATCCAATGGGCACGTTCACGACCGGCAGGCCGAGCAGACTGGCAGGCACAACCACCTGCATCCAACGGTGATAGGTATCCATGGATATGCCCGCAATTTCGGTTGGGTGTTCCATCGTCACGTCAAACGGCCAGACCTGCGCAGAGGGTAGCACTAGCACATCGACCGTCTCAAACACGGCCGCAGCAGCGCGGAACCAGTCAGAGCGGATCAGGCTGGCCTTGTGAACATCCATCCCGCTCATTGCGATGCCGCGCTCCACCTCCCAGATCGCCGCCGGTTTCAGGAATGCGCGGCGGGTCGGGTCTTCGAAATCGTTGAGCAACCCTGCCCCGACCGCAAAGGAGCGCAGGGAAATCCAGCTATCCCAGATCAAATCACTGTCAAAGGGCGCGTGTAAGGGGGCAACCGAATGGCCCATATCCTGCATTTGTGACAGCGCGACTTGTGACAGGGATAAAATACCATCCTCAAACGGCAGTGCGCCATCCCAATCGCCCAGCCAGCCAATACGCTGGCGTGCCAGCCTGTCCGCCATCTGCGGTAGACACTTTTCTGTGTCTAGACTGAGCGGCACACGCGGGTCCGATCCCGTCATTGTATCCAGCAGTGCGGCCAGATCACGGGGCGAGCGCGCCATCGGGCCAGAGGTTGCGAGGTGTTGCAGGAACATCTCGCCCTCCGGTTCGCCCGGCACGGTGCCCCATGATGGGCGCATGCCGTACACGTTGTTCCACCCCGCGGGATTACGCAGCGACCCCATCATGTCGGAGCCATCAGCGACAGCAACCATCCGCATAGCGAGCGCCGCTGCCGCCCCACCCGAGGAACCACCAGCAGATTTACCAGCAACATACGGGTTGCACGTTGCGCCGTGCACCGGGTTGAACGTATGGCTGCCAAGCCCGAATTCCGGTGTATTGGTTTTGCCGATAAACAGCGCCCCGGCAGCGCGCAGCCGCGACACCATCAGGTCGTCCTGTTGGGCCACATCATCCTTGAACAAGGATGATCCTTTCGAGGTGACCATACCTTTCACATTGGCGAGATCCTTGATCGCCATCGGAATCCCGTGCAACCAGCCCGTCCGCGGGCCATTGTCGGCCGCCTGTGCTTCGGCCAGCAGTGTCTCCGTATCACGCAACCCAACAATTGCATTCACCGTGCCATTGGTTGCCGCGATCCGCTCCAACGTCGCCTGCATCAACTCGACAGCACTCAGATCGCCCCGTTCCAGCGCGGCTGACTGATCAAGTGCGGTTTGTTCAAGAATATCGGGCACGTAGGTCTCCTGCGTTTTGGCGCAGCTTAACGCATATTGACCGGCGGTACAGACCTCGGAGTGCCTTAGCCCTCTTGTGCCTCAGCGCGGCTTTTGCCGCTCACGGCCATGGCAAGCGTGGCCCCCATCAGCCCGTCCAGATCACCGTCCAGAACGCCTTTGGTATCGGACGTTTCGTATTGGGTGCGCAGGTCTTTGACCATCTGGTAGGGCTGCAGCACATAGGACCGGATCTGGTTGCCCCACCCCGCATCGCCGGCACTTTCGTGCACTTCGTTGACCAGCGCCGACCGCTTGTCCAGTTCCATCTGATAGAGACGGCTCTTGAGTGCCTTCATCGCGATATCACGGTTCTGGTGCTGCGATTTTTCAGAGCTGGTGACAACGATGTTTGTCGGAAAGTGGGTGATCCGCACCGCAGAATCGGTCGTGTTCACGTGCTGCCCGCCCGCCCCCGATGATCGGTACGTATCAATCCGGATATCAGAGGGGTTCACCTCGATCTCGATATTGTCATCCACCACAGGATAGACTTTGACGGACGTAAAAGACGTGTGCCGCTTGGCCGCAGAATCAAACGGCGAAATCCGCACCAGACGATGCACACCGCTTTCGGACTTGAGCCACCCGTAGGCATTATGCCCGGCAATCTTGTAGGTGGCAGATTTGATCCCCGCCTCTTCGCCTGCGCTTTCGGCCTGAAGCTCTACCTTGTATCCCTTACGCTCGGCCCAACGGACATACATGCGCGCCAGCATACTGGCCCAATCGCAGGATTCCGTCCCACCGGCCCCCGAGTTGATTTCAAGGAATGTGTCATTGGCATCCGCTTCCCCGTCCAACAAGGCCTCAAGCTCTTTCTGGGCGGCTTTCACAGCCAGCGACTTGAGCGCAGCCTCGGCGTCCGAGATGACCTCTTCGTCACCTTCCATTTCGCCCATTTCGATCAGTTCGACATTGTCCGCGAGGTCCTGCTTGATGCCCTCATAGGTGGCGATTGCATCCACCAGCCCCTGCCGGTCACGCATCAGCTTTTGTGCCGCTTCGGGGTCGTCCCACAATTTAGGGTCCTCGACGCGCGCATTGAATTCTTCGAGACGGTGGTTGGCTGTATCAACGCCCAGCCGCTGGCCGAGCAACTCAAGAGATTTCTCGATCTGTGTGGCCGTGTTTTGTGCCTCAGCGCGCATGGTACCTGCCTGTAAAAATTGCTCCGGCAAGGGATAAACCAGCGCCGGACCCACAGCAAGCCGTAGGCTGCGTTATTCCCGCTGTGCGCCTAACGTTGGTGACGCTTAATAAAGCCCGCCCGAGGACAAGGTGCCAAAGGTTGCTTTGGGCCCGACAACCGCTTTTTTACCTGATGAAGTCGTAACCTGCTTTGCCACACGTCCGACTTCCTCAACCAGCGGCAGGTCCGCGCCCATCGCAAAACCACCATCGAATGTGATGCCAAAAATCGGTTCTTCGCCTGCACGGAAACATTCGGACACTACATTGGGGCCGGACGCACCACTGCTTAACCGTGCTCCGGAGAACCTGTCGATGTTCATGAAATTGCATTCCGCAGGCACCGTAAACTTGCCGCCGCCATACTTTTTGACCGCTTCAAGCATGAAACGCTGGAAAACGGGTCCACACATACCGCCGCCGGATGCCCCTCTGCCCATCGGCCGTGGCTGGTCAAAACCAATGTAGCACCCCGCCACGATGTTCGAAGTAAAGCCGATAAACCACACATCCTTGGCTTCGTTGGTGGTGCCCGTCTTGCCTGCGGTTGGCACGCCAAGGTTGACCGCACTTCTGGCGGTGCCACGTTCGACAACGCCCTGCATCATCGATGTGAGCTGATAGGCGGTCACAGCGTCCATCACCCGCTCGCGATTGGAAATGATACGCGGCGCGAGACCCGGATCGAGACTGGCCAGTTTGCAGTCATTACAAATACGCTGATCGTGCTGATAGACGGTGCGGCCATAGCGGTCCTGCACCCGATCGACCAGCGTCGGCTGCACCCGCTCACCGCCATTGGCGAACATGGCATACGCACTGACCATCTGGTAGAGCGTGGTTTCCTGTGATCCCAGCGCATTGGCCAGAACCGGGCTGAGGTCGTCGTAAACACCAAAGCGTTCGGCATAAGAGCCGACCACATTCATCCCGACTTCCTGGGCCAGACGGATGGTCATCAGGTTACGCGATTGTTCGATGCCGGTACGCAAGGGTGTCGGCCCGTAAAACCTGTTGGAGGAATTGCGCGGCCGCCACACGCCCTGCGGGGTGTTAATCTCAATCGGGGCATCCACCACGATCGTTGCGGGCGAATAGCCGGAATCGAGCGCTGCGGCATAGACAAACGGCTTGAAGCTGGAGCCGGGCTGGCGTTTGGCCTGCGTGGCGCGGTTGAAGACCGAAGCCTGATAGGAAAAACCGCCCTGCATCGCGATCACACGCCCTGTATCAACGTCCATCGCGACAAAACCACCCTGTACTTCGGGTATTTGACGCAGGGTCCAGCGGATGAACGACCCGTCCGCGTCGTTGGTCATCCGGCGCACCAGAACAACGTCACCGACCGCGACCAGATCACCAGCCACCTGCGCCTTGCGCCCCAGTTTGCCATCCTTCAGGCGTTTGCGCGCCCATTGCGCATCCTTAGCGGGTATCCAGTGGCCATCACTGTCCTCGGCCACGTTTTCAATGCCGATGCGCGCGTCGCTTGCGCCCACTTCCAGCACAACCGCAGGATACCCCTGGTTTTCAAGGTCAACGTCACGCGCCACACGCACATCGCTGAGCGCGTCCCGCCAGCTTTGCTCCGAGCCGAGCTGATCAACCGGAATCGTCTTGCCGGTGCCATTCCAGATGCCGCGCCCGCGGTCATATTGCTCAAGCTGGCGACGCAGGGCGTTTGCCGCGATGGGCTGCATTTCATTGTCGATGGTGGCGCGCACGGTCAGACCGCCGGTAAAAAACTCGCCCTCGCCAAAATCTTGGCTCAGCTGGCGGCGGATTTCATCGGTGAAATAGTCGCGCGGTGGCAGAGCGTCCTTGAAACTTTCGAAGTCACCGTTCTGGACCGAGCGCAGCGGCTGGTCGCGCTCGCTTTCGTACAGCTCTTCGGAGATATATCCGTTCTCTTTCATCTCGCGCAGAACAAAGTTCCGACGCGCCAGCAGACGCTCTTTCTTGCGCACCGGATGAAACTGCGACGGCGCCTTGGGCAACGAGGCCAGAAACGCCGCCTCGTGCGGAGCAAGTTCGGACAGGGTTTTGTTAAAATAGGTCTGGCTGGCAGCAGCGACCCCGTAAGAGTTCTGACCGAGAAAAATCTCGTTCATGTAAAGCTCGAGAATTTTTTCTTTGGACAATGTCTGCTCGATGCGTGCAGCGAGAATGATCTCTTTGACCTTACGCTCTGCCTGACGATCCCCTGAAAGCAGAAAGTTCTTCATCACCTGCTGTGTGATGGTAGAGGCACCGCGCACATCGCGCCCGCCCGACCGTACCGCGTCGATGGCCGCCGCACCGATGCCGCGCAGGTCATAGCCGTCATGCTGGTAGAAATTCTTGTCCTCAGCCGAGATAAACGCCTGTTTCACCAGATCCGGAATTGTGTCGGCGGGGGCAAACAGGCGCCGTTCCTTGGCGAATTCGTCGATCAGACGGCCTTGCCCCGAATAGATCCGGCTGATGGTCGGCGGCGTGTACTGCGCGAGCGATTCGTGACTGGGCAGGTCGCGGCCATACATCCAGAAAATCGCCCCGATGGTCAGTGCCACCATAGCAATCGACATGGTCAGGGTCGTAAAGATACCCCCCAGAAAAGACAGGACAAATCGAAACACGCGGCACACCACCAATGTTGTTGGTTTATTTGGTCCGCATATACAGGTTTACGCGGGAATGGTCAAAACGCGAACGCGTGTTGCAGGGGCGGATAATCGCCCATCATCGCACTGTGAAAGTGGCGTCTTTATTGCCGAATCAACGGCTTGCGCGCCGCATCAGAATCCCGCCAGCCCAGAATTGCGGTTGCCATCGCGTCAACCATCACTGCGCGCCAGACCGGATCGCGCAAATTGGCGAGATCGCGCTTTGAACTCAGGAATCCGACCTCGATCAGCACTGACGGGATATCCGCCGATTTCAGCACCGAAAAGCCCGCGAACCGGCTTGGGCGACGGTTCATCGGACCGCCAGCCTGCGTCATCCCCGCCACCAGTGATTTTGCCAAGGCGGCGGAACGCGGTTCGGTTTCCTGACGTGCCAGATCAAGCAGGACAGACGCCACCTGATCATCCGATCCGGTCAGATCAACGCCCGCGATAATATCCGACCGGTTATGCCGCGCGGCCAGATGCGCGGTGGCTGAATCGCTTGCCTCGTCCGAAAGGGTATAGACGGTAGCGCCCTTTGCCCCGCCCTGACTGAGTGCATCTGCGTGCAGTGACAGAAACACGTCGGCACCAGCACGGTGCGCAAGGGCGACCCGCGTTTCGAGGGCGACAAACACATCATCATCCCGAGTCAACAGGGCCGTCACACCAGCGCGGCGCAGGCTTTCCGCCAATGCCCGACCAAGGCTCAGCATCAGCTCTTTTTCCGTTACATCATCGCGCTCCGCGCCGGGATCAACACCACCGTGGCCGGGGTCGATCATCACCACAAAGCCGTTGTCCTGTCTGGGCGCCGCTGGCACTTCGACCAAGGCTTCTGTCCATGTAGGGTCAACGGGGGCGCCGGCAGCCTTGGCAAAATCCGCCTCATCCGCAGTTTTCAGCACGATCTTGAGGCGGGCCGCACCGCTCACTTCATCCACAGGCATCCCGATTTCCAATGGCACCATCGGTTCTGCAAGGTCTGCCACAAGCCGCGACCATCCGGTCTTGAACGCACCAAAGCGGATCGCCCCGATGCGGCCCGGTTCTGCGAGCAATGCATCGGGTTTCACGCCAGACCAATCCGCTTCGCGAAAGTCGACCACCAGCCGCGCCGGTTCATTCAGCAAAAAGACGCGGAACGGCACACCCTGACTAAGCGAAACGGTGATCTGTGTCTTGCCGAACCAGCCATCACTGATACCGCTCTTGGCGGCATCAACCCGCGCCAGAGCCGTCAACTCCTGCGCTGACAGCCCCGTCGCGCAGACCATTATAACCAAGAATATCTGAAAAAATGCCCGCATTATCCACCTTTTGGCGTTGTTGCCGTCAATCTAACACCAATCGTGAATACGGGCCAGCGCATCACCGTGCGGCCATGAATGACTTGAGCCGTTCAATCCCTTCAGCAATATCCGTGCTACTACGTGCATAGGAGAACCGTAGGGTGGTGTGGCCGCGAACGGGGTCAAAATCCAGCCCCGGTGTGACGGCAACGCCCGCGTGCTCCAGAATTTCTGCGGCAAAGGCGCGGCTGTCGCTGGTGAAGGCGGACACATCCGCATAAACATAAAACGCACCGTCAGGCGGCGCGAGATCGGTAAAGCCCGCCTCTGCCAACCCCTCCAGCATCATGGTCCTGTTGGCACGATACACGTCCAGATTGGCCTGAAGTTCATCATCACACGACATCGCCGCAAGAGCCGCAATCTGGCTTGCGTGCGGTGCGCAGATGAACATGTTCTGGGCAATCCGCTCCACCACACGGATGTGATCTTCGGGCACAACCATCCACCCCACGCGCCAACCCGTCATTGAGAAATACTTGGAAAAGGAATTGATGACATAACAGTCATCCGTCACTTCCAACGCTGTGACGGCTTTCTTTTCATATTCGATGCCGTGATAAATTTCGTCGGAAATAAACGACATACCAGCCTGATCCGATGCATCTATCAGCGCACGCATCGCATCTTTGTCCAACATCGTGCCCGTCGGATTTGCAGGTGAGGCCACCAGCAACCCTGAGAGGTTCTGCCCGGCAAAATCTTGCGCAACGGGTTGATAGCGGTTCTGCGGCGCACTGGGCAAATCAACCGGCGTCAGCGCCAGTGCCTTGAGGATCTGGCGATAGCTCGGATAGCCCGGCGCACCGATGCCGACACGATCACCGGTGTCAAACAGTGCGGTAAAGGCCAGAATGAACCCGCCCGATGACCCCGACGTGATCACCACACGGGCAGGGTCGAGATCGACATTGTACCATTCGCCGTACATCTGGGCGATCCGTTGCCGCAACGCTGGCAAGCCAAGGGCGACAGTATAGCCAAGCGGCCCTTCCTGCATCGCCCGTGACAGCGCCTGTGTTGCGCCCTGCGGCGCACCAGTGCCGGGTTGGCCGACTTCCATATGAATGATGTGGCGTCCCTGCGCCTCTGCCTGTGTGGCGGCCTGCATCACGTCCATCACAATAAAGGGATCGACCTGCGAACGGCTTGATCTGCGCATGGGCTTGCTCCTAACCTCTGGCTATGCTTTCACCGCGCCAACCGCGCGCCGTCAACCCTTGCGCGTCTCCAGAAAGGTGCCTCTCATGAAGTCACGACATATTGCCCCCCTTTTTGCCGCCTCGCTTGTTCTCGCTGGCGCCCTGCCCGCAGCGGCGCTTGACCTGACCGACATGTCGGAGTCAGAGCGCAGCCAGTTCCGCGCGGAGGTCCGCGCCTATCTGATGGACAACCCGGAAGTGATCATGGAGGCGGTCGAGCTGTTGCAGAACCGCGAGGCCAATGCACAGGCACAGTCCGACCTGACACTGGTGTCTGCAAATGCAGAGGCCATTTTCGAGGACGGATATTCCTGGATCGGCGGCAACCCCGAAGGGGATATCGTGCTTGTCGAGTTTCTTGATTACCGGTGTGGCTATTGCAAAAAAGCCCACAGCGAAGTTGCCGATCTTTTGGAAAAAGACGGGAATATCAAACTCATCGTCAAAGAACTTCCGATCTTGGGTGAACAATCCCTGCTTGCGTCGCGCTTTGCGGTGGCGACAAAACTGGTCGCGGGTGATGATAGCTACAAGGCGTTGCATGATGCCCTGATGGCGTTCAACGGCGATGTGACACTTGCCTCGCTAGGCCGTCTCGCAAGCACCTTCGGTCTGGACACTGACGCAATCGAAGCGCACATGGACAGCGATGAAGTCAGCCGCGAAATCAGCGAAACCCGCGCGCTGGCGCAGACTTTGCAAATCAACGGCACCCCGACATTTGTGATGCAGGATGAACTGTTGCGTGGTTATCTGCCGTTTGACCAGATGCAGGCAATGGTGGCTGAAAAGCGCGGCTGAGACTGGATTTTGCGTCGACCTGAACGGTGCAAAGCAACTGCTCCACAACATGAGGGTCGTGCCTTAACCAGTTATTCTGCGGCCTCTTTTTGCTCTGCTGCCTCAATGGCGGCGGCCCTCTTTTCAACTTGTTCGACGATATGTTCGATCATGCCGTCATTCCCCAACTTGTGGCTTTGCTTGCCCGCCAGATAGACCATGCCAGATCCGGCACCGCCGCCGGTGAATCCGACGTCCGTCATCAGCGCCTCACCCGGCCCGTTCACAACACAGCCTATAATCGACAGGCTCATCGGTGTCTTGATATGCTCCAGCCGCTTTTCCAACGCCTCAACTGTTTTGATCACGTCAAACCCTTGCCGCGCACAGGACGGGCAAGAAATTATATTGACGCCGCGATGGCGCAGACCAAGCGATTTGAGGATTTCGAACCCCATCTTCACTTCTTCGACAGGATCGGCTGACAGGGACACACGGATCGTGTCACCAATCCCCATCCAGAGCAGATTGCCCATCCCGATCGCGGATTTGACCGTTCCGCTGATCAACCCCCCGGCTTCGGTGATCCCCAGATGGATCGGCGCATCGGTCGCCTCGGCCAATTGCTGATAGGCAGCCGCCGCCATGAACACGTCAGAGGCTTTGCAGCTGATCTTGAACTCGTGGAAGTCGTTGTCCTGAAGGATCTTGATGTGATCCAGCCCGCTTTCAACCATCGCATCGGGGCACGGCTCACCGTATTTATCCAGCAGATGCTTTTCCAGCGATCCGGCGTTTACACCAATGCGGATGGAGCAATTATGGTCACGCGCGGCACGGATCACTTCACGCACGCGCTTTTCATCGCCGATATTACCCGGATTGATCCGCAGGCAGGCAGCGCCCGCCTCTGCCGCCTCGATTCCACGTTTGTAGTGGAAATGGATGTCGGCCACGATCGGCACGCTGACATTGCGTACGATCTCTTTCAGCGCCTTGGAGGAGGCCTCATCCGGCACGGAAATGCGCACGATATCCGCCCCAGCGTCAGCCGCCGCGTTGACCTGTGCAATGGTTCCGGCCACATCAGTGGTCAGCGTATTGGTCATGGTTTGCACGGTGATGGGTGCGTCGCCGCCAACCGGCACACGGCCCACCATAATCTGGCGCGATTTTCTGCGATAGATATTGCGCCAGGGTCGGATGGTATTCAGTGACATGGGAGGCCTCAAATTTGCGCTGCTGCCCTTTACCTAATCAGCCCCCAAGGGGACCGCAATGGGATTACAGCACCAAATCAGTCAGCGGGAACCGCAGCAATCTGCGCAGCACTTTGCAACTCTGCCACCATCGTGGCCAGCGCATCGTTTTCTTCCAGCAAGGCAGGCTCATATAGTTCTGCCAATGCTTCGCGATGCAGCGGGACATTGGATGTCACAGCGCCGCGTGGTCCGACCGGGCCATAGAACTGCTCGCCCATTGCAAAATAGATCGCACCGGATTCGCCGGTGCGCAGCGTTGCAGGCTCTTCGGTGGCAGGAACATCCCAGCTGTCGCCTTTGTTCATGACAGCCTCGAAAATCACCGTGCCATCCGCGGCGCGTACGCGCACCCATGACGGATAGGCCGCAACCATACGTACTGCCGCTGGCGCACCTTCCAGTACCTGCGGAACAGTCACACCACCGACCGCTTCGGTCAGTGCGGCGTCGATACCAGCAACCATAGTGTCCTGCCCAAGCGGTGTGTCCGCCTCGGGCGAGGTGAAATTTCCGATGGAGCGTGGATCAATCGTGGCAATCGGCGCATCCCGCGCCACCAAGACAGGCACATCCAATGCTTGGGGGCGATACAAGCGGTCCAGCGCATCGGAACGGGCTGCTTCTTCAATCAGGCGGGGCGCGGCAGAATCGGCATTGACCGACGGTGCGACCGGCAATGCGCCATCCAGCGGATCAAGATCCGACAGAACAACAGGGGTCTGATCTACAGGGGCAACCTGCACACGCTGCACTTCCTGCAGCACAGTCCAGCCCCCGAAACCGATGGCACCGATCAGACCGACCAGCACCGCAACGGAACCGATGGCGGCAGGTTCGATGCGCGACAGCAAGCTGTCCCCGACAGGCGTGAACGGCATGACGGGACGCGAGAACAAGTCGTTATCGTTCCGCTTGGCTTTGCGTTCTTCGAATGACGGCTTTTTCACCACAGAGGCTTCGGCGGACATGCCATGGGCAACCGCGAAACCGGATTCCGTACAAAACGCAGAAAACGCCTGATCAGGATCCATGTTCAGGTAGCGCGCATAGGACCGCACATAGCCGGCAATGAAACCGGGTGTGTCGAACGCATCGGGATCCGCGTTTTCGATTGCAGCGATATAAGAGGCTTTGATCCGGAGTTCGCGCTGTACATCCAGCAGTGATTTGCCCAGCGTGGCGCGTTCGCCCCGCATCACATCACCCAGGCGCAATTCAAATGCGTCAAACCCCTTGGGGTCTGCCATTTCAACGGTCTCGATTTTGGAGGACCAACGCCCGATCATATATTGCCCCACACTACGCCGCTCAGCGCTCAATCTGAATATCCGTTCCGCCGCTATAAACCCGGCGATTCGAACTTTGCCCTTTGTTTCGCTTACATTAGCATAGTGCAACGTAAAACACGAATAGTGGGAATTCAGCCTGCTGCTTCGGCGCGATTCAGCGCACAATGGGACCAAAGATTATCCATAGCGTGCACCAGTGCATCCATTTCGTTCGGTCCGTGTACGGGCGAAGGCGTGAAGCGCAAACGCTCTGTCCCGCGCGGCACGGTCGGGAAATTGATCGGCTGGGCATAAATTCCGTGATCTTCGAGCAGTTTGTCGGACAGAATCTGTGTGTGCACAGGGTTACCGACCATGACCGGCACGATATGGCTGCCGTGATCAATGATCGGCAGGCCGAGCCCCTTGAGGCGCAGCTTGAGGGCCGCCGCCTGTTCCTGATGTTTCTTGCGCAATTCCGGCGCGCGTTTCAGGAACGCGACACTGGCAGCAGCACCCGCCGCCACTGCAGGTGGCAGGGACGTCGTAAAGATAAACCCGGGCGCATAAGACCGGATCGCATCGCACATCTTGGCAGTAGCGGCAATGTAGCCGCCCATCACGCCATATGCTTTGGCCAGCGTCCCGTTGATAATATCAAGCCGGTGCATCAGGCGGTCCCGTTCCGCCACCCCTGCCCCGCGCGGGCCGTACATGCCGACGGCGTGGACCTCGTCAATGTAGGTCAGCGCGCCGAATTCATCTGCCAGATCACAGATTGCCTCGATCGGGCCGAAATCACCGTCCATCGAATAAATCGATTCAAAGGCGATCAGCTTTGGGGCGGCCGGATCGTCCGCCTCCAGCAGTTCGCGCAGGTGGGCCACATCATTGTGCCGGAATATCCGCTTGGCGCCGCCGTTGCGCCGCACACCTTCGATCATGGAAGCATGGTTGAGCGCATCGGAATAGATGATCAGGCCCGGAAAAAGTTTCGGAAGAGTGCTGAGCGTGGCGTCATTGGCAATATAGGCTGAGGTGAAAAGAAGCGCTGCCTGCTTGCCATGCAGGTCTGCCAGCTCCGCTTCAAGCCGCTTGTGATAGACTGTCGTACCGGAAATATTGCGCGTCCCGCCGGACCCGGCACCCGTGGCATCAATCGCTTCTTTCATTGCGTCAATAACAACCGGATGCTGGCCCATCCCAAGATAGTCGTTGCCACACCAAACGGTAATGTCCTGCTCTGATCCGTCAGGGCGGGTCCAGACAGCATGGGGAAACTGGCCATTGCGACGCTCAATATCAATAAACGTACGGTAGCGTCCTTCGTCATGCAGGCGCGCGAGTGCCCCATCAAGCTGTTTGGTATAGTCCATTGCGCCTCTCCGTCTTTGGCAGCAGGGTCCGGCAAGGCGTCCGACATCCCTTTTTTGATTTAGACTAGTTATAAGAAAACCGGACCGGACCTTCAATACATTTAGCCAGCACGCGTTGTCGCAGGGGGGAAGTGGCAGGAAAATCACCGGCCTTCAAACCCACTGCCACCCCTTTACAGCATATTCACGCCGCCGGGTCAGGTAAGGAATTACCCACTATCGCCATGAGATATTTTGTCTCAGTGTAACCTACATTACAGACGGAACCCCGGCATTACCGGCAAATTCCGTATCAAAGAGTTTAGGACGCGGCCCGGCGCCATCCAATATTTCTTTTTTGCCTGAGGTGTTACTCATGACGGCTTTATTGCCATTTTCACTGTCTTATCTGATGCCGGTTGTTCTCGTTATCCTCACGGCCTGCGGGTACGCTACTGCCACGGTTGGCATGAAACTGTCCGCAGACAACCACTGGTACAGCGGAGCCATCATTATCATGCTCGGCCTTTCGGGCGCGGCTTTGGCCGAAATCGCACTGTTGCGAACCGCGAACCTGTCGCTGGTCTATCTTGGTATTATCATTGGTGAAACCATTCTGGTGCTGGGGTACGCCGCATGGCTGCATGAGGGACTGAGCGCCCATCAGATTGCCGGAGCGGCACTGGTGGTCGTCGGGTTTGGATTGGTCAGCTTTCACGGCTGATTGGTTGAACGGGGTTGCAGGGGCCGCCATCCAAGTCTGCGGGGCGCGCTACTTGCATAATTTCTGCCTTTCAGGCGTTTTGCCCCAGGTTTGCCGCGACACGTGATTGCATCACGTGCGCGCTTGCGCTCAATATGCGCGCAAATGCCCCCAACCAAAAGGCCACCTGACATGTCCCTTGATGATATCCTTGCGCGTATTGACGCCGACCTGCCAGAGGCCACGGACCGATTGCTCGATCTGCTGCGCATTCCCTCGATCTCGACCGACCCCGCGTTCAAGGCTGATTGCGACCGTGCCGCAGACTGGCTGGTGGCCGATCTGGCAACCATGGGGGTTGAGGCAAAGAAACGCCCGACGCCGGGTCATCCGATGGTCGTCGGTCATGTCGGGGACACCACAAATTCCGACGTCCCGCATCTGTTGTTCTACGGCCATTATGACGTGCAACCTGTTGATCCACTGGACCTGTGGGACCGCGACCCGTTTGATCCCCAAGTGCAGGACACGCCAAAAGGCAAAGTTATCCGCGGACGCGGTGCGGCAGATGACAAGGGCCAGTTGATGACCTTTGTCGAGGCACTGCGCGCCTGGAAAGCGGTCGAGGGCGACTGGCCCTGCCGGATTACGTTTTTCTTTGAGGGCGAAGAAGAATCCGGCTCCCCGTCCCTTGTACCTTTCATGAAAGAGAACGCCGAAGAGCTAAAGGCGGACATCGCGATGATCTGCGACACAGGCATGTTCCAGTCCAAGACCCCGTCTATCGTGACGATGTTGCGCGGCTTGCTGGGCGAGGAACTGACTGTGACCGCCCCAAAGATGGATCTGCATTCCGGCATGTACGGCGGCATCGCGCGCAATCCGGTGCGGGTGCTGTCAAAAATCATCGCCTCGCTGCACGATGAAACGGGGCGCATCACCGTGCCCGGTTTCTATGATGGTGTGCCCGAACTCTCGGATGAACTGGAGGCGCAGTGGCAGGGCCTCGCCTTTGATCACGACGCCTTTCTTGGCGATGTCGGCCTCAGCCAGCCCGCGGGCGAACAGGACCGCACCCCGCTCGAGATGATCTGGTCGCGCCCGACCTGTGATGTGAACGGGATCTGGGGCGGCTATACAGGCGACGGGTTCAAAACCGTGCTCCCCTCCCAAGCGCATGCCAAGATCAGTTTCCGGCTTGTCGGAACACAAGACCCGCTCGCGATTCGCGAGAGTTTCCGCGCGATGGTTCAAGACGCCCTGCCACCGGACTGCGAGGTCACCTTTCATGGGCACGGTGCTGGCGGGGCATCAGGTGCGGATACATCAGATTCCATGTTCGAAAAGGCGCGCGGCGCTCTCAGCCGCGAATGGGGTATTCCGGCAGCCTATATTGGCTGCGGCGGTTCCATTCCGATTGCTGGGCATTTTCAGGAAATCACCCATACCGAACCGATGCTGATCGGTTTTGGCAAGGACAATGATGCCATCCATTCGCCAAACGAAAAGTACGACATGGTGAGCTTTCACAAAGGTATCCGGTCATGGGCGCGGATTTTGGATGCTCTGACCTGAAACTGCCCGGCTGACAGGGATATCCGGCCCAGCTCAAAAAAATAGGCCGGAACGCTCGGGAGGAGGTGAACGTTCCGGCCCCTTGTTAGCGGTCTCCGGGAGGAAGGGCCGCTAATCTCGGTGCGCTCTGCCGATCCAAAGGACAGGCGGAGCTTATATGCGTGCGCCTAGCTGCGCTCCAGCCCAACCAACATAGCGGCATGGGCGCGAATATCCGTGCGTTTAAGTTCGATGTTTTCCAACTGTTCGTCAGACATGTCATGCAAAACGCGCATCATGCGCGCAAACTGCATCTCTTTGACGAGGGTCGCACTGGCTGCCCAAAAGCGTGAAAACAAACCACCGATTTGGTGCGCGCCTGTTTCGGCCATGCTGCGGATTCGGGTCCACGGATCGGGCCGGTGAAAGGTTGATGTATCATGATGCATTGGTCTGTTCCTGATTTGCTTGTTCCATCGCCAACCTGCGGATCTGCGACCGGTGGATGCCGATGTCAGCCAATTCGCGGGGCGAATAGTTATTGAGTTCATTCATGGTCATCCGATAGACCATCCGGCGTTTGCGAGCCGCTTTGGCGGCGTTCGAAATCCGTCGAATTTG
Organism: Sulfitobacter sp.; assembly: GCA_049645905.1. Classification (GTDB taxonomy): domain Bacteria; phylum Pseudomonadota; class Alphaproteobacteria; order Rhodobacterales; family Rhodobacteraceae; genus Sulfitobacter. The sequence continues at coordinate 23,185 of JBARUV010000254.1, forward strand.
TGTGCGCACCGCATCCACAACAGCCAAAGGGGAATTAATGTTTGAAAGTAACATTGTGGTCATCTTCATGTGTCCCTATCTAAGTTGCTGCAGTGCAGTATTTATGCTGCAATGCAGAGATAGCGCAACCAAACCGGTTGCTGAAGCCCTTCGATCTGCACAGGGGCTGTGCCAAAACGGAAAGGCTCGAGCGGAAAATGGATGCTTCGTCGCAAATGCTGGCTTTTGTGAAGGTGGTCGAGATGGGCAGCATCTCTGCCGCGTCCCGTTCCAGCGGCCAGACACCGTCGGCTGTCAGCAAGCAGATCGGGCATCTGGAAGACCATGTCGGCCAGCGCCTGCTGCGCCGCACCCGGTCAGGCGTTTCGCTGACGCAGGAAGGTCGCGCGCTTTATGAAAAATGCCGCGCGATGGCCGATCAGTTCAATGCGGTCGAGGATTACATCTCCACATTTGACACCACACCGCGCGGCGAATTGCGCATTGCGTCCAGCGTCGCCTTTGGCAAATCCCAACTGATCACCGCCCTGCCCGATTTTCTCGATGCAAATCCGGAGGTCAAGCTGTCACTGGAACTGACCGATCGCGAAATCGACCTCGAAGAAGAGAATTTTGACGCGGCAATCAACTTTGCCGAACAACTGACCAACCCGAATGTCATTGTACGCAAGATCATGCGCAATGAACGCATCTTGTGTGCGGCACCCGCCTTTATCGACCGCCACGGCACGCCGGAAACCTTTGCGGATCTTGCCAACTTCAACTGCCTGCGCACATCGAATGTAGTGGGCCGTAACGCTTGGCACGCGACCTTGGACGGCAAGGTTCAAAAGGTAGACGCAACTGGCAATTTCGAAGGTAACAGCGCGGATGCGGTGCTTGTCGCGGCGCTGTCCGGTCTCGGTATCGCGCGCCTGTCAACCTATCTCGTGTCAGACCACATCGCGGCGGGACGCCTTGTGCGGCTGTTCCCGGACTATCGCCAGACCCACGCAGATGTCGCGGTGATATTTGCGGAGCGTCGTAACCTCGCCCCTAAAACCCGCGCTTTCGTCGATTTTCTGGTGGATCGGTTCGACCACTGACCCAGCCTCGGGATCAGGCAGTGGGGACCTCTTCGTAAGGTGGGGCTTTGGCCCACCTTACGTTCACTCAGGCTCGCCGCGTGGCCTTCACTGCGTCTTCGCGCATGAACACATATATGCCCGCCGCGATGATCACTGCTGCCCCGACAAAGACCGAGGTTTCCGGCCATTCGCCAAACACCTGCCAGCCCCAGAACAGTGAAAAGACCAGCAGGACATATTCAAACGGAGCAACGGCGGAGGCATGGCTGAGCCGGTACGCCTGCGTCATTAGATAGCCCACAGCCGCTGACATCATCCCCAGTCCTATGACCGGCACCAAATCGCCGTGCGCGGGCCAGACCCATGCGCGCAGCAGGAAACGCACACTGTCATTTTCGACACCAACAGCAAACCGCCCGTCACCCGCCACTACATACATCACGATACTGACCGCCAGAAAGGCGGCTTGCAAATGTATCGCCAATGCCGAGGCGCGGCTGGTCGCCCCCAGCTTGCGTGACAAGACGGCCGTTGCAGCATACCCGGCCGCGGCCATCACCGGCAACACCATGATCCACCCGAAACCTGCGTCTCCCTTGGCCAGTTGCGGCCCCAGCATCAACAGAACGCCGGCAAACCCGACACCGATCGCGCCCAACCTGCGGGGTCCCACATGTTCGCCCAACACGGGGATCGACAACAGTGTCACAAACAACGGTGCGACAAAATACAGCGCATTGGCTGTAGCCAACGGCAAAGCGGCAATCGCGGCATAAAGCGACGAATTGGCAAACACGATCAACAAGGCGCGCAGCAAATGCAACCCCGGCCGCCCGGTTCTCAGCAAGGCAAATCCGCCTTCCATCTTCAGCAGCACCAGCGTGAACAAAATGCCTACGCCGGAGCGCATCAGGATGAGCTGGTGCAGTGGATAATCACCCGAAAGCGACTTTATCAGCATATCATTTACGGAAATCAGCGACATCGCCGCGATCATGCATAATATACCCAGTCGGGCGGTGGAAGGAGCGGCTGAGTTCATTCCCCCTCTTACACTTTGCGCAGCTGTATTGTTAAGCTGCAATAAGACCCGTTTGCAAAGGCCCTCCACATGACCATCCTGCCCGGTTTTTCTGCTCATACCGCCACCGTGAATGGCCAGACCATCGCTTTCGCACGCGGAGGCACCGGTCCGGCACTCCTGCTTCTGCACGGCTTTCCCCAAACCCACGCGATGTGGCACGCAGTCGCCCCACTGCTAGCGGCCCATTTCACCGTGATCGCACCTGACCTGCGCGGCTATGGAGACAGTTCAAAACCACAGGGCACAGAAAATTATTCCTTCCGAGAAATGGCCGCCGATCAATCTGCCCTGATGGCGTCGCTGGGGTTTGAGCTGTTTCATCTGGTAGGCCATGATCGCGGCGCGCGCACCGCACACCGGCTGGCGCTTGATGCCCCTGACACCGTAAGAACCCTGACTGTGATGGATATCATCCCCACACACCTTTTGCTTGACCAGCTTTCACAGCAGGTGGCAAAGGCTTACTATCATTGGTTTTTCCTTGCCCAGCCTGCCCCGTTTCCCGAAGATATGATTGCCCATGATCCAGATCGCTATTACGAGGCCAGTCTGCTGGGCTGGGGCGCGGCGAAACTCAGCGATTTCAACCCAGAGGCACTTGCTGCGTATCGGAACGCGTGGCGCGACCCCGCTACAATCCGTGGGATGTGCGAAGACTACCGCGCCGCGCTTGCCTATGATTTCGATCTGGATGCCGCGGACCTGCACCGCCGCGTTGACTGCCCCGCGCTGGTCATGTGGGGCGCGGACGGTGCGATGGGCCGCGCCTATGACGTGGCTGACACATGGTCAGATCGCCTGTCGGACATGCGCGGCCTTGGCATCCCGGGGGGACACTTTTTTGTGGATCAATACCCCGAAGAAACTGCAACCGCCCTGCTGGATTTTCTGATCCCACAAAAGGCGTAACGACAAAGCACCGCGGCAGGGAAAACCCTGCTGCGTGAACTTTGACATTTCTTGAAAAATGCAGCGGTGGCGCGGTTGACGGGGCTCGAACCCGCGACCTCCGGCGTGACAGGCCGGCACTCTAACCAACTGAGCTACAACCGCCCACTGCGCACTCTAGCGAACCAGAGTGTTCGGTCCTAATATGGGCAGGCCCCCGCCCCGTCAAGCG
>JBARUV010000255.1:0-10312 GCA_049645905.1 Sulfitobacter sp.
TGCTGCTGTTGGCGCGATCATAGAAATAAAGCCCGATCATCAGGGCGACGCCGGTTATGACAAGGAGCCTGCGACGGGTCATCGGGGGATCTCCAGCTCAGGGGGCGCAAGGGTGAAGCCGTCAAAGGTGAAGCCGGGGGAGACCGTACAGCTCACCAGTGTATACGCGCCAGTGCTGCGGGCGGATTGCCAATGGCCATGCGGCACAATCAGTTGCGGGGCACCTTTGGTTAAATCAGGTGTCAGCAGATGATCCTTCGCGGGGCCATCTGTGGTTTCCGCCAGCGACAAAACCAATGGCGCGCCCGCATGATAGAGCCAGATTTCAACCGCGTCCACGGCGTGCCAGTGGCTCCGCTCGCCTGCCTGTAGCAGGAAATAGATGCAGGTGCCGGTCGGACGACCAGCGTTTTCAGCCACCCATGTCTGGCGGTAATGGCCGCCTTCGGGATGCGGGGCAAGGTCGAGGTGCGCGATGATCTCTTGAGGTGTCATGGGCGCAGCTTATGGTGGGGATGAATGGGTGCCAAGAGGGTTGCATATGCGCGTTGTTATTGTCGGGGCAGGGATACTGGGAGCGAGCCTTGCCTATGCGCTGTCACGGCGCGGGGCGCAGGTGACGGTCGTGGATGCAGCCACGGTCGCCGCAGGGGCCACCGGACAGTCATTTGGCTGGATCAACGCCAGTTTCTTTGCTGACGCTGCGCATTTTGCATTGCGCGCAGAAGGAATCGAGGCGCATCGCCGGCTGTGCCGGGATCTGGATTTGCCGGTGACGTGGTCTGGATGTCTGTGCTGGGAAGAGCAGGGTGCGGCCCTCGAGGCGCGGGCGAGCGCGCTCAGCCGGATGGGGTACGGCGTTGAAATTCTGTCGAAGCCAGAAATTGCCAAACGCGAACCCCACTTATGTGCGCCTGAGGCAGCGTTGTATTTCGAGGCAGAGGGGGCGGCGGAACCTGCAGCACTTGCGGCGACCTTGCTGGCAGCTTCAGGTGCGCGGGTCATGTCGGGCTGTCCCGCTACGGAGATTGTCACCGAAAAGGGTGCGGTCCGGGGCCTGCGCATTCCCGGCGGGGTTTTGCTGGCTGACCGCGTGATTGTTGCGGGCGGGACCGGTAGTACCGCCTTGCTGGCGCCGCTGGGCGTGGCCCTGCCTATGCTGCACCGTCCCGGGGTGATCTTTCGCACGCAGGTCGTGCCGCCGGTTCTCGCGCATGTCTGCGTCGCACCTGTCGGGGAATTCAGACAGACGCCACAGGGGCAGATCGTGATGCCCACAGCAGTGTCGCATCAGTCTGATGAAAGCGAGACTATAGCAGAGCGCCCCGATGTTCTGGCAGCGCAGGCCTGCGCGCGCCTGCAAGACCTGTTGCCAGATGTGCCCCTGCACTGGCAGGACGTAGCGCTTGCCGCGCGTCCGGTGCCGCGTGATGGCCTGCCGGTGATCGGTGCCTGTGGCCCTGCGGGATTATTCGCAACAGTCATGCATTCAGGCATAACGCTGGCCGGTGTCGTCGCAGAGGTGGTGTCTGCCGAGGTGATGGATCAACCACTCAGCAATGCGCAAACTGCGATGGTGGCGCCGTATCGGCCTGCGCGTTTTCAGGACGCTGCGCCAACTGCCGACCTATAGCGCAATCTCGTAAAACAGCAGGTGCGGCAGCACCCTTTCGGGAATTGGTTGATAAGGGCCGCGCAGCTTAAACCCCAGTTTTGAATAGAGATTTTGCGCACCTGTCAGCGATTTCGAGGTATCAAGCACCATCGTCTTGAACCCGTCCGTGCGGGCCTGATCCATCAAGGCCGTGCACAGGCGCGCGGCGACCCCTTGGCCGCGGGCCGCGTCACTGACAAAAACGCGCTTTACCTCGCAGGTATGGTCACCAATCGCGTGGGTCATGCCGCATCCGACCGGCTTTCCGTCAATCCGCGCCAGCAGAATGATGCCGCCGGGGCGCGCATGTTCCTGTGCCAGTCCGTCCATCAGGGCGGCGTATTTGGCGACCGGATAAAAGGTTTCGGTGATATTACGGTCTGTACCGGAGAGGTTCAGCAAAAAACTGTGATAGTCCCAGCACAGCCTGCGCACCTCTGCGAGATCTACATCAGAGGTGGCGGGCGCTATCTTTAGCATTCTCAGCCCTTAAGGATGGAGCGGCCCGCGTATTCCGCGGTCTCGCCCAGCATTTCCTCGATCCGGATCAACTGATTGTATTTCGCCAACCGGTCAGAGCGCGCAAGCGAGCCGGTTTTGATCTGGCCGCAGTTGGTGGCAACAGCGAGGTCGGCAATGGTAGCATCTTCGGTTTCGCCCGAACGGTGCGACATTACATTGGTGAATCCGGCGCGATGGGCCATATCCACTGCTTTAAGAGTTTCCGTCAAGGTGCCGATTTGGTTGACTTTTACCAGCATGGAGTTCGCGGATTTCCGTTTGATGCCCTCCGCAAGACGCACAGGGTTTGTCACAAACAGATCATCCCCCACCAACTGGATTTTATCGCCCAGTCTTGCGGTCAGCGCCGCCCAACCGTCCCAGTCATCTTCTGACATCCCGTCTTCGATGGAGATGATCGGGTAGTCGGCTACAAGTGCGGCCAGATATTCAACATTCTCGTCACTGCTCAGGGATTTGCCTTCGCCGGAAAGTTCATACGTGCCATCCTTGTAATATTCTGTGGCGGCACAATCGAGGCCAAGATGAATGTCATCACCTGGCTTGTAACCCGCTTTTTCAATGGATTTCAGAATAAAATCAAGTGCATCACGGGTGGAGCTGATGTTCGGGGCAAAGCCGCCTTCATCGCCAACGCCCGTGGCAAGGCCCGCGTTTGACAGTTCTTTCTTGAGGGTGTGAAACACTTCGGAGCCCATGCGCACAGCGTCGCGGATATTCTCTGCCGCCACCGGCATGATCATGAATTCCTGAATGTCGATAGGATTGTCGGCATGTTCGCCGCCGTTGATGATGTTCATCATCGGCACGGGCAGCATCCGCGCCGAGGTACCGCCAACATAGCGGAACAGGGGCTGCGTACAAAAATCGGCCGCCGCCTTGGCTGCGGCAAGCGATACGCCCAGAATAGCGTTCGCGCCCAGACGTGACTTGTTGTCGGTGCCGTCCAGTTCGATCATGATCTCGTCAATTTCGACCTGCTCGGTGGCATCAATTCCGACCAGCGCCTCGGCGATTTCGCCGTTCACAGCGGCGCAGGCTTCCAATACGCCCTTTCCCATGTAACGGCTCTTGTCGCCATCCCGTTTTTCGACGGCTTCATAAGCGCCTGTCGAGGCACCCGAAGGCACGGCCGCGCGGCCCATTGTACCATCTTCGAGGATCACATCGACTTCGACGGTAGGATTCCCACGGCTGTCGAGGATTTCGCGGGCGTGAATGTCGATGATGGTGCTCATGGGATGCGTCCTTTGAACGTGGATTTAAGGGCTTTTAGCCTGCGGTCGTGGGCTTGGAAAGGCTCGCTGTAGGGCGTTGCCTATGTTTGCGCTCACGCCAGACCGTATATATCCCCGAGGCGACGATGATCGCGCTTCCAAGCAGGGTCAATGCATCAGGGCGTTCGCCGAATATCGTGATGCCTATGGCCATTGCGAAAATCAGCCGCGCATAGCGGAACGGGGTCACAAAGCTGACTTCGCCGACACGCATCGCGGCGACGATCGCGTAATAGGCGAACAGGCCGATCACAAGTGCGGACAAAAAGTAGATCCAGTTTGGCGTGTCCAGTGGCGCATAGGTCGTTCCGGTCATCCACATGTACCCCAGTCCGGCAGGAATAACTGCGAGGAAACCAAGGCAGCTCAGCTGCATTGAAGATGTTGTTTCCGGCACGCGTCGGGTCGCAATGTCGCGCACGGCAAGGCCAAAAACCCCCAAAAGGGCCAGCATGGACAGCGGTTCAAAGCTGTTCATGCCCGGCCGGATAATCAGGATCACACCGAACAGGCCGACAAGGATCGCGCTCCACCGACGCCAGCCTACGGATTCGCCCAGAAACAGCGCAGCGCCCAGCGTGACGACCAGCGGGGTGGCCTGCAAAATGGCAGATGCGCTTGAGATAGGCGTCAGCACAATTGCCGAGACAAAGCCGAGTGTTCCAACCATTTCTCCCAACGCACGCAGCAGAATGGGGAAGCTGAGAAGCGCGGGATCAAATATGCTGCGGCCCTGTGCACGCACGATCAAACCAAAGACGAGCCCGCCCCCAATACCCAGCATCAGAAGGATTTGTCCGATGGTGACGCCATCAGACAACAGCTTGATAAACATATCCTCAAAAGCAAAACCCAGCATGGCCAGAACCATCAGGAGTGCGCCGCGCAGGTTGTCCATTCAGGGGTTTCCTTGGGGTGGGGGAATCGGGGCAGGGATGGCGGTTTTGCGCGGCGGGGGCAAGGGGCGATGGGGCTGATATCGTGCCAACGTGGCGCGTCGGGCAGTTGCTCGGCGGTCGCCGCCTGCTACCCTTTGATGCGCACCATCGGGCGATTGTCCTTGTTGGACATTTCCAGTTTTGGCAGCGCTTTGATCAGGCCGCCGAGTTTGGCAAAACCATAGCTGCGGGTATCAAAATCGGGATGCGCGGCCATCAGGTGCTTGCCCACCGGGCCAAGCTGAACCCAGTCATCTTCCGTGTCGCACCGTTCAATCGCCGTACAGATCAGCTGATAGGCGCGGTTCAAGTCGGCCTTGGGCTTGGGTTGCGCCGGTGCATCAACACTTTCGTTCTCGTCCTTGAGGTTCTCTACAAGGATAAAACGGTTGTAGACATTTCGCAGTGCGGGGTTTGTCTTTTCTTCGCCAATGCCGATTACGGTCAACCCGTCTTCACGCAGGCGGTTTACCAGTGCGGTAAAATCGCTGTCCGAGGACACAATAACGAATGCATCAAATTTGCCGCTGTGCAGGATATCCATGGCATGGATCACCAGACCGATGTCGGTCGCATTCTTGCCGCGCGAATTCGCGGTCTCCTGATGCGCAACAAGGCCGAGGGAATGGATCGGTTCCTTCCAGCTTTTGAGGTGGTCATTGGACCAATCCCCGTAAACCCGCCGCAGGGCGGGTTCGCCAATAGAGGCGACCTCGCGCATGATCTTGGCGGCATGTTTGGCCGGAACGTTGTCCGCATCAATCAACACTGCCAGCAGGGGACGGTCGCGGTCATTCATTTGGTGTCATTCCTTAAGGGGACGCCATAAAGTTCCAGCCGGTGACCGCGCAGTTGATACCCCAGCTTGGCGGCGATCCGTTCCTGCAGGGCTTCGATCTCGGCGTCGACAAATTCGATCACTTCGCCCGAGTTCACGTCAATCAGGTGATCATGGTGGTCGCGCTCTGCGTCTTCATAGCGCGCGCGCCCGTCTCCGAATTCCAGCTTGTCGAGGATCCCCGCTTCTTCAAACAGTTTCACCGTGCGATAGACGGTCGCAATCGAAATGGCTGTATCCACGGCTGCCGCACGGGCGAACAGCTCTTCGACATCAGGATGATCATCACTGTCCTCGATCACTTGCGCGATGATACGACGCTGGCCGGTCATGCGCATGCCCCGTGCCTCGCAGCGTTTGATGATGGATTTGGTCATATCGCAGGGCCTGTTACCTGATCTTCGAGAACCCTTTATGTAGCGACAATCGGGACGCGGTGCCACCGCGTTTTCGGTGTACCCTGTTGACTTTTCGCGCGCCGGGCCCCATGTGCAGGTCAAGCGATGCCTTCTGCCGCGTGAGCAGATCGGGTGCCGGGTCGATGATCCGATTAAGCACAGCGAGATAAAAGGCCGCCGTTGTTCCCAAAATCACGCGTGGGGCCAGACGCGAAAGGACGCATCCTGTCATAAGGCGGGGCGCGCGATCCGTTTCGTGTGACCCATGCGCGGCGCGACTGACGTGCTGCGAAAAGATATGCGTGCGGGCCAATGCGGCTTCTTGCGCCGGAAAGATAGATATGAGCGATTTTGATATGATGGGCCTGCCGGCTCTGCTGGTCAAACGGTTGGCTGCGATGGGAATCAAAGATCCCACACCCATCCAGAAACAGGCGATCCCGCACGGGATGAATGGCCGCGACGTGATGGGCCTTGCCCAGACCGGTACGGGCAAGACAGCAGCTTTCGGGGTGCCGCTTGTGGCCCAGATGCTGGAAATGCCGGGGCGGCCAAGCCCCAAGTCCGTGCGTGGTCTGGTGCTGGCACCAACCCGCGAACTGGCCAACCAGATCATGGAAAACCTGCGCGGCTATTGCGAGGGGACACCCCTTAAGGCGCAGATGGTTGTCGGTGGCATGAACATCAATACGCAGATCAAGCGTCTGCATGGCGGCACTGATTTGCTGGTCGCGACACCGGGCCGTTTGCTGGACCTGCTTGAGCGTAAGGCCGTTCGACTGGATGAAACCACGTTTCTCGTGCTGGACGAGGCGGACCAGATGCTGGACATGGGCTTTATCCATGACCTGCGCAAGATTTCGTCGCTTATTCCGAAAAAGCGCCAGACAATGCTGTTTTCGGCCACAATGCCCAAGCTGATGAGCGAGATTGCGAACACCTATCTCAACTCGCCGATCCGGATCGAAGTGTCCCCTCCCGGCAAAGCCGCCGACAAGGTCACGCAAGAGGTGCATTTCATTGCCAAGGCGGAAAAGACCAACCTGTTGATTGAACTGATGTCCAAACATGTGGGCGAACGCGCACTGGTGTTCGGACGGACCAAACATGGTTGCGAAAAACTGATGAAAGTGTTGCTCAAGGCAGGCTTTGATGCCGCCTCCATTCACGGCAACAAATCGCAGGGTCAGCGGGACCGCGCAATTGAAGGGTTCAAGTCAGGCAGCATCACGGTGCTGGTGGCGACGGATGTTGCAGCGCGGGGTCTGGATATTCCAGACGTCAAACATGTCTACAATTACGAATTACCGAATGTGCCGGACAATTATGTGCACCGGATCGGTCGTACCGCGCGCGCAGGCAAAGACGGAGCGGCGATTGCATTTTGTGCACCCGATGAAATGGGCGAATTGAAAGACATTCAAAAGACAATGAAGATTTCGATCCCGATCGCGTCCGGCCGTCCGTGGGAAGCCTCTGAAATTCCTGACAAGCCCAAGCAGGGCGGTGGCCGTGGACGCGGTGGTCGCCCCGGTGGCGGCGGTCGTTCCGGCGGTGGGGGCCGTGCGCAAAACGCGGGTGGCGCCGGTGCCGGTGCCAAATCCGGTGGTGCCCGCAAGCGCCGTCGCGGTGGCGGCGGTGGTAGCAAGCAGAACGCGGCCTGAAAGAGATGAGGGGTGGGCGAAATGCCCACCTTACTCACTAGAAGCAGGACATTCTCGTTAAGCTCTTGTCCGAGAGTAGGTAAGGTGGGCGTTTCGCCCACCTTTTTCGTGTCTCAGGTATAAAGCGACGGCACACCCATTTCGTCATGGATGCGGTTCACCTCGGCAGGCTTCATGCCATAGGCTTGCGCCAGCTTGTGCAGATATTGCGCCTCGTCCTGTGTATCGAGGTCAATCCCCAGGAGCGACATTGCATAGACTTGCGGGGCCATGCCTTTGGGGGTCTGGCGCACCAGCGCGTCGACGTCCATCGGGGCCGCCATTTGCTGTTTCACAAATGCCGCCTCGGACGCGTCCACATCGCCAAGCTGGCCCAACAGTTTGTCCCGCTCGCCGTCATCGAAGGTGCCGTCCGATTTGGCGGCTTGAATCATCGCAGCCAGCATCAGGGCTGCGGCGGCTTCCTGATCACGCGAGGGTTCAATCTCGGGTTCGGGTGTTGAGTCGAATTGCGAATTCAGCACTTCGCCAAAGCTCGCGTTCTCGCGCTCGGGCCGTTGGTTGAGGGTTTCGTCGGTGCCAGAAAGCAAACCTCCCGCACCTGCTGCACCCGCCAGTCCGCCCAGCAGACCGCCCAGTCCACCGGCACCGCCCGCAGCGCCGCCCAATTGTTCAAGCAGTCCGCCAAGGCCGCCTGACCCCAGACCGCCACCCTGCTGGCTACCCCCAAGCAGTCCGCCCAGCATGTCCTGAAGCCCACCGCCAGCGGGGCTGTGTGTACCACCGTGGGGTCTTGAGCCTCCCGCACTCTTGACCAGCCCGCCCAACAGGCCGCCCAGATCGCCGCCCGCGCCACCGCTGCTGGCAGTCCGGCTGCCGCCGCTGGACTTTTCCATCATTGATTTTGCGCCTTTGGCAATAGCGACGCCGACGGCCACTTTGGCCAGTGTTTTCATAAGACTCATTTGGTTTCCCTCTCTGGATTCTAGTTCTTGAAACCAACTGTGGCAGGTTTTTGCGGCGATAACAGGGGAAATCCTGCGTGCTTTCTGCACAGTCAATTCCACCTGCAATCATTTGCGCATTGACTCCCTCCCGTTGGCGCGGGCTGTTGTGCGCATGGAACGCAAATCCCACATAGATCTTTTCGGGGCCGTTGCCCTGATCTTGTTTGCGTTAAATCTCGCGTTCAATCAGGTGGTGGTCAAGGTAACGGCAGGCGGGTTTAGCCCGGTGTTCTTGGCCGGATTGCGCTCTGCCGGGGCAGTGGTTGTCTTGTTGGTCTGGATGCGCTTTCGCGGTGTCAGCCTGAATATCCCAAGGAGCGCGTGGTGGGGAGGGGTCTTGTGTGGAGTGCTATTCGCAATCGAATTCACCTTTCTTTTCATTGCGCTGGACATCACAACTGTCAGCCGGGCATCGGTCATTTTCTATACCATGCCGGTCTGGTTGGCACTTGCGGCCCATATGTTGTTTCCGGGGGAACAACTGACGCGGATGAAGATTGCGGGCCTGGTAATGGCGATGGCCGGCGTCACAGTGGCGATGATGGACAGGGGCGGCGGTGCGGTCAGCTGGGCGGGCGATCTGCTTGCACTGGGCTCGGCGCTCTGTTGGGCGGGGATTGTCTTGTGCATACGCCTCACACCTCTTTCCGAGGTGCCGCCCGCACAGCAGCTCATCTTTCAGGTCGCGGTTTCCGCCCCGATCCTCCTGTTGATTGCGCCATTATTTGGCCCGCTCATTCGTGATATTGGTCCGATACACATCGCGGGAATGGCCTTTCAGATCGTCTGTGTGGCAAGCCTTGGCTTTCTTGCATGGTTCTGGCTACTGTCGATTTATCCTGCATCCTCTGTGGCCTCGTTCAGCTTTCTTTCACCTGTCTTTTCGGTAAGTCTGGGATGGCTTTTGCTGTCCGAACACGTCGCCCCGTCAATCTGGGGCGCATTGGTGCTGGTGGCCGGCGGGGTTTACCTGATTAACCGGAAACCACGTAAGGTGGTCATTTAGGTCCGGCCAACCAATGCAGCAACTAATATCGCCGCAGTCAGGTACCGCAGAATGTCGCAGGTACGATTTCGTCCTGCGTCGGCGGGCGCTGAAGGTCAGTGTCTGTTTCTTTAAAAGGTGTTGCGAGCGCGGTCATCAACCGCTCAAACGGGGCCATGTCGCCTGCTACGGCGGCATTGATCATGGCTTCGATCCGGTGGTTGCGCGGTATGATAGCGGGATTGGCGTCCGCCATCGTACCTTCTGGATCAGGTTCCGATGCGATGCGGGCCAGACGTTTTGTGTTCCATGCGTCAAACGCCTCGCGGTTCACGAATTGCTCGTTCGCGGCGGGCGTCCCCAGGGCACGAAAAGCATTCGTAAAGTCGGCATTGTCTGCCTGCATGCATGTCAGCAGTTCCTGAATAAGGCCCAGATCGCCCTCCTGCGGGGTGCGAATGCCGATTTTTGCGGCAAAACGGCTGAGCCAGGCGGTTTCCAGTTGGGCTGGCATCGCATGCACGATTGCGGTGGCTTCCTCGACGGCGGCGTCCTTGTCCTCCAACAGCTGGATGAGGGAGGTTGCCAATTGCGCCATGTTCCAGACCACGATGTTGGGCTGGTTGCCATAGGCATAGCGGCCCTGCTGGTCGATGGAACTGAATACGCGGCCATTGTTAAAGCCGTCCATAAAGGCGCAGGGGCCATAGTCGATGGTTTCGCCCCCGATGGCGCAATTGTCGGTGTTCATCACTCCGTGGATGAATCCAACCGACATCCATTGCGCAACTAGGTCCGCTTGTGCTGCACAAACAGCGCGCAACAGGTCCATTGGGCCCTTTGCATCAGGATAATGACGCGCAATCGCATAGTCCGTTAGCGTCTTGAGGTGTGCACCTTCTCCGCGATGGGCAAACACCTGAAACGTGCCCACGCGCAGGTGGCTGCGCGCCACGCGGGTCAGGATCGCGCCGGGCAGCGCGCCTTGTTCGCGCCAGATCGGTTCGCCCGTTGTGACAGCCGCCAATG
>JBARUV010000256.1:0-21552 GCA_049645905.1 Sulfitobacter sp.
CAGCCCTTCAAAGAAAAACTTTAAGGGCCTGAAAGCCTAGCCCACCTGCGGCACAGATACCGTGCCGCCACCCACGGCCGCCCGGACCCCGGTTGTGCCGGGACAGGAGGTGGCCAGCCCCCGCGCCACCCGCACGGCCAGATAGCCAAAGGCCTGCGCCTCTAGCATATCGCCATCCAGCCCGATGTCCTCAACCGGACCGACGGGGCAATCCAGCGATACCCGCAGCATTTCCATCAACACGGGGTTCAACCGCCCACCCCCCGTGACCAGCACGCAAGACGGCGGGCTGGGGCAATGTTGCATTGCCTCTGCCACACCAGTGGCGCACATGGCGGTCAGCGTCGCGGCAGCGTCAGCATCCGATAGCTCGCCCACCAGACTGACCATTTCGGAAAAGTCGTTTCGATCAAGCGATTTGGGCGGCATGCGCGCAAAATAAGGCTCTGCCAGAAACAGCTCGAGCGCGCCCTGTTCAACTGTGCCTTTGGCCGCGAGCTTTCCGCCCTCGTCAAATGCCACGCCGCGCCGCGCCTGCATCAGATCGTTTAGCGGCGCGTTGGCCGGTCCGGTATCAAAGGCGAGCAACGCACCATCCTGTTCGGGCCTTGCGCAGGCGGGGTCAACCCAAGTGATATTTCCCACACCGCCCAGATTTACAAAGGCCACCGGCGCGACCATGCCTGCAAAACGTGCACAGGCGTGGTGGAAAAACGGGGCAAGCGGGGCGCCCTCTCCGCCCATTTGCACGTCCGCACTGCGAAAATCCCAGACCACCGGACAGCCGAGTGCATCTGCCAATGCGGCCCCGTCACCAACCTGCAATGTCCCTTGCTGGCGTGGCGCATGGGCCAGCGTCTGGCCATGAAACCCGACAACATCCACAGCTTCCATATCACGAAGCAAGGCAAGGTGGGCAGCCTCCACCACTTCGGCTGCTGCCACCACTTCCGGTCCGCTCCATTTGCCGAGGGCTGCTGCGATGATCGCACGTTCCGCCGGTTCATACGCGCGATAGCGGGTCTCTCCGAAATGGATAATGTCGTGCCCGTCGGTGCGCAGAACAGCGCCATCCACACCGTCCAGCGAGGTGCCCGACATCACCCCCATCGCATTGACTGCGCCACTCTTGGGGATACCGTGCCGCGTGTTCGCGCCTGCGGTTCTGATCGTGGCCTTATTCATGGCCTTTTCCTTTGACTGCTCACCGCCTATAGATTGCCCCGCAATCAAAGCCCGAGGCAAGCGTCATGACCTATCACCCCAAATCGGATTTCATCGCTGTGATGATGGAGCGCGGCTTTCTTGCCGATTGCACCGACTATCAGGGGCTGGACGCGGCGCTGATGAAGGGCGGACAGCCCGGTTATATCGGTTTTGATGCCACGGCCAAGTCTTTGCATGTCGGCTCCCTTATCCAGATCATGATGCTGCGCTGGCTGCAAAAGACCGGCGGCAAACCGATCACCCTGATGGGCGGCGGCACCACCAAGGTGGGCGACCCGTCCTTTCGCGCGGACGAGCGCCCCTTGCTGGGCCCGGAACAGATCGACGATAACATCGCTGGCATCAAAAAAGTGTTTTCCGCTTATCTGACCTATGGTGACGGCCCTTCAGACGCGCTGATGATCAACAACGCGGAATGGCTGGACGGCCTCAACTACCTCGATTTCCTGCGCGATATCGGGCGGCATTTCAGCATCAACCGCATGTTGGCGTTCGAATCGGTGAAATCGCGTCTGGACCGCGAGCAATCCCTCAGCTTTCTTGAATTCAACTACATGATCCTGCAAGCCTATGATTTCATGGAGCTTCACCGTCGCTACGGTTGCATTCTGCAAATGGGTGGATCGGATCAATGGGGCAATATCGTCAACGGTATTGACCTCACACGTCGCGTGATCGAGGGCGAAGTTTACGGTTTGACCTCACCGTTGCTGACCACTTCAGATGGCAAGAAAATGGGCAAATCCCAGTCCGGTGCCGTCTGGCTGAACCCTGACATGTTGTCACCCTACGAATTCTGGCAGTTCTGGCGCAATACCACGGATGCCGACGTGGGTCGCTTCCTCAAGCTTTATACCGAATTGCCGGTGGACGAATGCGACCGCCTAGGCGCGCTGGAAGGGTCCGAGATCAACGAAGCCAAAATACGGCTTGCCAATGAAGTTACGGGGATGTTGCACGGTGCGGATGCCGCTGCAACGGCCGAAGCCACGGCACGCGAAGTCTTTGAAAAAGGCGGCGTCGGGGATGATTTGCCGACACTGACACTGTCTGTCGACGACGTGGGTGATGGTATTTCCATTGTCCAGCTGATCGTGAAGTCGGGGCTGGCGGGATCGGGAAAAGAAGCGAAACGCCTGATTTCGGAAGGCGGTGCGAAAATCGACGACGCCCCCCTGACGGATGCGGGCATGATGCTGGATCAATCAGCCCTGTCCAGCCCGATCAAGTTGAGCGCGGGCAAAAAGCGGCACGCGCTGGTCCAGATCGGGTGACACGTGGGTTTCGCCCACCCTGCAGAACGCTGTAGGGTGGGTGAAACCAACGCACCAATTACCGGAGCCATCCCATGCAGCTATCAACAACCGCCGCCATCGTTACAGGAGGGGCATCGGGCCTCGGCGAGGCAACTGCCCGCCATTTCGCGGCACAAGGGGCGCAGGTCACCCTGCTGGATCGCGACGCGGACCGCGGAAATGCCGTTGCGCAGGATATTGGCGGGCATTTCGCTGAAACCGACGTCACCGATGAAGCCTCTGTTCAGGCAGCAATCGCATTTGCGATGAAAAACATGGGCAAAATCAACGCCTGTGTGAATTGCGCTGGCATTGGTCCCGCCGCCAAGACATTGGGCCGCGACGGGCCGCATCCTCTGGGCATGTTTCAAAAGACCATCGACATCAACCTGATCGGCAGCTTCAATGTTGCAAGGTTGGCGTGTGTCGAAATTGCCAAAAACGCTCCTGAACCGGATGGCGCACGCGGCGTGGTGATCAACACCGCTTCCATCGCCGCCTTTGACGGGCAAAAAGGACAAGCAGCCTATGCGGCCTCAAAAGGTGGCATAGTGGGCATGACCCTGCCAATGGCGCGCGATCTGGCCAAAGAAGGTATTCGGGTGATGACCATTGCGCCCGGTATCTTCAAAACGCCGATGCTGGCTGGCCTGCCCGAAGACGTCCAAGCTTCACTGGCCGCCGATGTCCCCAACCCCGCCCGCCTCGGTGATCCGTCGGAATATGCGCGGCTGGCAGGGTTCATTGTTGAGATGGGATATCTCAATGGTGAGGTGATCAGGATCGACGGCGCGTTACGGATGCGCTGACGGTGACGTCACAACGGCAGCAAATGGAGGCAGGTGTCTGGTACAGCTGTCTTGATGAAGACCTGAATGCCCTGCGCCAGATCGCCCGCAGGGCCGTGCATGCGCATAATCATCTGATCCCTGATGAGCGCAGAACGCTGAGCACGCCGTTGCGCGGGCTTTTCGCCGCATCCGGTGATAGTTGCCTGATCGAAGCGCCGTTTCACTGCTCTTACGGCGTTAATATCCATCTGGGTAACCGCATCTATATGAATGCAGGTGTGGTCATCCTGGATTCTGCCAGAGTGCAGATCGGCGATGGCACATTGATTGGTCCGCGCGCGCAGATTATCTGCGCCGAACACCACAAAGATCCCGCCGAACGTCGCAAAGGCATGGAAATCGCCCTGCCCGTGACCATCGGCAAAGACGTCTGGATTGGCGCAGGGGCGCTGATTATGCCGGGCGTCGTGGTGGGCGATGGCGCGATTGTCGGCGCTGGTGCAGTTGTGACACGTGATGTACCTGTGGGCGCCACGGTGGTTGGGATTCCCGCTCGCGCCCTGTAAGGCCGCGCTAAGTTCAAGCCTCTAAGCCGCTCTTCTCTTCCAAAAGCAACCATTCTTCTTCTGCAGCCGACAACTTGTCGTGCCTTTCCAGCAGCGCGTCAGTGGCCTTCTGGAACTTCACAGGATTTTCGGTGAAAAGTGCTGCATCCCCCAGCAAAATTTCCAGCTTGCCGATTTCTGCCTCCAGCCGCGCGATTTCTGCAGGTAGCGCCTCCAGCCGGTGCTTTTGCGTAAAGCTCAGACCCGATTTTGCAGCCTTATCAGGCGTGTCTTTTTCCGGCGCAGACTTTGCCTTCACAACACTTTCCGCAAAATCGTCCTGCCCGCGCTGGCTCAGGTAGTCCGACCAGCCGCCCGCATAGACAGTCGCCCGCCCGTCGCCTTCCATTGCGATGGTCGTCGCCGCAACACGGTCGAGAAAATCGCGGTCGTGGCTGACCAGAACAACTGTGCCGTCGTAGGTTTCCAGCAGTTCCTGCAACAGATCCAGTGTTTCCACATCAAGATCGTTGGTCGGTTCATCAAGCACCAGAAAATTGGACGAGCGCGCCATCAGTTTGGCCAGCAACAACCGCGCTTTTTCCCCGCCGGACAAGGACCGCACCGGCGCCCGCGCCTGCCCCTCGTCAAACAGGAATTCCTTGAGATAGCCAACAACATGTTTCGGCATCCCGCGCACCAGAACCTGATCGGCCTTGCCACTGACCCGCATATCGGGATCACCCGTCAGTGAATCCCAAAGGGTCATTTCAGGGTCCAACTGGGCACGCGCCTGATCAAACAGCGCCAGTTCCAGATTCGTGCCGATTTTGATGGTGCCCGAATCCGGTTCTTCGCGCCCGATCAGCATGTTGAGCAATGTGGTTTTGCCAACACCATTGGGCCCCACAAGGGCGATTCTATCGCCGCGCTGCACAGTGAGGGAGAAGTCACGCACAATTTCCTTGCCGCCGAAGCTTTTGGAAATACCGACCGCCTCGACCACTTTGCGGCCCGACTTCTGTCCCGCTTCGAATGCCATCGCGGCGGTACCCTGCCGCGTGATCTGGCCTGCGCGCTCGGCCCGCAAATCCTGCAACGCGCGCACCCGGCCCTGATTGCGTTTGCGCCGCGCGGATATCCCCTCGACAGCCCAGCGGGCCTCTGACTTGATCTTGCGGTTCAGCTTGTGGCGCTGCATGTCCTCGTCGTCCCAGACCTTGTCGCGCCACGCTTCGAATTCGCCGAAACCGGTTTCCTGCCGCCGCACCATTCCCCTGTCAATCCAAAGGGTTGCACGCGTCAGTGCACGTAAAAATGCACGGTCGTGGCTGATAATAACAAAGGCGGTACGGGTCTGCTTCAGTTCTTCCTCGAGCCAGCCGATCGCTTCGATGTCCAGATGGTTTGTCGGTTCGTCAAGCAACATCAATTCAGGTGCCTGCGCCATGAGCCGTGCAAGTGCAGCGCGCCGCCGCTCTCCGCCGGATGCTGTTGCCACAGGACGCGATGGATCAAACTTGAGCCCTTCGCCCGCGCGTTCCACCTTATACATCTCACCGGGATCGAGCCCGTCGGCGGCGAAATCGCCCAGCGTCTCGAATCCCGCAAGATCGGGATCCTGCTCCATGTATCCGACGCTCACGCCCGCCCCTGCGATCACATCACCCTTGTCGGCCTCGACCAGTCCGGCCATGACCTTCATCAAGGTGGACTTGCCTGATCCGTTGCGACCCACCAATGCCACACGGTCCCCCGTCTGTACGACCAGCGAAAGGTCATCAAAAACCGGATCCCCGCCAAAGGTCAGCGAAATATCAGTGAGTTGTAAAAGGGGTGCGCGTGCCATGGGCTGCTGCTATCGACACCAGAGGATAGGGTCAATCCACCCCCGCTTCCAAATGGGACAGAATCTTGCCCGCAGGCCTGAAATCTCTTAGGCCAGTGCCCGCAACAGCCGCTTCCGGGCGGCAGGGATCGCACCGATCTCGACGCCGGTAAACACGTGGAGCGTATTCATGCGGTGATCGACGACCGCGTGGTCGCTGACCCGACCTCCCATCAATAAATAGCTGCGCAACAGCGGTGGCAGGGTGGCCATCGCCTTTTTCGCATCCGGGATGTGCCGCAATTGCGCCGCGTAGCGAAACACATCCGGTGCCTTTACCTTTGGCGACCAGCGCGCCGGCGCAAGGTAGCGCGCCTTGAGCATCGCAAAAGCATCCAGATAGGGCGCTGTTTCAACGCCAACAAAAGACGAACACCCGAAAAGAAGTTGCACATCGCGCGCATCGACCACCTGCGTCATGGCAGCCCATGCGAGCCTCAGAATATCCGGCTCCCGCCAGTCCGGATGAACGCAAAACCGCCCCAACTCCATCATCAGCCCGTCAAAGGACTGCAACCTGTTCAACCCGTAATATCGGGCGGCATAGCAGTGTGGCAGGTCCGCGCCGTGCACTGCCAGCAGGCGAAAGCAACAGACAAGCGTGCCACTCGTACGTTCTTCAATCAAAACATGGGTCGCGCGGGTATCAATCACGTCACTGTCGGGCAAAGCGCCCAGACCAAAGCACTGCGCTCGCAAGGCCTGCGCGGCAGCAACATCTGCAGCGCAGGTTGCCGTCCGGGCTACATAGCGGCCCCTTGTCAGGGGGATCAGAAGGTCGGTGGCCTTTTCCTGCTGATTGCCCAGCGAGTCAAAGGCCATCTGCGTTATCCGGCCAGACCTGCCGGATTGAACCGGCCAAGGTTGCCCAAAAGCTGTCGGATAAAGCTCTTGTCGCTAACAGGCGATGACGTCACGCGCTGCTGCAGAGGGACGATGCGCCCCTTTTCCAGCCCGAAGCGTTCGACGTTCTGAACCAGTCCCGCCGAAGAAAAGCTGATCGCAACAACCTCGCGGTCTATCTCACGAGTCGCAAGCGGGCCGATCGTCTTGGTGCGCATACGCACGTAATAATAGCCACTGTCGTTCAACACCCCGGCAGAAGTTGGCACGCCGACCTTTTCGGCAACGGTACTCCGGGTATCGCTGCCTACCCTGATCTCGTCCAGCTGGTCTTGCGGGGGAATATAGCCGTGGTTCTTGAACGTGGGCGAACAGCCTGTGACTGCAAAAATCACGCCAAACGTGACGGCCTGAGCCGCCCGATAACTGGCGTGGCGTGTAATGCGCATAGGTCTGCCCTCTTGCCCTTGGTCGTTCTGGCTTTTAGGTGACATACACCAAGCCTCCCCCATGGTTCAAGAAACGAAAGCACGAACACCCCATGTCACGCAACCCTCCCAGTGCCACAGCTTTGCGTGTGGCTGACCTGAGCCAGAATGCGGATCACAGCTTTGAACTGCGCCCGGATGCCGCCGCGATGGCCGAAATTGCGGCAGCCCTTGATCTGTCCGCCCTGCGAAAACTGCACTTTAAAGGACGGCTGATACCTTTGGGCACTTCAGACTGGCGACTGGAGGCGCACCTTGGGGCCACGGTTGTGCGGCCTTGCGTTGTTACGCTTGAACCTGTGACGACGCGTATCGACACGGAAATCACCCGCCAGTTCATCCGGGATTATGCCGATGTGGATGAACCCGAGGCTGAAATGCCTGAGGATGACACCACCGAAGCCCTTGGCGCGTGGATTGATCCCGCACAGGTGATGCAAGAGGCGCTGGCGCTCGCTGTGCCGGATTATCCGCGCAAGGACGACGCCAAACTCGGGCAGATGGTCTATACCGAACCCGGCGAGGCGCCGATGACAGATCAGGATGCGCGTCCCTTTGCCGGGCTTGCGGACCTGAAACAGAAACTGGAAAACGACGAAGACTAGGCGTAGTTCTGCTGCCGTCGGCAGCGGCATGTATGGTGAAGCGAATTACCTGCTTGCGCCGCGCACGTTTCCCGGTATTTTGCCGCCCTCACCCCAATTAAGGTTGGACATTGCAGGGCCTCTCGCCTAAAGCGACGTCACGCCCGTTCGGGGAAGAATGAAACTCCGTTGCGTCCCTGATAGATCTGGTCCGCGACCCTAATACAAAGGCACCCGTCATGGCTGTCCAGCAGAATAAAGTATCCAAGTCGCGCCGCAACAACCGCCGTGCGCATGATTCGCTTTCCGCCGCGAACCCGAACGAGTGTTCAAACTGCGGTGAACTGAAGCGTCCTCATCACATCTGTGCCTCTTGCGGTCACTATGACGACAACGAAGTTGTTGCTTTGACAGAAGAGATCGACCTGGAAGACGACGCGGCGTAAGCTGAGGGTCATTCCAAACGCAGAGCATAAAAGGCATTCGCACCAATGACGGCTTTGACCGATCACCCTGACGCGAAGGCCGTGCCTGAGAAATCAGGACTCACCCTTATCTCGGTTGATGCCATGGGGGGTGATCAGGGTCCGGCGGCTGTTGTCGCCGGATGTTTGCTGTCGGCCAAAGCAAATGACGAAATTGCCTTTATCCTGCACGGGGATGAAGCAACGCTCGCGCCATTGATCGCCAAACATGCCCTGCTCAAGAATCGGTGCAGGATCGTTCACACCACTGATGTGGTCACGATGGAAGACAAGCCCAGTCAGGTTGTGCGCACGGGCAAGGATACCTCGATGTGGTCCGCCATTGAATCCGTGCGCTCCGGCGAGGCGGCGGTGGCGGTGTCCTGCGGCAACACCGGCGCACTGATGGCGATTTCCATGATCCGCCTGCGTAAAATGCCCGGCGTAAACCGCCCGGCTATCGCCGTCCTTTACCCGTCTTCGAATCCCCAAGGGTTCAATGTGATGCTCGATGTTGGGGCTGACGTGCGCGCGGATGCTGATGATCTGCTGCGTTTTGCCCTGATGGGCACGTCCTATGCCCGCAACGGGATGGACATTCCGCGCCCGCGTGTTGGCCTGTTGAACGTCGGAACGGAGGAACACAAAGGCCGCAGCGAGCTGAAAGAGGCCTATGACCTGATTCGCGAACAACGCGAGGATGCAGGCTTTGAATTTATCGGTTTTGTCGAAGGCGTCGATATTTCGGGCGATCGCGCGGATGTTATCGTGACTGACGGGTTTACCGGAAATATCGCGATCAAGACCGGCGAAGGCACTGCCAACATGATTGGCGACCGCCTGCGCGAAGCCTTCAAATATTCGCCCCTGTCACGGTTGGCTTCACTTCTCGCCTATACTTCGCTGCAGCGCCTCAAGCGCAAGATCGACCCCCGACGCGTTAACGGCGGCGTGTTTCTGGGACTAAACGGCACTGTCGTTAAATCCCACGGCGCTGCGGACGCCACCGGTATCACCTCGGCCATCAAACTCGCTGCACAACTGGCCCAGAACAAGTTCAATGATAAGCTGGCCGCGCGCGTTGCCGCGACATTGCCGGTAGAGGATAAAGAAACATGAGCCTGCGTGCCGTTGTAACAGGCTGCGGCCATTATCTGCCGGCCCGTGTGGTCGAGAATGCCGAATTCGAAGCAACGCTGGACACTGACGACGCCTGGATCAAATCCCGTTCGGGGATCGAGCGCCGCCATTTCGCAGCCGAGGGGGAAACCACGTCCCAGATGGCAAGTGCAGCTGCACGCGCCGCCCTCGCAGACGCAGGCGTTGATGCGCGCGATGTGGATGCCATCATTCTGGCGACGTCCACACCCGATCTTACCTTCCCGTCAGCCGCGACGATGGTGCAGGCGGAATTGGGCATGAACAATGGGTTTGCCTTTGATGTACAAGCGGTTTGCGCCGGTTTCATTTTCGCGCTCAGCAATGCGAATGCGATGATCTTGTCCGGTCAGGCGCGCCGCGTTCTGGTGATCGGCGCCGAAACTTTCAGCCGGATCATGGACTGGACCGACCGTGGCACCTGCGTTCTGTTCGGCGACGGCGCCGGTGCGTTGCTGCTTGAGGCCCAGGACGGCGCGGGCGCCCCGGCGGACCGCGGTATTCTGGCGACCGACCTCAATTCGGACGGGCGGTATCGCGACTTGCTGTATGTGGATGGCGGCGTCAGTACCGGCACCACCGGGTATCTGCGTATGCAGGGCAATCAGGTCTTTAGACACGCTGTTGAAAAGCTGGCGGCCACGGCCACAACAGCAATGGGCCGTGCAGGCGTTACAACGGACGACATTGATTGGGTTGTGCCCCATCAGGCCAACATCCGGATCATCCAGGGCACCGCCAAGAAGCTGAACCTGCCGATGGAACAGGTTGTGGTCACAGTACAGGATCACGGCAATACATCTGCCGCCTCGATTCCTTTGGCGATGTCAGTGGCCAAAAGCCGGGGCCAGATCAAACAAGGCGATCTGATTGTGACCGAAGCCATTGGCGGCGGGTTGGCCTGGGGCGCGGTTGTTTTACGCTGGTAGCAGGCGCGACTTCGGCATGAAAGGGCTTATGAAACCGTGGGTTGCAACCCATTGTTGTTGACTCCGAAAAGTGCAGCGGCCAATGTTACCGGAAACATGGGGGACGATATGTCGAATAAGACTTTGACGCGCATGGACCTGAGCGAAGCGGTGTTCCGTGAAGTGGGTCTGTCGCGCAACGAGAGTGCGCAACTTGTTGAATCCGTTCTTGACCATATGTCCGGTGCTTTGGTCAGCGGCGAACAGGTCAAGATTTCCTCCTTTGGGACGTTTTCGGTTCGCGACAAAACCGCCCGCGTGGGCCGCAATCCCAAGACAGGTGAAGAAGTGCCGATCAATCCGCGACGCGTCCTGACATTTCGGCCATCCCACCTGATGAAAGACCGTGTGGCAAGCGGTAATAAAACCTGATCCATGGCAAAGTCGCCCGACGCTTTCCGTACTATTTCCGAAGTCGCTGACTGGCTGGGCATTCAGGCCCATGTGCTGCGCTTTTGGGAAAGCAAATTCACCCAGATAAAGCCGATCAAGCGGGCTGGCGGGCGGCGCTATTACCGTCCGGTTGATATGTTGCTGCTGGGCGGAATCAAAAAACTGCTGCACGAAGACGGGCTGACCATCAAAGGCGTGCAGAAAATTCTGCGCGAACAAGGGATGAGTCATGTTTCGGACATGTCCGGACCTCTGGATGAAGATACGCTATCGCAACTGGATGATGCGCCCGTGTCCCCGCCCGAACCCGTCCTGCCGGTGAAGGTTGCGGAAGAACAGAAAGGCGTCGTGCTTCATTTCGAGACGCCCGTTGTTGAAGAACCAGTCGCGGAAGAAACGGCGGAGTCTGAAGAAACTCCGACCCCGGTCGAACCTGATGAGACCGCAGAACTTCTGACCGGGACTGATGCCCAGGCGGATGTCACGCCAACCGCCCCTGTGGATGTTCCGGAAGAGCCAAAGACCAGCGCACCTGGCCCGGTAGATGAAGTCATGCAGGACGCTCCTGCCGCTGCCAGTACAGACATGCCCGACACCACTGAACCGGACGCGCCACCTCGCGCAGACGAAAACATATTTAAGACGCAGGAACCCGTCGAAAACGACACGCAAGAGCACGCACAGTCCGCGCAGGACGAGGTGCCCGAAGCATCGCCCGTCTTGCCGGACACAGACGCGGCGCACGAACCGCCGCCTGCCGCTGCCCTTCCGGCGTTTTTGCGCAGACCATTGGACGAACCAGAACCGGCCTCCGAACCGAATCTGGAAGAAGCCACGGATGCGCCTGAACAGGAGCCCGTTGTTGCCGAGACAGAGCCCGAAGTTGCGGCAGTTCCACCTCCACCCAAGCCGCGGATCGTTGAACTACCCACTTTCCTGAATGAGGCCGACATCGACGCGACCGCCGGTGTTCTGTCCGCCGCATACGCCCGAAGACGGATCCGCCCTGAAAACGCAGACCAGATCAGGCCCCTGCTGGCCCGTCTGACCACACTGCGCGATTCTATGGCCGCACGCCGTCGCAACGCCGATACATCCGCCGCTCAGGATTGAGCAGTGCAATGGGTGCGGCAATTCCCTCTTGCGCGTGTCCGCCGATCGGTTATGTAGCACCCAAAGTCGGGCTATGGCGCAGTCTGGTAGCGCGTCCGTCTGGGGGACGGAAGGTCGCAGGTTCGAGTCCTGCTAGCCCGACCAATAATCAATCGCCCGCACCCTTTGGTTGCGGGCGTTTGCACATCTGAAAGGTGGCGCGCAATGAATGGCGTAATCCCGAACCAGCACATTTCGGCGATGATCGACGCGGGCGCGATTACCGCAATGCCGCCTGTTATTGCTGAACAAATCCAACCCGCCAGCCTTGATCTTCGCCTCGGGAATGTCGCCTACCGTGTGCGCGCATCGTTCCTTGCCGGGCGCGGGCGCAAGGTGGTGGATCGCCTGACCGAATTCGAGATGCACCAGATTGATCTCACGCAAGGGGGCGCGGTGCTGGAAAAGGGCTGCGTCTATGTGGTGCCCTTGATGGAAAATCTCGCCCTGCCGGATGATCTGTCCGCGGTGGCCAACGCCAAAAGCTCCACTGGACGGCTGGACCTGTTGACCCGTACCATCACGGACGGCGGCACAGAATTTGACCGGATCGCACCGGGGTATCAGGGGCCGCTCTATGCAGAGATCTGCCCGCGCTCGTTTTCGGTGCTGGTACGTCCCGGCATGCGCCTGAACCAGATCCGCTTTGGCCGTGGCGACGCTGTGCTTGATGACGCAGCACTGCGCGACCTGCACGCTGAAACACCTTTGGTTGATCGCGATGCCGTCATTGATGAAGGACTGGGTTTTTCCGTTGATCTCAAGCTTCCCGACACAACGCTGGTCGGCTACCGCGCCAAACCGCACACCGGTGTGATTGACCTCGATAACATAGCCTACTACGACCCGTCTGAATACTGGGAGCAGGTCCACACCACCAACGGCCAGATCATCCTTGATCCCGGTGCATTCTACATACTGGTCAGCCGAGAAGCGGTCACAATTCCCCCGGCCTATGCCGCCGAAATGGCACCCTATCTGGCAATGGTCGGTGAATTCCGCGTCCACTATGCGGGCTTCTTCGACCCCGGTTTCGGCTTTGCAGCGGCAGGTGGCGCCGGATCACGCGGGGTGTTGGAAGTGCGCTGTCACGAAGCTCCGTTTGTGCTGGAACACGGACAGGTGGTTGGCCGTCTGGTCTATGAAAAAATGGCCGAAATCCCGAGCCAGCTTTACGGCGCGGACATGGCGTCAAACTATCAGGGTCAGGGGCTGAAACTGAGCAAACACTTCAAAGTGCCTTAGGCTCCCGAATATCTAAAATTGCAAGAAATGTGGGGAAAAATGCTCTGTTGCGACGGGGCCTGCCCCCTTCTGCATCAGAACTTCGACATACGCCGAATCGTTTTCATCGACTGCTTGGCCTGTTTCGCCTGTTGACGCGCTGCACGATGTGCGCGCCGTTCTTCCGGCGTCATTTCCGGCTGCGGCACGTCGGCCATATCACCTTGCGGCTTTTTGCGCCGCTCACCGACCTTGGCTGCCTGATCAAACCCTGCACGCACGCCGCGATTGATAAGCTGCCCCATCACCTGACGGATGATCATATTGATAATCTGGTTCATGCACTGGCCTTCTTCTCTGTCTCTTGGGGAATATATAACACGAAATGCGGCAATTTTCAGGTCCGGTTTCCGGTCTATGCGCAACTCCCCGCTCAATCTTCGAACAATTCGCTCTGCCCTTCGGTGCTTTCATCCGCGTCTTCACTGTCATCTGCCAGCGACAGCGCACCCATCGATGGCCGGTTTTCCAGCAGGCCGGCAGACCGCAATTCCTTGAGCCCCGGCAGATCGCGCGCATTTTCCAGACCAAAGTGATCCAGAAACCCTTGCGTTACCACAAAAGTCACGGGCCGCCCCGGCGTCATCTTGCGACGCCCAAAGCGGATCCATTCCAGTTCCAGCAGCTGATCCACGGTGCCGCGTGATACCGAAACACCCCTGATCTCTTCGATTTCGGCACGTGTGACGGGCTGATGATAGGCAATGATCGCAAGTGTTTCGATTGCAGCGCGGCTTAATTTGCGCACCTCAACCGTTTCTTTCTGCATCAGGAACCCGAGATCGGCGGCGGTGCGCATGGCGTAGCCATCCCCGACGCGGGTGACCTGTACACCGCGCCCGTCATAGCGCTTGCGCAAATGCACCATCGCCTCTGCCGGATCACTGCCATGGGGCAAACGATCTTCAAGTTCCTTCAGAGTGACAGCCTCGGAGGTGGCAAAAAGCACTGCTTCAATCATCCGTTCCTGCTCTGCCATCGGTGGTGCCTCGAACAGGCTTTCTTCTTTTACTTCAGTATCTTCACCCACGGGGTTCATCCCTTTTGCGCAGCTGGATCGGGGCAAACATCTCTGACTGTCGTATTTCCAGATGGCCTTCTTTTACCAGTTCAAGCGAGGCGGCAAAGGTTGCGGCTGTGGCCGAACGCCGCCGCACCGGATCGCTTTCCCAGCCTTCGGGCAGATAACTCATCAAATCACCCCATTCGCCCGCATAACCGATCAACCCGCGCATCCGCTCCAATGCCTGTTCCATCGTGAACACAGAATCACGGTCCATCACAAAGGGCCGAAATTCATCGCGCGTCCTGATCCGCGCGTATCCCTGCATCAGATCCAGCAGCGTGGCGGTATAGGTCACACGGCGCACCCGCTCCACCTCGTGAGTCTGCCCGCGTGCAAAAAAATCCCGCCCCAATTGGTCACGCGCCATCAACCGTGCCGCCACATCGCGCATCGCCTGCAAGCGTTCCAGTTGAAATGCCAGATGGGCCGCAAGTTCCTCACCCGACGGACCCTCTTCGGAAGGGTCAGGCGGCAATAAGAGACGTGATTTCAAAAATGCCAGCCATGCGGCCATCACCAGATAATCCGCCGCCAGTTCCAGTCGCAGCGCCTTGGCCTTTTCGACAAAAGCGAGGTATTGGCGCGCCAGTTGCAATACCGAAATCTTGCGCAGATCAACCTTTTGGGTCCGGCTCAACGTCAGCAACAGATCAAGCGGCCCCTCAAAGCCGTCAACATCAATAATCAGCGCCTCGGCGGCCATGCGATCGGCAACCGAAACCGGGTCTTCCTGAAATGTATTTTCAGCCATACAAAGCCCCGCCCAGAAGCGTCTTAAGGTCGGCTTCTAACGCAGGAATGTCAATATCATCGGGGGTTTTGCGCATCGCCACTGCACGTCCGGCACGGCTTGTACCAGCGTCTGACAACGTGCCCGCCGCATCCGCGACCTTGATCCGGTCCGCCAGCGGCCCATTGCAATAGAGTGCAATGTCACAGCCCGCAGCCAGAGCAGCGCGGGCACTTTGCGCAGGCGTACCGGTAAGGGCCTTCATGGAAATGTCATCGGTCATGATCAGATTATCGAATCCGATATCTTCGCGGATCAGGCGCATCATTTCAGGGCTCAAGGTGGCGGGCCTGTCATCAAGGCCATCGTAAACCAGATGCGCAGTCATCCCCATCGGCAAATCATTCAACGCCCGGAAGGGCGCAAAATCCACGGCCGACAACTCCGAAAACGGCGCGTTCACATGCGGCAGGTCAAAGTGGCTGTCCATTGTCGCCAGACCATGACCCGGCATGTGTTTGACCACAGGCAACACCCCTCCCGCCAACATCCCATCGGCTGCCGCGCGTCCCAGTTCCGCAACGGTTTCGGCGTCAGACCCATAGCAACGGTTTTGCAGAAACGGATGTGTTGTGGGGCGGGCGACGTCAACCATTGGCGCGCAATTACTGTCCACACCGACATCGCGCAATTCATGCGCAATCAGCCGGTACATCAGGTACATCGCCCGGGACGCATTGCCGCCTGCCCGTCGCGCAAATTCAGACGGAGGCAGCCATTCGCGCCAGTGCGGGGCACGCAGACGCTGCACGCGTCCCCCTTCCTGATCTATCGTGATGACCGCCTCGCGACCAACGGCACTGCGCAGTTCAGCGCATAAGGCGCGGGTTTGATCAGGGGTTTCGATATTGCGGGCAAACAGGATGAACCCGAAAGGGTCTGCATCGCGGAAAAACGCCTTTTCGTCTGCAGTCAATTGTAGACCATCAGCATCAAGTATCGTCGCCCCGTAGGCGGTCATGATACGTTACCCTGCATCCGGTGCATTACCGCGTCACGACCGGAATACAATCCGCATTTTCTGCAACCAGTGCGGAACAGAACCGGCGTGCATCAGCGATATCCTCGAACCCCAGGGCGCGCAGGCGGTAAAACACACGCCCGCCACTGCTGGCTTTTTGAATAATACGTTTCTTGTCGGCCAGATAATCGCTGAAACGGCCTTGCAGCTGATCCCACTGCTCGCGCGCGACCACTTCGCTGTCAAAGGCCCCCAGTTGCGCAAGGCGCGTGCCCGCTGGCAGGCTGGCCGCATCCAGCTCGACGGATGCGGTCTGCGGCTTTGTCGTGCTCGACGTTAGCGATGCATTTATAACCTTTGCCTGTTGGGCAGGGCGTTTGCGGGGCCGCAACGACTGGCGCACGCCGGGACCTTCGACAACCGCCGTTACAATGCTTTCTTCAGCCTCGGTGACTGCGGCCACAACAGATTCGGTGACAGCCGCCACCACATCATCCACCACATCATCAGGGGTTTCAGCCAGATCGGAAAGCGGTTCGACACCTTGCGTCAATTGCTCGACCAACGCATCCACATTGCCCGATTGAAGGGCGGCAGCCACATCTGTTTGCGCGGCTTCAATGGTTTCGCGCACGTTGGGTGCTGATGTGACAACCTGTGGCGCAGGGGCAACCATCGCGGCAGGGGTCACCTGATCTTCATCCTCAAGATCGACTGCTTTGGGGGCAAGGCGCAACTGGTCTGCGGGTGCTGCGGCGCTGCCAACTGCGGCAACTGCATTCACGGACAGACCCTGATTTTGTGCCAACTCGCCGCCGGGATCCTCTGGAAGCACCCTCATTTCCCCCGCAGCTGCACGCACCACGGGGATGCCGCTGACATCGCGCACAAGTAACTTATATCCCCAAATTCCGATGCCTGCGATCAGCGCCAAGGACACCACTGCACCGGCGGCATTCGTCAACCCCTGCAGTCGGTTAACACCCGAAGTTAAAGCTGCGTCAATACCGGATGAAGGGACAAAATCCCCACCGTCATGGGAAGAATCGTAAACTGCCATCTCTGCCTCGCTGCCATCGGGGTACATTGCCCGTCCGGTCTGATCTTGGGGTTTGCCTGTACCAGCGCGCCTCGTGCGATTATCGCATCTCCTGCGCCGGAGTTACGCCAAGAATACCAAGACCTGCTGCAATTACAATCGCAACGGCACGGGCAAGGGCAATTTTTGCCTGACTGGTCGCCACATCGCCCTCCTGAATAAACCGTAGCTGCGTTTCATCGTTGCCGCGGTTCCATAACCCGTGGAAATCGCCCGCGAGTTCATAGAGATAGAACGCAACGCGGTGCGGCTCATTTGACCGCGCGGCGGTCTCGACCAGACGCGGCCATTCGGCGATTTTCCGCAACAGGGCCAGTTCTGCCTCGTGATCCAGCTTGCTCAGGTCGGCGTGCGCCAGTGTGGTATCGTCTGTCGCAATTCCCGCATCCGCCGCTTTGCGCAGCACGGAAGCAACCCGCGCATGGGCGTATTGCACGTAAAACACAGGGTTTTCCCGCGATTGCTCAAGCACCTTGTCGAAATCGAAATCCAGCATTGCGTCGTTCTTGCGGGTCAGCATGACAAAGCGGGTCACATCCGCGCCCACGGCATCGACCACGTCGCGCAGGGTCACGAATGTCCCTGCCCGCTTGGACATCTTGAAAGGTTCGCCGTTTTTGAACAGCTTCACCAGTTGCGTCAGCTTGATATCCAGCGGAACGGTGCCACCGGAAAGCGCAGAAACGGCAGCTTTCATCCGCTTGACATAGCCGCCGTGGTCCGCGCCAAAGACGTCGATCAACATATCGAACCCGCGCTGCACCTTGTCATAATGGTAGGCAATATCGGGCGCGAAGTAGGTCCAGCCGCCATCCGACTTCATCACCGGACGATCCACATCATCGCCATGCTCGGTGGATTTGAACAGCGTCTGCTCGCGCGGCTCCCAATCTTCGGGCTTTTTGCCTTTGGGTGGTTCCAGCACACCTTCATAGATCAGGCCCTTGTCTTTGAGGTCCTTCAGCGCGGCTTCGATCCGCCCCGTGCCATAAAGCGACTTTTCAGAATAAAATACATCCATCTCGACGCCCAAGGCTTTGAGATCGCTCCGGATAAGTGTCATCATCGCCTCTGTCGAAAACGTGCGCACCGGCTCAAGCCAGACATCCTCGTCCTTGCCGACAAAGTCCTCGCCAACCTTTTCCTTCAGCGCCTCACCGACCTCGATCAGATAGTCACCGGGATAGCTGCCTTCGGGCCAGTCAACGGACAGATCATGCGCTTCGAGGTAGCGATTATAAACCGACCGCGCCAAGACATCGACCTGCGCGCCGCCATCGTTGATGTAATATTCACGCGTCACGTCGTAGCCTGCGAAATCCAGCAGACTGGCAAGTGCATCACCAAAGACGGCGCCGCGTGTGTGGCCGACATGCAGCGGCCCTGTCGGATTTGCGGACACATATTCAACGTTGACCTTGCGGCCCTGCCCCAATGTGGCGCGCCCGTAATCCGTACCTTCTTCCAGCACCGTTGCGGCAACACTCTGCCAGACACCGGGTGCCAGACGCAGGTTCAGGAAACCGGGCCCTGCCACGTCAGCGGCTGTAATGCGCGGGTCCTGCATCAGCCGGGTGGCAAGTGCGTCGGCAATATCGCGCGGCTTCATGGCTGCCGGTTTCGCCAGCACCATGGCCGCGTTGGTCGCCATATCACCATGGGATGCATCGCGCGGCGGTTCTGCAGTGATGGCGTCAAAGGTCAGCGTTTCAGGCAGCATTCCTTCGGAAACCATCTGTTCCAGCGTGGCGATGATCAGGCTGCGGATTTGTGCGAAGATATTCATGGGTAAGTTCCTTGTTCGCGCCTGATGTATCCACGCGGGGTTTGGCAGTCAATCAGCCAACCCGCACCTTACCCGCCCAGCAACCGCTTGTGTTCCTGCAGCGCGAAACGATCGGTCATACCCGCGATATAATCGGCCACCATCCGCGCCAGCGTGGTGCGGTCCTGTGCCGCTGCTTCAATCTGGCGCGCCCAGTGGCGCGGCAGCAAGTCCGGGTTTTCAAGAAACAGTGGAAAAAGGTCATTGACGACCTGCGTCACCTCACCGCGAATTTTCATCACGGATGGCGCCCGGTACATGCGTTCGAACAGAAATGCCCTGATCTGGCGCAGATCAGCCCAGATTGCATCCGAGAACCTGATGACCGGACGCCCCAGATGGCGGATATCCGCAGCCGAAGCAGCACCGGAGTCGGCCAACAACCTGGCCGATGTATCAATCACATCACTGACCATCACACCAAATACCCGCCGCAAAGCCTCGTGCTGGCGACGGTAGGAATCAATGTCGGGATAGAGCGTATCAACCCGTTTGTATGCCGTACCAACCAACGGCAACTCCGCAATGTCCGCGTCGGTAAAAAGCCCTGCGCGCAGCCCGTCTTGCAGGTCGTGGTTGTTATAGGCGATATCATCGGACAATGCTGCCACCTGCGCCTCTGCGCTGGCGTGGGTGTGCAATTCCAAATCATGCCGGGCGTTATATTCCGTCAGTGCGTAGGGTAGATCACCCAAGACAGGGCCATTGTGCTTTGCGATCCCCTCAAGCGTATCCCAAGTCAGATTCAACCCGTCGAATTCTGCATAGTGCCGCTCCAGCATGGTGACGATACGGATCGTCTGGGCATTGTGGTCGAACCCGCCGTATGGTGCCATCAGGGCATGCAGCGCGTCCTCTCCGGTGTGCCCGAACGGCGTGTGCCCCAGATCGTGGGCCAGTGCGACCGCCTCGGTCAACTCTCCGTTCAATCCCAACGCACCGGAGATCGTCCGCGCCACCTGCGCAACTTCAATCGAATGGGTCAGTCGGGTGCGGTAATAGTCGCCCTCATGCTCCACAAAAACCTGCGTTTTGTGCTTGAGCCGCCGAAAGGCGCTGGCGTGAATGATCCGGTCCCGGTCCCGCTGATAGCAGGATCGGAACGCGCTTTCCTCCTCCGGCACGCGCCGTCCCCTGGCAGTGGCCGGATCAGAGGCAAAAGGTGCGCGCATGTGCGTGGTCCTTGTGGCCTGTCCTGAGGGTTTCTATATGTTAGAGGAAGAGGAAATGAAACCGACGCGAAACCGTCGTGATGAAGCCCACCCGGAGAGTGCCATGAACCTGCCCCCCAAAGTGACCCCCCGCGCCTTTGAACGCCTTGCCGAGATCGGTGCGGCGGGTGACGGCAAGGCCCTGCGTGTTGCTGTCGAAGGCGGCGGGTGCTCAGGCTTTCAATACGAAATCGCGCTGGATGATCCCAAAGACGACGATCTGGTGCTGGAAGGCAGCGGACAGAAGGTGGTGGTCGATTCCATTTCGCTGCCGTTTCTGGCCAACGCGGTGATTGATTTCTCCGAAGAACTGATCGGCGCGCGATTTGTGATCGAAAACCCCAATGCAACAGCGTCCTGCGGCTGTGGCACATCGTTTTCGATGTAGGCTACATTTGCCCTGCGCGGGCGAACCCTTCAAAGAATGCCTCAAACTCGTCACTGGAACGCTCGGCCTGCACCAGCACCTCGTGCCCGTTCGACCCCAGCATCGACAACACATGAGGCCGCATCTGCTGCCAACTGCCGCTGCGGTTTTCGCCCATCTCGAACATACATTCCGACATGGTGCGCAACGCACCTTGCGCGGCCACCGGCCTGTGAAACCGCAGCGGCGCGTCGGGGAGTTCCGCTCCAAACGCGACCCCGCCTGCGACGTGGACCATCCAGCCAGTCACCAGATATTCATGAAAAGCATCATTCAAACCGGCCTGACCACTCTGGTCGAGCATGATGGCGCGATGGGCCTTTGTAACGGCAGCCTCCCAGATCGGCGGCACTCCTGCCCTGGCAAAGCGCAGGGCGGTGCAAACTTCGGCAAGCAGGTCGACATTCTGATCCAGATAGGCGAGCAATCCGGCAAACCGAAGGCTCCGGATCGCTTCCGGGGCCAGTTCCGGGTCGTGCTGCCCGTATTCTGACAAATAGAACACGATATGGGTCAGTTCATAGGCTGCCTTTTTGTTTGGCACTGCGAAGGTGGCCGGCCGCCCGATGAACCGTTCCAAGCGCGCATCAAGGTCAGGATCTTCCTGTCGTGCCGCGCCACGCCGCGCCAACAATCGCCGCGCCTCGCCGCGCTGTAAATCGGACAATTCCGCATCGACCAGACCGCTGCGAGCGACCCATTGCGTCACTTTGGTCCCCTGATCGCCAGGCAGACCTAGGTCCTCCAGATCAAGGCAGAGCGACAGCAAAAACCGGTAGTATTGCGGGAAGAACTGCAGCCGTTGCGCAATGCCTGCGTAAAACTCTTCAAACGGGGCGAGCGCCGTGGCATCCGGTCGCGTTCCTGTGCCAACCAACACGCCCAACAATTCTGCGTTTTCCTTGAGCCAAAACACATCATCCGAGGTGCGACGATCCTGTGCCACGCCGGCAATGAGCCGCGCAAGGACGTCCTGAATTTCCTGCTTGCGCACCGGTTTCAGCATCACAACATTCGACATGGCCTTGCCCCTTCACTTTTCCCTACGACAAAAAACAAGGCGGGGCATCACACCCCGCCTTAATCAAAACTC
>JBARUV010000257.1:0-4021 GCA_049645905.1 Sulfitobacter sp.
CCCCACCCTCCGTAGGGTGGGGTTTCAACCCACCTTGCGACGGTACGATAGGGAGCCCCCGCTGAGTGATCAGCGGGGGCTTTCTATTGATCCAAAACATTCACCTTGGAGCTATGTAATCGCCGCTCTTGATGGATGCTTGGCCCTGAGCTGTTAGGGTAAGTTTGTTTGGGACCATCTCGATATCTTGACCAGTAGGGAGTCAGTAGGGAGATAGTGTACTCCTCCGGCGAGAAACTCAAGGAACCGCGCTTGCTCTCTTCGTTTCCAATCAATCCCATCGCCTGCAAAAGATGCGCTCTCGGGCTCTAGCCACATTCGCCTCATATAACTACGATGCAGATACTCGCGTCAAAAAGGAACCGCCCATGAAACAAGTCCCCAAACCCACGACCGACGAAGACCTCATCCAAGCCTTCCTCGACAAAGGTGGCTCCGTCAAAAAGGGCAAGACCAAGCCGATGCCTGCCGACCTTGGTCTCTCCAACAATCAATGGGGCAACAAGATGACCAAGGAAGAAAAGGCCGCGGTCAAGGAACAGGAAGAGGCGCGCAAGAAGGTTAAGTAGGGTGGGTTTGAACCCACCAACCAAAGCGAAACGGGTTAAGACCCTTCCTACGTCCAACCGTAGTTAAACGACACCGACAAACGGTCGTCTTCGGACATGTTCATCGGCACCTCGTGGCGCAGCCAGCTTTCCCATAGGAGCACGTCACCCACAGCAGGGGCGATATAGGCAAAGGTGCGCAATTCCTCGCGCGCGTCCTTTAGCCGCCCGGGAGCAGCCATCATCATCGGCAGCCGAGGATCCTCCAGTTTCAATGCAGAGGCGCCGTCCGGCATCGCGACATATGTTGTGCCGGAGATGACGGAGTGGGGGTGGATGTGGCCGGTATGAATGCCGCCTTCCGGCAGGATGTTGATCCACAGCGAATCCAGCGCCAGCTTTTTCCCGTCCAGATCAAACTCCAGATCCTTTGCAAAGGCTGCCACATGAGCATCCAGCGTCTTCACCAGATCGGCAAAGATCGGAAACCGGTAGGGCAGGTCGTCCAAGGATGCATACGAAGTATAGCCTGGATATCCGTTGTCTTCTGACCACTTCTGGCCCGCTTCATCGTCCTCGGCGATGGAATAGCAGGATGCTTCCATCTCATCTGGATCAATCGCAGGAGCGTGCTCTGAAAGGTGCGCGTGGTAGAGGCGGGTGGCAAAGAGGGATTTGATATGTGTCATGGAAAACTGTTACCGCAACGGCCTCGTGGTGACGATAGTCAAACAGATCAGAATATCTGCTGATTTGCACGTGACAGGTGAAAGCCGTGTCCGTCAAGGTTGCGGCATTGAAGACCCGAAGTTGCTGAATGACAGGAGAACCCGCCGAAATCGCCCGAAACATTGTATTCGGCAATGCTTTGACCGCCCGACGGACGCCATGATGCCGGCGTGCAGGTCGCTCGTACGCCACCACGATCATACATAAAGAAAGTGACACCACGCGATAAGGGGCACCCTGCCAACTGGGGAACCATCGCTGCTTCACTCCGGCGATAGATCGTACATTCTATGTCTGAACCCTCGAAGCCTTCGCCCACGACGCATTCGATGTTTCCCGACGGTGTGGCAAAGGTCCAGACGTCGGCAGAAACGGGGGACGCAAAAAGGCCAATCGAGATTAAGAAACGGAATAACATATGAAGTCCTTTCAGAGCTATGGGTTTCGGTCGATAATACCCCAAATGTGGTGTCGCGTCATTCTGCTTTGGCAGTGTTGAACGGCTTGCGCGATTGAGGGGTTGCGCCATGCTTGCAACCCTCCTATACGGCGCACTTCACCCACCTCCACCGGGAATCAGGGTAACGCGTTAATGCGGCCTGCCGGTGATGTTGAAAGGAAAAGGCGATGAACGCCAAGGAACTACACGACAAGACACCGGACCAGCTCCGCGATGAGCTTGTTGCTTTGAAAAAAGAAGCCTTCAACCTGCGTTTTCAGCAAGCGACAAGCCAGCTGGAAAATCCTGCGCGTCTGCGCTCCGTCAAGCGTGACGTGGCCCGCGTGAAAACTGTGTTGAACCAAAAAGCTGCTGCTGCAGCTTCCGAAGCGGAGGCCTGATCCATGCCAAAGAGAATTCTGACAGGCACCGTTACATCGGACGCCAACGAACAGACGATCACCGTATCCGTAGAGCGCCGCTTTACGCATCCGGTTTTGAAAAAGACCATTCGTAAGTCCAAAAAATACCGGGCTCACGATGAGAACAACACATTCAAGGTTGGGGATTCTGTCCGCATCATCGAATGTCCGCCACGCTCGAAAACGAAACGTTGGGAAGTGGTTACCGCCGAGGCGTAAGCACTAACCTTTAATCGAAACCCTGGGGGAGAAGGCCACGCATCGGCCCCCCAAAGGTCGGGAGAAACCAAATGATCCAGATGCAGACCAACCTGGATGTTGCTGACAACAGCGGCGCGCGCCGTGTTCAGTGCATCAAGGTCCTGGGCGGTTCCAAGCGTAAGTACGCATCCGTGGGCGACATCATTGTCGTCTCGGTCAAGGAAGCCATCCCACGCGGCCGTGTAAAAAAAGGCGACGTGCGTAAAGCCGTTGTTGTTCGCACCGCCAAAGAAGTACGTCGCGACGATGGCACCGCCATCCGCTTTGACCGCAACGCAGCGGTCATTCTCAACAACAACAACGAACCCATCGGTACACGTATCTTTGGACCAGTTGTGCGTGAGTTGCGCGGCAAGAACTTCATGAAAATCATCTCGCTCGCTCCGGAGGTGCTGTAATCATGGCTGCTAAGCTTAGAAAAGGTGACAAGGTCATCGTTTTGGCCGGCAAGGACAAAGGCAAGACAGGAAGCATTTCCTCTGTTGACCCCAAATCCAACAAGGCTGTCGTGGACGGGATCAACATCTCCATTCGCGCCACCCGCCAGTCCCAGACATCTCAGGGCGGTCGCATCCCCAAGGCGATGCCGATTGACCTGAGCAACCTCGCAATTGTGGATGCCAATGGCAAAGCAAGCCGCGTCGGGTTCAAAATGGACGGCGACACGAAAGTGCGCTTTGCCAAGACAACAGGGGACGCAATCTGATGCTTGATGATGCAACCTACACACCCCGCCTCAAGACAGAATTCAAGGACAAGATTCGTCCCGCGATGATGGAAGAGTTCGGCTATAAGAACGAAATGCAGATCCCGCGTCTGGACAAGATCGTTCTGAACATCGGCTGTGGCGCCGAAGCCGTGCGTGACAGCAAGAAAGCCAAATCCGCGCAGGAAGACCTGACAACGATTGCCGGCCAGAAAGCGCTGACCACGATCGCCAAGAAATCCATCGCGGGTTTCCGCGTACGTGAGGAAATGCCGTTGGGTGCGAAAGTAACCCTGCGCGGTGATCGCATGTACGAATTTCTGGATCGTCTGATTACGATTGCAATGCCCCGTATCCGTGACTTCCGCGGCATCTCGGACAAAAGCTTTGACGGCCGTGGTAACTATGCCATGGGCCTGAAAGAGCATATCGTATTCCCGGAAATCGACTTTGATAAAGTCGACGAAAACTGGGGAATGGACATCGTGATCGCCACGACGGCGAAAACCGACGCAGAAGCGAAAAGCCTGTTGAAAGCCTTCAACATGCCTTTCACGTCTTGATCGGGAGGGAATAGAAAATGGCTAAGAAATCCATGATCGCACGCGAGAAGAAGCGTGAAGCACTGGTCAAAAAGTTTGCCGCAAAGCGCGCTGCGCTCAAGGCAATCGTCAGCGACCAGGAAAAGCCGATGGAAGAGCGTTTCCGCGCTTCTTTGGCTTTGGCGAAACTGCCCCGCAACTCTTCGGCTGTGCGTTTGCACAACCGTTGCCAGCTGACCGGCCGTCCACACGCCTATTATCGTAAACTGAAAATCTCGCGGATCGCGCTGCGGGATCTTGGCTCTGCTGGCCAAATCCCCGGCATGGTCAAGTCAAGCTGGTAAGGAGAGCATATTATGAACGATCCTATCGCA
>JBARUV010000258.1:0-30930 GCA_049645905.1 Sulfitobacter sp.
TCCAGTTCGGGGGCGATCAGAATGGTGCCGAACTGGATGCTTTGGGCATTGCTGAGGACATTGAAATAACACGGTCCGGTCCCCTGCACATAGGCGCGAGGGAGGTTGGCGGAGGAGCGACCATAGGCCGTCAGCACCATGAAATGTGATGCCAACGGCGGGGAGACCAGAAAGATGAATACATTGGCGCTCAGGTTCAGATCCTCGACTCCGGCGATCAACAGATCGCTGGTCATCTGCCCGCCCTGCGTGGTGCGTGGAGAATAACGGGAGGCGGTATAGAACCGATCGCCCAATGTGTCCGCCGCGAGTTCCACAAAATCCGGTATCGCCAGATCAAGGCCGGTGGCACGACTGATGAACCCCGTCACCTCGGCAAAAGCGTCGCGATCCACAGGGCGATCATGCACCACCACAAAGCGCGGAACATACTGCCATTTCTTGACCGTATTGGCCTTCGCATTCAGGATCACCCGCGCATCGGCCATATCATCCGACGCCCGCGCATCACTAAGTGACAATATCAGGCCAACAACCAGTGCCGCGAGGGCAAACTTACGCATATTCAAACTCCGCGAGTGTACTGGCCCCAGAGTCACCGCGAAGGGCGGTCAGGTCAAATCACGCTTGGCCACAGGGCGACATGAAATGTGACAATACCGTTGCGTCGCGGCCCTAACGTGCAAACCACATCGCGCTTTCGGCAAACTGATTTCCGCGCCACCAGTTTGGCCTGCCGGTACCGAAATTGAAGTTGCTTGATCCCGCCTGACTTTGCAAAGGCGACGACACTTCGCCACCGGGCATGCGTTTGGCGGCATGGTCAGATGTTTCGGCAACCACCGCAACCACGTGGCCTGATTTTCCTTCCTGCTTGCGGCGCGCGATAATCAGGCAAACTGCACCCAGATTTGCGTTGTTTTGCAATTCAGTCGCGTCGATTGCCCGTTGCCAGCCATGCTCGGCTCCGTAGTCGCGCAGCCAGCGGAACAGGTCATTGGCCCGCATCTCGCGGATCGTGTTACCATAAAGCGGCGCGACATCCTGCCCTGCCTGTATCTTGGCCAGTCCGGTATCATTCCACCAAACCCGCGGAAAATAGACACCGGCCAATGCGCAGAAGTCATGGGCATAGATGTTGCAGAATGTCAGCCCGTCGCGCGGTGCATAGCGTTTGTGTGCCTTGTTGGCAGGGTTCAGATAGCCGATGACGTCGGCCAGCGAACTGCGCAGATCTTCTGGCGTGCCTCCTGTCCGGATCGGCATGTTGTCCTCATTCAGCGAATGGGCATTGGCCTTGTCCTTGCGCAATGTTCTGGTGCCTGCCTTTCTGGGCATCAAAACAGCGGGATATTTCTGTGCGACAAGCGGTGAAATGTCGGCCTCCGGCAGCGACACCTCTGTCGTCGGTCTCAAAAACTCCTGCGCCACGTAGCCGTCAAAAAGCGCACCATCCAAATTCACCTCAATCCGTTGAAACCCGTTCAGCGCCGGTTCATCAAAGGCGCGCACGAGCCAACCATCGGGCATTTCTGCCAGGACATTCTGGGTCAGCGGGTCGCTCACCTCGGGCTCAGAACGGAGCCGAAGCGAAGTCAGCATTGTATCGACCCGGAAATGCGGGCCGGTCGCTTGCGGTACTTGGGTTGCAGTGATGATCGCGGGGCCAGACCCTGCAATCAAAGGCGCGACAGACCCGTCCGGGCCCGGAATGGACCGTGCCAGCGCAAGAAAATCGTTTACATGTTCTCCATAGAATTTCGCACCGTCGAAATGCCCCTGCTTCAGGCCTTTGTTGGGGCGATAGCCGCCTGTGTTGTAAGCAATCGCAACGGTCACAAACCCGAAGTCCGACAATTGGGCCATGTCATCCAACCCGCGCTTTTTCAGGCAGGATTGCAATTCTCCCAAGGCCCGCCCCAGCGTTTCCCCGAAATCCTCGTAGCGTTTGCGGAGGAAGTACTCCGGATCTGATTTGAAGTACTGGAGGTCGAGTTGAAAGACGCCGTATCCGTGGCAAAATTTGTCAGGCCGGTCCTTGGCAAAACCGTACCCCGGCACATGTTCAGACATCGCCAGCAATGCAGCGCGGCCAATCTGGAACATTTCTGTGCCACCAAGATGCACCTCAAGCGCCGCTCTGGTCTTGGGAAACGCGCGGCGTCCCTTGTCTGAATCCAGCGTATCACCGCAGCAGAGCCGTACAATATCCGCTTTCGGCAGACCTTTTCTACGCATCGGCCCCCAGATCGATCCGGTTTCCTGGCAGGCAATCGATATCAGCATGTCAGGGTCAAATGCGGTGCCATCTGTGGATGCTTTTATCTCACCCCAGAATGTTTCCTTGAACCATTTGATGTCGGAAATACCAACCATATCGCCCCCCAAAATTCATTTGCATAAATGTGGTACTGTCGAATCCCCCAGAAAAATTGGGGTTAATTGCGCGAACAGTTTACCATTCATGAGGGAATTCTCAAAATCCGGAAGGAGATCGGGTCAGTCTGACGGGCTGTCGCCCATAAGATAGCGCGGCCCCGGCCCCTTTTTCGCTGCGCGGTCAGCGGGGTTATACAACGCGCAACTTTCAAGGCTCAGACATCCGCAGCCGATACATCCATCCAGATTGTCGCGCAATTTCGTGAGCGTCACTATCCGCGCATCAAGGGCCTTGCGAAATCCTTTGCTGATGCCGGCCCAATCCGCGCGTGTCGGGGTCCGTCCGCCCGGCAAACGGTCCAACTGCTCCTTGATCTGGGGCAGGGTAAATCCGAACTGCTGGGCAATCATCACAAAGCTGAGCCGCCGGATATCAGCCCGACCGAACCGCCGCTGCCCGCCTGTGTTTCGCCACGGCTGGATCAGTCCCTGCGCCTCGTAATACCGGATCGCCGACACCGCGAGACCTGTGCGCTTGGCGAGCGCGCCGATTGTCAGCCCGTCATTTACTGTCATGATCTCTTTCAATTAATACCTTGACCTAAAGTTAGGTATAGAAATTATCCTATGGTAACGTCAACGCAGAACGAAAGGAAACCCCATGCCCGCAATGCTTGAACACGCAAACATCACCGTCTCTGATCCGGCCGCAACTGCCGCTTGGATGGAAACGCTTTTTGGCTGGCATATCCGCTGGCAAGGCGATGCGATAATGGGGGGCCATACCAAACATGTGGGAACCAACAGTCACTACGTCGCGTTGTATTCGCCGGATAGGGTCAACGCACCAACCGACGATAATTACCAGACGGTTGGTGGCCTCAATCATCTGGCCGTGGTGGTGGATGATCTTGATACGACAGAGGCCGCAATCAAAGCGCATGGTTTCAAGACCGAAAATCACGGCACCTACGAACCGGGTCGACGGTTCTATTTCCACGATGGCGACGGCATAGAGTACGAGGTTGTGCAGTACGATTGACCCACGAAAAACCGCTGGCCGCCGCAAACAAGCGCATTTCTTCCTACTCCCGCGCCTGCGCATGCGCGCTCCCCTGCCGACGCCTCTTGCAATCGGGTCCCGCTTTGGGTCAGGTAAATGGCAAGATATTCTGAAACTGCTGCGGTCCGGGGTACACTCCGGGCCGCAGCCAACTTTTACGCAAGTGTTGACCATGGAAAAGATCCCGATGACCCGCGCGGGCCATACCGCCCTCGAGACAGAGCTCAAGCACCTGAAGTCCGTCGAACGACCTGCAATCATCAAGGCGATTGCCGAGGCGCGCGAACACGGCGATTTGTCGGAGAATGCCGAATATCATTCGGCCAAGGAAAAGCAGTCCTTTATCGAAGGGCGCGTGAAAGAACTCGAGGGCGTGATTTCCCTTGCCGATGTGATTGACCCGTCAAAACTATCGGGCGCGATCAAATTCGGGGCGCGTGTTACATTGGTGGACGAAGATACCGACGCGGAAAAAACCTATCAGATTGTTGGCGAATACGAAGCCAAGATCGAGGATGGACTGCTCAACATCAAATCCCCCATCGCCCGCGCGCTGATCGGCAAGGAGGAAGGCGACAGCGTCGAGGTGCGCACTCCCGGCGGTGTGAAATCGTATGAAATCCTGAAGATCGTCTATGCTTAGGCCGGAACGCACCCATGTCTGACTCTTCTTCCGGCAGCACCGAAAGGGTCGCCGACCCCCGCGAACCCAGACAGCGCGACAGCGCGACGCGGCCAACGCCACTTGGGATCTACGACAAGCCCAGACCTGCCGGTGTGAGCGAGATTGAGATTGTCGCCGTTGCCCTGTCCGCCATCTGGCTGGTGGGGGCTGTGATCTTTTTTCTGTTGCAGCCCGAAAACCCCGATCCGCAGACTGACGATGGCGGCCTTCGTTTCCTGATGACGATGCTCGCGATTTTCATGCCTGTTGCGATGAT
This sequence comes from Sulfitobacter sp., assembly GCA_049645905.1. Lineage (GTDB taxonomy): Bacteria > Pseudomonadota > Alphaproteobacteria > Rhodobacterales > Rhodobacteraceae > Sulfitobacter. The sequence continues at coordinate 4,384 of JBARUV010000258.1, forward strand.
CTGGGTCGCCGCCACAGCAATGCGGGCCAGCCGCGTGATGCGCGAGGAAAGCCAGCGATTGCAGACCGCTATTGATGGCATCCGGCAGGCATATATCGCGCAGGTGCAAAGCCACGGAGCCCGCACAGAACCATCTGTAGCGCGTAAACTTGATGAAATCGCCGCAGCGGCGCGCAAGACGGAAACCGCGCTGGCCACATTCCAGAGCCGTCGGGATGAAAACGCCCGACCCGTGCAAAAACCGGCACAGGCAGCAACCGACGATCAAGCCACGCTCGCACTTGGCACGCAGGCTGTTGATATCGCGCCGGTTTTGTCTACCGATGATTTTATTCGTGCGCTCAATTTTCCCGAAACCGCCGAAGACGAGGTCGGATTTGCCTCGCTGCGCCGCGCGCTCAAGGACCGCTCTGCCAGCCAGTTGATTACGGCGGCGCAGGATGTGCTGACCCTGCTCAGTCAGGACGGTATCTATATGGACGATCTGCGCCCCGACCGCGCCCGCCCCGAAGTGTGGCGCCAATTCGCCCAAGGTACGCGAGGCCGCCCGATCGCCGCCCTTGGCGGTATCCGTGATCGATCCTCACTTACCCTGAGCAATGCGCGCATGAAGCAAGACCCGATCTTTCGCGACGCCGCGCACCATTTCCTGCGCCGTTTCGACAAAAGCTTTGCCCTGTTCGAAGCAAACGCATCAGATGGTGAAATTTCTGCACTAGCGGACACGCGCACCGCACGGGCATTCATGTTGCTGGGGCGGTGTGCCGGCACGTTTGATTGACTTTTCTGCCGTTGACGTTCGCAATCAGACGCCGGGTAATCCATGCCCTTACCACCCGGAACGTTGGGTCGGGATGAGCACAATTTGATCCCATTCCGTTCGATTGGCGCTAGGACAGCTTCAAACTGGAGTATGGTGTGAGCACAACTGAACTCGCTGACTGCGTTTTCGCGAGATGGTCGCCAGAGATAGGTGATCCAACTGCGATGGGCTGGATAACAGTTGCCTTTTACTTTGGCGCCAGTTTGTTGGCCGCACTGGTATTCTACAAGCGCTACGGAAGACAACGCATTTTCTGGCTCATTTTATCGCTCTTTCTTCTTGCATTGGCAATCAACAAGCAGCTTGATTTGCAGTCTGCCTTAACGGCAGCGGGGCGTTGTTTAGCCCAAGCGCAGGGTTGGTATGCTGAGCGACAGTCTGTCCAGATCAAGTTCATAATCGCAGTCATCGGAGCAACCTTTTTGACTGCGGTTGTGCTATTCTGGATGATGCGGAGGGAACTCAGACATTTATGGCTCGCATTGATCGGTCTTCTATTTCTGCTCGCTTTTATCGCAATCCGTGCCGCAGGGTTTCATCATTTCGACCAATTTATCGGCTATGAAATTGGCAGTATTCGGATGAATTGGGCGATGGAAATAGGGGGCATTGCAATGATTGCAGTGAATGCACTCTATCTGCTTCTGCGCAGTCCGATGACGAAGATATAGTCGAACTTCGCAAACTTTAGGCTACGGTCCCACTGCCTTTCGCAACAAGCCGCCCTACGCCAGTTTTCACACTACTCCGAAACTGCCGTAGGGGATAAACCGCACCCTATCCCCAGGCATGATCTCGGCAGCAGGCTCCGGTAATTCAACCAACCCCTCCGCCCAACTCAGGCCGCTGATCCGCCCTGACCCTTCAGACGCAAAAACCTCCGCCCGTCCGTTTCGGATGCGGGCGCGCAGGTATTCGCGCCGACCTGCCTTTTTACGTTTCGTGAAGGCTGCGGGCGCATCAAATCCCTGCGGTTCGCTCCACCCAGCCCCTGCCAGCAACGACATCGCAGGTCGCGCAAAGATCAGGGTGCAGACCATCGCCGCCACCGGATTCCCCGGCAAGCCAAACACCGGCACACCCTGCCACATGCCCAGCGCCAGGGGCCGCCCCGGCTTGATCGCAATGCGCCACAGTGCCATGGCGCCAGCCTGCGCCAATAACGCCGACATATGATCTTCATCCCCGGCAGAGGCACCGCCGCTGGTCAGGATCACGTCCACCTCGGTCGCCGCTTTCTCAAGCCGCACCTTGAGTGCCGCGCGGTCGTCCCCCACAATGCCCAGATCAACCGGTTCATGTCCGAACTGGTCGATCAGCCCCAGCAGCATCGGTCGATTGGCATCATAGATCTGGCCCTCGCCCGCCTGCGCGCCCACCCCGACAATTTCATCGCCGGTAGAAAGAACACCGACCCGAAGTGGCGTGCGCACCACAACCTCTGACACGCCCGTAGCCGCCATCAGGGCCAGATCCGCAGGACCGATGCGCCTGCCCGCCGCGCATACTTCCTGGCCGTTAACCACGTCCTCTCCGGCCTTTCGTGTGTTTGCGCCTTGCCTGATCGGGCCCGAAAACCGGATCTCGTGACCCTCTACCTGCACGTCTTCCTGCAAGATGACCGTGTCCACCCCATCGGGCAAGGCAGCTCCCGTCAGCACCCGTATCGCCTGCCCCTTTGCCACCGAACCGGGCGCATCCCCCGCCGCCGCGCGGCCCGTTGCCAGCGGCAGTGTGTGGCTCCCCGCGCCGAAGCCGCCTGCAAAGCCGTATCCGTCCACCGCTGTATTGGGCAGCGGCGGATTGGCACGTTTCGCCAGAATAGTTTGCGCATTGATCCGGCCCAGGGCCGCAGTCAGCGTCACCGTTCGGGTTGCCGTCACAGGAGACAGGCGCTCTTTCAACAGCGCCAGCGCCTCTTCCACGGGGGTCCAATGCACGCCGGGTGGAAGGGCAAAACAATCATTTTTCAGGGCCGGCACAAAGGTATCTCGCGCCGCTTTACGTAATGCCTCCTCATGCCCCACGCCAAGTATCCACCCCTCGACCGGATCACCGGCCTGCGCCATTTCATTCAATGTGCCCGCGTCCAACCGCGACAGGGCACTCGCCAGCACCCGCACCTGCGCACGATCATTGATCTCTTTCGGTTCGCGCAGCTGGGATATAACATCCGCAATAAGGGACGGAAACAACTCGACAAGCACCAGCGCCGTATCAGGTGTTTGAAAAGGGGCTACGGCGAGTTTTGCGCCATACCGAGCGCGCAGCGCCTCAAGACGGGGAATACCCAACAGCGCCTGAGACCCGACTGATCCAGTTGTGAAAAGCTTCCAGCATGGTTGTGCCCGTCCAAGCCCGGGAGCAAATTCCACGCCACGTTTTTCCGGTAACAGATGGCCGTGGCGCAAAGTACCTTTCGCCGGAAGTGCTGCATCCGCGACATTCGCCGGACACCCCCAAAAAGGCCCCACACCGTCAAAGAGCCCGTTAAGAGCGCGCGCAACTTCAAAGCGGTTGTTTGAATTATCAGGATTATCCTCCACTTTGCTGGCAAGAGCGGACCAAAGCGCAAGCGGATCATCCGACCCTGCTACCCGACGCGCAAAACCCCTTGGGTAAGCAAAGGGGAAATCAAATCCCGCGATCACCCGCCGTCCGGCTGAGATCTCAGCATCAAAAAGCTGTGTGAGTGCCTGCATCGCAGCATCTCTGGTGCGGTGATAGGTACATTTGACCTCCCCCTGATGTGCTACGCCGATCCAGATCGAATCTTTGCTTGGCTTTTTCGGCGAAGGCGTTGAACGGGCCGACCAATCGACCACGACAAAGGTATCAAACCCGCTCACAAACCCACCTCGGCAAGGATGAAGTCGGCAATCGCCGTGGTGTCGTTCAAGTTAAACACCGGGCGATCAGACGTCAGGGGAACATCGCTGGCCACGGCGCGGATTGTGGGGTCGTCGGGCGCGATCAGCGGATTGCCTGTCTCTGCCCGATGCGCCTCGATTTTAGGGTGTTGATCGCGTTTGTACCCCTCGATCAAAACGAGGTCGACAGGATGCAGGCGGGCAAGCAACGCATTCAGCGTCGGTTCATCCTGACCCCGCAATTCCTGCATCAGGGCGACGCGGTTGCGCGAACTCAGCAGAACCTCGGATGCGCCGGCAACGCGGTGGCGAAAGCTGTCCTTGCCGGGGTGATCGACATCGAAACTGTGATGCGCATGTTTGACTGTTGAAACGCTGAAACCGCGCGCCGCAATCTCGCTCACCAGACGTTCCATCAGGCCGGTCTTGCCTGCATTTTTCCAACCGACAACACCGTAGAGCCTCATATCATCGCCTCGGCCTGCGCCAGATCGTCAGGCGTATTGACGTTGAAAAAAGCGGATGCGTCCGGAAACAAGGCCTCGCGGCCGCCATGTTGATCTGTCCACAGAACCACCTTGCGTAGCCCGCCCTCAAGTGCCGCGCGCACATCATCACGCAGGGACACGGGCCAGAGACCGAATGTCGGATGCCGCGCGGTGCCACGTTTGGGATCGGGCGTTGTGGCCAGCACCAGCGGATGGTCCATACCTTCGCCAGCCAGCAACAGATGCGGCACCAGATCGCAGGGAAAGAACGGCGTATCAGCAGCCGCTGTCACGATTGTCTCGGCTCCCTGGCTGGCGGCCCAGTCCAGCCCCGCGAGAACACCTGCCAGCGGTCCTGCGAAACCTTCGATTGAATCTGCCAGAACAGGCAGCCCAAGCGAGGAAAAACGCCCCGGATCCCCGTTCGCATTCAACGCCACCCCTGCCACCTGCGGTTCCAGCCGTGCAATCACCGACGACAACAATGTCCCTTTTCCCAGCGGCAATAGCCCCTTGTCCCCACCGCCCATGCGGGTGGCTTGCCCGCCTGCGAGGATGACGCCAAGTGGCTGTTTCATTCCGCCCCCTTGCGCCCGGACTTGCGCGGCTCTTCAACAACTGCCGCCGGGTCTGCATCGCGGATCAGCCGGTCCTCACCGCTTAAACAGACAAACCGCTGGCCGCGCATCCGGCCAATCAGGGTCAGGCCGACCTGCTGCGCAATTTCCACGCCCCACGCCGTAAAACCGGAGCGTGAGGCAAGCACGGGAATCCCCATCATTGCTGTTTTGATCACCATTTCGGAGGTCAGCCGCCCCGTAGTATACAGGATCTTGTCACCGGATGTGGCCTGCTCTGACAGCATCCAGCCCGCGATCTTGTCGACTGCATTATGGCGGCCCACGTCCTCCATATAGACCAGCGGTCGATCTTGGTGGCACAGCACCGTGCCGTGGATCGCGCCCGCCTCAAGATAGAGGCTCGGCGTGCGGTTGATCTTGGCACTCAGCGCGTAGAGCCACGACGTACGGATCGGCATTTCGGGCAGGTGCACACCTTCCAGACCCTCCATCATATCGCCGAAAACCGTGCCGACCGCGCAACCGCTGGTGCGGGTCTTGCGGCGCATCTTATCTTCGTAGTCCGTCGCCCGCGCGGTGCGCACGACCACTGTCTCAAGCTCTTCATCATAATCAACGCGGGTGATTTCATCGTCCACCCGCAACATTCCTTGATTGCGCAGAAAGCCGAGCGCGAGGTATTGCGGATAGTCCCCGATGGTCATCGCCGTCACGATTTCCTGCGCATTCAGAAAGATTGTCAGCGGACGCTCTTCCACCACGCGGAGGGTTGTTTCCTGGCCCAGATGATCCACCCCGCGCACAGCCCGTGTAAGGCGCGCCGCGCCCGGATCAGGGGCGATCAAATAGTCACTCAGATCAATGTCTCGGGCCAATTGTATCCCCTGCTTTGTGGCGGTAAGCCTGTGTTGATCAATCTAGGGGCAACGCATGGTCATCACCACACCCAAATCCGCCTTTATCAAAGGTCTGAAAGACGGCGCGCCGTTCGTTGTGGTGATCATCCCATTTGCCACGCTGTTCGGGCTGATCGCTACCGAAGCCGGGTTGAGCGTTTTGGAAGCCTTGACGTTTTCCGTGGTGGTGATCGCGGGGGCGGCGCAATTTACGGCACTGCAATTGCTTCAGGAAAACGCACCGACTTTTGTGGTGCTCCTGTCGGCGCTTGCAGTCAACTTGCGAATGGCGATGTATTCGGCATCCCTGACGCCGTGGATCGGGGCGGCGCCCCTGTGGCAACGGGCTTTTGCAGCCTATCTGACGGTGGATCAGTCCTATCTTGTGGCAGTCTCGCAGTTTGAGCGCGCGCCAGAGATGAGCGTCCCGCAACGGATGGGCTATTTCTTTGGCGCGGTAACCGCAGTGGCACCGTTGTGGTACGTTTTCACTTTTCTGGGCGCGCTTCTCGGCGCGCGGGTTCCCGAAAGCTGGGCGCTTGATTTTGCAATCCCGTTGACGTTTCTGGCGATGATCGCGCCGATGTTTCGCACCATGGCACATGTCGCGGCCGCACTGGTGGCGGTGGTGGTCAGCCTGCTCTGTGTAAATGTGCCCTATTCGCTGGGGCTGATCATCGCGGGGTTGTGCGGCATGATGACCGGCGCGCGCGTCGAACTTTGGCAGGAACGCAGGGGTCTGCAGAATGATTGACAGGACCGCCCTCTGGATCGTGATCATCGGCCTTGGCATCGGCAGCTTTTTCTTGCGGTTCGTGTTCACCGGATTGGTGGGCAACCGCGCGATGCCACCTTGGCTGCTGCGTCATCTGCGCTATACGGCAGTGGCGATTCTCCCCGCGCTGGTGGCCCCGCAGGTGCTGTGGCCCGCCGCCACCCAAGGCGAGACTGACCCGGCGCGTCTGGCTGCTGCCGTGGTCACATTCGCAGTGGCGTTGCTGACCAAATCAATGATCCCGTCAATTTTTGCGGGCGCGGGAACGCTCTACGCGCTGCTCTATTTACTCTGACTTTACAGCTTGGCTTGCGCGGACCGCGTCGATCACTTCACCACTGTCGCTCTCGTATAATTTTGTGGTTCTGACACCGGGCAGCGTCGCCACCTGTTCCATGAACTTGACAGGATAAAAGGTGGGAGTGATGGAACCGAAGCCATCTACCTGCCGCAGAAGATTGGTTGTCGCATTCGTGCAATATGCACCGGGCACCGACCCGTTGGCAATCACCAAACGCAGGGCTTGTTCAGCCTGTTCGGGGGTGACAGTGATTTCCTGCGAAACCACGTGAAAGGTCTCGCGCGCGTGTGCGGATTTATAGGCACTCACCCACTTGGGCTCCATCCCGTAAAGCACATCGCCGCTTTCAACCACACGGGCATCACGAAATGACCCCGCCGGGTCGAAGATCACGGTTTGCGATCCTTTGATCAACAAGGCCGTGTGCCCGCCGCTGCCGGTCCGGTTGTTGACAACCGTCATAACCGTCAGTGATTTCGGTCCTGCTTCGCGAAACGCCGCGCTGGCAATGCGCTCGGGTGGCGCATCCGGGCTTTGGTCATTGGCACACGCGGACAACAGGCCAACAAGGACCACAGCAACAAGGATACGTTTCACAAACTTCTCCGAAAATACAGAACTGACAGTTGCTTAGCGGGCAAATACCAGCATCAGTACCAACACGACAAGGATAACGATAACGGTCTTTGTGACAAAAGATACAAAGCCGTTAAACGTATCTTCCTGTACTTTGGAGTCCATGCTGCCATGTTCGTGTTCGGCCATTTGTGCGGTCCTTCATAGGTTGCTTCGCGTTTGAATATCCTAATGCCAGATCAATGTCACCGCGTCAAAGCAGTTGAAAGCGTTTTGACGGGAACCGAAGGGGTAAACCCCTTCGGTCCATAATTGTCCAATCCTGCAGAAAGAACAAATTAGTTTGTTTGCTTAAGCTCTGCGCGCCTGTTTTGGCGACCCTAGTCGTCCAGCAGAATGCGCGCGGCATTGCCTTTGTCGTCATCATATTGGTCGGACCGGACAGACCACAAGAATGCCGCCAATCCGATACCTCCCAGGATAAGCGAAACAGGGATAAGAATTACCAGGACGTTCATCGGACATACCTCATTCTTTGGGAGTTGAGCAGGACAGTGATGGAAGATGCCGACATTGCAAGCGCAGCAGCGAGTGGTGTTGCGAACCCGGCCAATGCAATTGGGACCGCGATGCAGTTATAAATCGCGGCAATGGCAAAGTTCTGCTTGGACAAACTGCGGGTCGCTGCGGCAACGGACAGCACAAGCGGCAGTTCGGAAAAGCTCTCTTTCAGGACCACAATATCAGCGGCATTGCGGGAGGCTTCCAACGCGGTGGACGGCGCAATCGAGGCGTGAGCAGATGCGAGCGCCGCGGTGTCATTCAGCCCGTCCCCGATCATAAGAACCCTGTACCCTTGAGCCGCCAACATATCCAAGCGGCGCAACTTGTCTTCAGGACGCGCCTGCGCAGTTACGGGGAGTGACAATTGATCGGCGACTGTCTGGGCACGCTCCGATGTGTCCCCTGTGATGATCTCTGACGGATATCTTAGGCGGCCTAACGCGTCTTGGATACCGGGGCGCAAACTTTCGCGGGTCTCTATCTCGCGCGCAGGTCTGTCACCGATTTTGATACCCAGTCCGGCAAAACCGGCACCAAGCCATGCGCCACGCCCAAGTCTTACAAGTTGTCCGTGATCGCGGCCTTCAACGCCTTGCCCCGGTACTTCGCGGATGTGTTCCAGATGCGCGGCGGTACTGTCCGAAGTCGCAGCGACAAGCGCTTTTGACAGCGGATGATGGGAGGCTTGCGCCAGCGCCCTTGCAACTGCTTTGTCTTGGTCGGAGAGATCATCCGCAAGCGCTACAGCTGGCGTTGTCAGCGTACCTGTCTTGTCGAATACGATGTAATCGACCTCTGCCAGACGCTCCAGCGCGGTGGCGTGTTTGACGAGGAACCCTGCGGAAAACAACCGGCTGATTGCGGCGGTGGAAACTGCTGGCACCGCCAGTCCCAGTGCGCAGGGACAGGTAATGATCAACACCGCTATGGCGATATTGAGCGAAAGACGCACATCGCCCGAAACAGCGACCCACCCCAAGAATGCGGCCAATGCCAGCAGGTGTACTGCGGGCGCATAGATTTGCGCGGCGCGGTCGGCCAAAGCGGTGTAGCTGTTGCGCCCGTTTTCGGCAGTCTCGATCAGGGCTGCCATGCGTCGCAGAGAGGTATCCTCGCCGACAGCCGTGGCGCGGATCTGCACAGGCGCGCCCAAATTGATCTCACCCGCCTGAAGCGGATCGCCGCTCTTGGCGGAGACAGCAGCGCTTTCACCCGTCAAAAGGGCGCGGTCCATCACGGCCGAGGGCGAATCCAACGTGCCGTCAACCGGCACCCGCGCGCCGGAGGGCACCAACACCACGTCCCCGATATGCAGACTTGCCGCAGCCACGGTTCGGATCCCTGACGGCGTAACCAGTTCGGCTGCTTGCACCTCAAGCGCCGTCAATTCTTTTGCGGCTGAACTGGTGGCGCTTCGGGTCTGATGGTCCATGTAGCGACCGATCAGCAGGAAAAATGTCAGCGATAGGGCGGCGTCGAAATAGGCATGGGTGCCGCCATTCAACGTCTCGAAAAGTGACATGCACGCGGCCAGAATGATCGCCAGAGAGATCGGCACGTCCATATTCAAGCGCCGCACACGCAGGGCAGACCATGCGTTTACAAAGAATGGCTGGCCGGAATAGGCAACAACAGGCACGGCAATTGCCGCAGAGATCAGATGGAAAAGGTCGCGGGTTGCATCGGTGGCACCGGACCAGACTGCCACGGACAAAAGCATGACGTTCATCATGGCAAATCCGGCGACTGCGGTGCGCACCAGCAACGCGCGGCCCACATTGTCGCGCACGGCATTCAGTGCTTCGATGTCCAGCGGATACGCTTCAAACCCCAGATCGGCCAGCCCGGAGGTAATCAGGCCGGGATCAACCGGGCCCTCGACCGTCAGCCGTTTGAGCGACAGATTTACCCTCACCTTGCGCGCACCCGGAATGTTCGCCAATCCGCGTTCGATTTTTCCGATACAAGCCGCGCAATGAATTGTCGGCAACGAGAATTGCAGCGCAGGGCCGCTCGCGATCTCTTCGGCCATCGGTGCCGCTGCGCAGGCGGGGCAGGCTGACATCATGACACGATCTCGACGATGATGCGCTGTTCGAACAAGGTGCCATCCTCTGCCCGCGCCCGCAGCCGCAGGTTCCAGTTCCCTGCCCCGCCCGAAACGACAGCACGCAGGGCGGTTCCGTCAAATTCGAACGCGGGGGTTTCATCCTGACCGACATGGGTGGCCCGCCCGAACGTCGCGCTTTCGATTTGCGGAGAGATTGGCGTCCCGTCTGCCTCGATGATCAGGGAAAGCACGTGGCCATTCAATTGCGCCGAGACATCCCAGTCAAGCGCAAGTTGTGCCGTGCGGTTCTTGTCAAAGGTCTGGCTGGCGACATAGGAATTTGCGACTTCGAGACCGGGAAATGTACGCACGGCATTATAGGCCAGCGTCAGGTTGACGGCGATGATAACCCCGAACGCCATGACGAAGCCCGTCAAAACGTGCCATCCTTTGATTTCGGTGATCATTGTACTCTCCCGTTAAAAGTCGTGGGCCTGCTTGCGCGAATCCCTGCGTCCCTGTCCTCGGCCCATAGACGGAAATCGGTTTTATGAATCGACGCGGCGGGGTCCTGCGCCCGGGCCGTGACATAGACCCGCTGCAAAATGGTGCTGTCGGCTGGCACAACGACAGTACGCAGCAGACCCGCCCCTTCAAGATCAATCCGCAAGATGTCTTCGCTGGTCAGGCTCAGGTGAAAGAGCCGGTCCTCGCCCGCCTTATTGCGCAAGCGCACATCGTAGATGTTACGCACCGCACCATCGGATTGAAGCACATAGGTCGGGTTGCGCACAGGGCTGACAGTCAGTTCAATGTCGCTCCGGATGAACAAAGCATAGAGCAAGCCCAAACCAATCGCGCTCCAGATTGCGGTGTAGAGGATCGTACGCGGGCGCATCACATGCTTCCAGATCGGCTTGGGCGGATTGCCCGCCCGCTCCGCCGGTTCATCAGACAGCGCGAGGTAGTCGATCAGGCCACGCGGCTTGCCGATCTTGTCCATTACATCATCACAGGCGTCGATACACAGCGCGCAAGTGATGCACTCCATCTGTTGCCCGTCACGGATGTCGATGCCCATCGGGCAGACATTCACGCAGGCCATGCAATCAATGCAGTCCCCTTTGGAGGCTTCGCGCGGTTTGCCACGCGGCTCGCCACGCCAGTCGCGATAGGCGACGGTGATCGTGTCCGGGTCCATCATCGCCGCCTGAATACGTGGCCACGGACACATGTAGATGCAGACCTGTTCGCGCATGAAGCCGCCAAACACAAAAGTCGTGGCGGTCAGCACCGCGATTGTGCCGTAGGCGACAGGATGCGCGGTAAAGTTCACCAGATCGCGCAGCAAAGTAGGGGCGTCGGTAAAGTAGAACACCCACGCGCCGCCGGTGGCCACGGCAATCACCATCCAGACCGCCCATTTCGTCAGGCGCATGCGCCATTTTTTCAGGTCCCATTTCGCGTTATACAGACGCACACGGGCATTGCGATCCCCTTCGATCCAGCGTTCGACAAGGATGAAAAGATCGGTCCAGACGGTTTGCGGACAGGTATAGCCACACCAGACGCGCCCAAGGGCAGAGGTAAACAGGAACAACCCCAGCCCCGCCATGATTAACAGACCGGCAACAAAGTAAAACTCATGCGGCCAAATCTCGATCCAGAAGAAATAGAACCGGCGATGCGCCATATCGATGAGCACGGCCTGATCGGGAAGGTTGGGACCGCGATCCCATCTGATCCATGGCGTGAGGTAGTAGATTCCCAAGGTCAAAGCCATGATCCACCACTTCAAACGACGAAACACGCCAGTGACACGGCGCGGAAAGATCGGTTCTTGGGGCGCGTAGAGTGATGGTTCCGGCATGACATAATTCCTGTTGGTACCGCGAAATTACTGCGGTGCAGAAAATTTCCCATTGATCTGTGTCAAAGATGCACCCCGAAGCGGCAGTGTTTGTGAAAATAATCGCATCGGGAAAGGACCGCCCGGGAACATGTCACGGGCGGTTCGCTTTATGCTACTCGCCACCACCCAAGGCGTGGACATAAACAGACACAGCACGTACGTCGACATCGCGCAGACGTTGGCCCCAGGCAGGCATCACGCCGTAGCGGGCATTGCGCACGGTGTATTCAAGAGTTGAGCGATCACCGCCATAAAGCCAGATCGCATCGGCGAGGTTAGGCGCGCCCACGTCACGGCCACCAAGGGCATCGTCACCGTGACAAGAGGCGCAATTGTCGGCAAACACCTCGGCACCGGCCTGCGCCCGTGATGCGTCAAATTCAGACGACGACAGGCTGACGACATATTCAACGACATCCGTAATCTGTTTGTTTTCAAGCAGTTCGCCAAAAGCAGGCATTTCGGAGTACCGGGCATCGTCATCGGTTTCATTGCGCACACCGTGCGCGATGGTGGTCGAGATGGTTTCAATATCCCCGCCCCACAGCCAGTCATTATCCAACAGGTTCGGATAGCCAACAGCCCCCGCCGCGCCGGATCCGTGGCATTGGCTGCACTGGGCCCGAAATACTGATCCGCCCCGCGCGACCGCATAGCGGTGCAAGTCGCTTGACGGTTCGAGCGCCGCCAGATCAGCCGCGATCAATTCAGCAACCAGATTTTCGTTTTTCGCATCATGTGCCGCGATATCCTCGGCCACCTGCGCGCGGGTGGAAAAGCCCATCACACCTTCGGTAGCCCCGGTCAACATCGGCCAGGCAGGATAGGCGATGGTGTAACCGATGGCCCAAACGATGCAGGCATACAGCGTCCAAAGCCACCAACGCGGCAGCGGGTTGTTCAATTCTTCGATGCCGTCCCAGCTATGGCCTGTCGTCTCGACGCCTGTTTCTTCATCAATCTTGCGGTCAGACATTGCCAAACCCTTTCAACTTTTCGCCAGCAACTTTGCTGGCACAGGTGTCACAAGTACCGGCGCAGGTTGGTTTTGCACTGTCGTTTCGGAACGGGATCAGGCTTGCATCTTCGCGGGCGGTGCGTTGGCTGGGCAGAAACGCCCAAATGCCGGCCCCGACGAAAAAGGCAAACATGGCCAGCAAAACCCAACTGTCAGCGATTTCTCTCAATACGGAATACATCTCCATCATCGCCTCCTATCGGCTTGCATCTGGGGTGAAGGTCGAGAAGTCGACCATTGTTCCCATGACCTGAAGGTAGGAAATCAGTGCGTCCATTTCGGTCAATTCGTTTTGTCCGTCAAAATTTGACACGGCAGCCCCCGGATAGCGTTCCATCAGCCCGTCCCAGTCCGCATCAGGATCGGCCTGAACCATAAAGTCGGACTGTGCCTCATCAATTTGCTCGTCCGAATAAGGGACGCCAACAAACCGGTGCGTCTTGAGCAGTGCCTCGATGTGCGTCGGCTCGATCTCCACGTCAGAAAGAAAAGCATACTTTGGCATGATGCTTTCGGGCACAACCGATTGCGGATTGCTCAGGTGGTCGACATGCCACGCATCCGAATACCGTTGCCCGACGCGCGCCAGATCAGGTCCTGTGCGTTTGGAACCCCATTGGAACGGGTGGTCGTACATCGACTCCGCTGCCAGAGAGTAATGGCCATACCGTTCCACCTCGTCGCGCATCGGCCGGATCATCTGGCTGTGACAGGTATAGCACCCCTCACGGACATAGATGTCGCGGCCCGTCAGCTCCAGAGGGCTATAGGGCCGCACCCCCTCAACCTTTTCGATGGTGTTTTCCAGCCAGAACAGCGGCGCAATTTCCACGATCCCCCCGATGGTTACCACCAGCAAAGAAAAGGTCAAAAGCAAAGTCGGGCTTTTTTCCAGGATGGCATGCCGATCCAGCAACGCCGTCTGATGTGGAAGTTCGTTTGGAATTTTGTCGGGAAAATCCGAAAGAGTGGCCACTTTCGGATCCTTGTCCGACGACATGATTTTTTCGTTATCGGCCATGGGTCGGCTCCTTATTCAGCCGGAACGGCGTTGGGGGTGGCGGCAGGCAGCGGCGCATGCGCGGGTTTCGCCCCGCGAATGGTCATCCACATGTTCCAGACCATGATCAACGCACCTGACAGGAACATGACCCCGCCCAAACCGCGTACGACGTACATCGGGAACTTGGCGCTGACGGTGTCGGCAAAGGAGTTCACCAAGAAGCCCTGGTCATCCACCTCGCGCCACATCAAACCTTCCATGATGCCGGTAACCCACATCGACGAGGCGTACAAAACGATGCCAAGTGTCGCGAGCCAGAAGTGCCAGCTGATTGCGGACATGGAATACATCTGTTTACGGCCCCAAAGCCTTGGCGTCAGGAAGTAGATGCAGGCAAAGGTGATCATGCCGTTCCAGCCCAAGGCGCCGGAATGAACGTGCCCGATGGTCCAGTCAGTATAATGCGACAGCGAATTTACCGCGCGGATCGACATCATCGGCCCTTCGAATGTGGACATGCCGTAAAAGCCGAGCGACAGGACGAACATCCGCATGATCGGGTCGGTGCGCAGCTTGTCCCACGCGCCTTGCAGCGTCATCAGACCATTGATCATGCCACCCCAGCTGGGCATCCAAAGCACGATGGAGAACACCATACCAAGGGTCGACGCCCAGTCCGGCAAAGCAGTGTAATGCAGATGGTGCGGCCCCGCCCAGATATAGAGAAAGATCAGGGCCCAGAAGTGGATGATAGACAGTTTGTAGCTATAGACGGGGCGTCCGGCCTGTTTCGGGACAAAGTAGTACATCATGCCCAGAAAGCCCGCCGTCAGGAAGAAACCCACCGCATTATGGCCATACCACCACTGGGTCATCGCATCCTGCACACCCGAAAAGACTTGTACGGACTTGCTGCCCCAGATCGACACAGGCACCGACAGGTTATTGACCAGATGCAGCATCGCGACAGTGATAATAAAGCTCAGGTAGAACCAGTTGGCGACGTAGATGTGCTTTTCCCGGCGGTTCACGATCGTCCCGAGATAGACAACCAGATAGGTCACCCAAACAATTGTAAGCCAGATATCGACGTACCATTCCGGCTCTGCGTATTCTTTGGATTGCGTCGCGCCCAGCAGGTAGCCTGTTGCGGCCAGAACGATGAACAACTGGTAGCCCCAGAATACAAACCACGCCGTCTTGCCCCCCCAGAGGCGCACGGCGCTGGTGCGCTGCACAACGTAAAATGACGTCGCAATCAACGCGTTGCCACCAAAGGCAAAAATCACCGCGCTGGTGTGCAGCGGGCGCAGACGGCCAAAGTTTGTAAAAGGTTGGCCCCAATCGAAGTTGAGCGCGGGAAATGCCAGTTGAAAGGCAATGAACGTGCCAACAAGGAAACCGGCGATGCCCCAAAAGGCCGTAGCAATCACGCCTGCCCGAATGACACCGTCAAAATAGATATCGGTCTTGCCCGGTGCACGCGGCGGTTCGCCCGTGTTGCGCAGCACCCAGATGAACATCCCGAAGGCGACAGTCATAATCAGGAACGCATGAACCTGATAGGCCAGATCATGTGCCCAACTCGTCGCAATCGCGGCAACGATCGTGATGAGACCAAGAACAATAAGTTTCACATAGTCCATAAAGTTTCCCTAACGTCGAAGAGGAGCGGCAAAGCTCCTGATGGTTAGGGATACCTAGATTGGGTCCGTGGGCTTCACTTTGATCTAAATCAACTTACCGGAAAAACCGCGCGCGGACTTAGGCGACAACGCCACCGTCAGCATCATTGCCGGTCTCGTCCTGCAAGGCGGCAAGATCTGTCACCATGAAATGACGCCGGTCCGAAAAATCAATGATGCCATCCTTTTTCAGCGCGCTAAACTGGCGACTCACGGTTTCGAATGTCAGACCAAGATAGTTCGCGATCTGATCGCGCGTGAGGGGCAACTCGATGTTCTGGCCCACAGCACCCGCCTCACTGTTCGCTCTGCGGGTCAGCATTTCAATAAAGGTCGCGATCTTTTCGCGCGCGGTTTTGCGACCCAGCAACACCATCCAATCGCGCGCCGCGTCCAGTTCGTCCAAGGCGAGTTCCATCAACCGAAGTGCAATATGGGGCGTTTCATCGACCAGATGTTCAAACCGCCGGCGCTCAAAGCAGCACAGGGTCACATCGACAATGGCCGTCACATCAAAGTCTATTTCGATGCGTCCCGGTCTGCCGATAAAGTCCGAAGGCATCAGCAGCCCGACCATCTGTGTGCGCCCATCCACCATTGTTTTGGTCAAGGTCGCGACCCCTGAAACAAGGGACGCAACATATTCAACCGGTTCGCCGCGCCACAGAATAGTCTCGCCCGCCTGAAAGGAACGGTAGGTCTTCATGCTTTCAAGAAGGGCCAGTTCGTCGTTGTCACAACGCGCACAGACTGCGCGGTGGCGGATCGGACAATGGCTACACTTTATCGGGGGTATGGGCGCAAGCAAAGGAACGTTCTTTATTTGATCTATGTCAAAGCTGTTACCAATCATTCCTATTTTAAGCAACCTCATGGAAATGATCGACACCCTTCGTGAATACGGGCTTTTTGACGCAAAGGTCCCGCGGTATACGAGTTATCCGCCGGCCAACCATTTTGAAAATCTCGTTGGTCAACACCATCAGGCAGACTGGCTGAATGCTGTGCCGGACGGATCGGATATCTCGGTCTATATCCACATTCCGTTTTGCAAACGGCTGTGTTGGTTTTGCGCATGCCGCACCCAAGGGACCAGGACATTGCGCCCCGTGGACGCCTACGTGGATTTTTTGCTGAAAGAAATCAAAGCGGTCCGCGCGCAGCTTCCCGCCGGCATCAGGATGGCAAGACTGCACCTTGGCGGTGGCACACCGACGATTTTGTCGCCCAAGACCATGTCGTCACTGTTGGACAGCGTGTTTGGCGCATTCCCAAAGGCGGAAGAGTTCGAATTCTCGGTCGAGATCGACCCGACCGAGGCTTCCGACGCATTGTTGGCAACGCTTGTCAGGTTCGGAATGAACAGAGCCAGTTTGGGGGTTCAGGATTTCTCCCCAGCCGTACAAGAGGCGATTGGCAGGCCGCAAACTTTGGCACAGACGCAACATGTGATCCGGTTTCTGCGCGATAACGGTGTTGCAGCCTTAAACCTTGATCTGCTCTATGGTCTGCCCCATCAAACGCCGGCAAGCTTCAGCCGAACTCTGGACCACGTGATCGCCATGCGGCCGGATCGGCTGGCAATCTATGGCTATGCCCACGTGCCTTGGATGTCCAAGCGGCAGGTCATGATCAAGGAGGCGGATCTACCCGACAGCGAAGCCCGCTTTGAACTGGCGTCGCTGGCACAAAAATCGCTGAACGGCGAAGACTATCAAACAGTTGGGATCGACCATTTTGCACGCAAGACCGATCCGCTCTTCCTCGCCCAGCAAGAGGGGCGCGTGCGACGAAACTTTCAGGGCTACACGGATGATCAATGCGAGACGCTTATCGGCATTGGTGCCTCCGCGATATCAAAATTCAAGCAGGGATATCTGCAAAACGCTGTTGCGACATCTGCCTATCAGGACCGGGTCGAGCATACATATTTAGCCGCACACAAGGGCTATTGCATGACCAGATCAGACAGAGTGATAGCGCGCATTATCGAAGACCTGCTGTGTCGCTTTGTGCTGCATACCTCAGACCTTTACACAGCATTTCCCGCGGAAAAAGCAACCATCCGCGCCATCAGCGTGATGCTCATGCGACGCTTCCCGAAGGTCTTTTTCATGAACAACAAGGGCTTGGAGATGAGGAATTGGGCCAAACCGCTTGTCCGCATCATCGCAAGCTCCGTTGACACTTTTTCTAGAACTGAAACCGGACACTCCGCAGCGATCTGACAGCGGCCAAAGTGACGGTCTCCATCTGCTCCTGACAGTGTTGTTGAGGTGCTAAAGGATGGTGTCCTCAACACCGCGCTCGTCACGCCTCGCCCGACGCCTCGTTCTCGAGATCCTCAACCAAGCGGAACCCGATCCGGTTAGGTGCCTCATCTTTAACTTCTTTGGGAAGCGCGCGCAGTATTACGTTCAACTGGCTTACATGCTGGATCAGTTGGGTCCGCCCACCAGCAGGGTCAGACCCATAGAAAGTCACAATATCCGGATCAAAATACCCCATCCCTTCAATCCGCAACACACCTGCTTGCGCACCGGTAAACCCGATGGCAACTTCGTGATCACTGTCCAGCTGCTCTTCGAAGTTCTTGAGGTACAGCACCACCCGTTCATAGGCCCATTGCGCGGGCGACTTTTCCGAGGCCGGCTTTTTCGTCAGCGCTGCGGGAACCTTCCGGTCTGCAGCGTCTTCGCGCTTGGGATCGCAGTGCACTTCGTACCGGCGCGGCCGGACTTCGGCCTCCGCAGCCTCTGCTGCCGTATTGATGTCGCTTCCCACAGGCTAATCCTTACGTTGGTACACAAACGCCCCGTCACTTTCCCGCAAACTGCGGGTGGCTTGTTCCTCTTGATATAGATGGCTCAGGTGCGCGACCGATTCAACCAGCGCGAGACCATATTCAGCCTCCCCGATCTTCCTTTTGAACAACGACGTGAAACATTCCGAGGCCGACTTGGGTTCCTCGATGAAGGCCAGCAGACGCCTGAGAGCACTGTGATGGTTTTCGATCAACTGCTCCATCCGTTTGGGCAGACCGGTAAAGGGAAGCTTGTGCCCGCCCAGTACCAGATGATCTGCCCGTGCCAGTGGCGCAAGCCGTTCGCAGGCCTCCAGCCATTCCCCAATCGGGTCGGCCATCGGTTCGGTGGCATAGACGCCGACATTGGGGCTGATGGACGGCAGAATCTGGTCGCCTGCGATGACCAGATTATCATCCCTGCTCCAGAATGTTGCATGTTCCGGCGCGTGGCCGTTGCCCATGTGGATATCCCACGTGCGCCCGCCCATCGTGATCGTGTCGTCCTGTTTGATGCGGACATAGCCAAGCGGCATGGGCGCCACGATGTCAGCGAAATTGAACGGGCGGTCCGTCTCGCGCTGCTTGAGAATACCACCGTCCATACCCGACTGACGGTAAAAACTGACCGCTTCTGCCGGCAGCACCTCTTGCTCGTCCAATGTCAGCATGCGCGCAGTCAACCACGCGGTACGGGTGGTGACCAGTTCAGCGCCATGTTCGGTCTGGAACCATCCGGCAAGGCCGATATGGTCGGGATGGTGGTGGGTCACAACAACGCGGCGCACCGGCTTGCCGCCCAAGGGGCCCGCCATCAGTTCCTCCCAGATCGCTTTGGTCTTTTTGGTTGCAAAGCCGGTGTCGATCACCGTCCAGTGGTCGCCTTCATCCAGCGCATAAACGTTAACGTGATCCAGCTTCATCGGCAGCGGCAACCGCAGCCATAAAACGCCAGGAGCGACCTCGATCGCTTGCGTTCCAATTTCGGGCGGGGTGTCCCACGGGTAACGCAAGCCTACAGGGGCTTTGACCGCGGTCACGCCGCTAACTCGTCAACGGTGATCGCATAAAGCGCGTCATCACCCGCCTGCGCATGGGTCAACAGGCCGACGTGTTCGGGCAGAAGGCGCTGGATATAGAACCGCGCGAGCTTCTCGCGCGCACCGCCCTTGTCGCCCATCGCCGCCTTGAGGTGGAGATGCCCGCCCAACACACGGGCAAAGGCGCGCAGATACGGAACCGCCCCTGCAAAACGGTTGTTCAGGTCACTTTGGGCAACAAGCCAATCGGTCGCTTCGCGCAGCGTTTCGGAGGCTTGCCAGACCGCGTCGGCCATCTTGGGAAAATCTTCGCGGGCCGATTCCGCTGCCGCTTCGACCTCGTCCAGCAGGCGGTTTGCCGCCTCGCCGCCGTCCATCATCTTGCGCGCAACAAGGTCCATCGCCTGAATGCCATTGGTGCCCTCATAAATTGCGGTCACGCGGACATCCCGACAGAATTGTGCTGCGCCGGTCTCCTCGATAAAGCCCATGCCGCCATGCACCTGCACGCCCATTTCGGCAACTGCGATGCCGGTATCCGTTCCGAAGGCCTTTGCAATCGGTGTGAGGAACGCGGCGCGTGCCTTCCATTCAACGTCACCCGTCGCGGCACCCATATCAATCGCATGCGCACAGCTGAGCGCGATCGCGCGTGCCGCAAAGGTATCGGCCTTCATCGCGATCAGCATGCGGCGCACATCTGCGTGCTCTACAATCGTACCGGACCCGCCAACACGTCCCTGCTTGCGCTCGAGCGCATAGGACAGCGCATGCTGATAGGCCCCCTCTGCAACGCCGATCCCCTGCCCGCCGACGCCAAGGCGCGCGTTGTTCATCATCGTAAACATCGCCGCCATGCCGCCTTGTTCGGGGCCAACCAGCCACGCCTTGGCATTGTCATACTGCATCACCGCAGTGGGCGATCCGTGCAGACCCATCTTGTGTTCCAGACTGACAACACTCACGCCATTGCGCGCGCCCACGGTGCCGTCTTCATTCGGCAGAAATTTGGGCACCAGAAACAGGCTGATCCCCTTGGTGCCCGCCGGTGCCCCCGGCAAGCGCGCAAGCACCAGATGACAGACGTTTTCAGAAAAGTCGTTGTCACCCCAGGAGATGTAAATTTTCTGCCCCGACACGCTGTAGGTGCCGTCGTCGTTGTCTTCAGCCTTTGAACTCAGCGCGCCGACATCCGATCCCGCCTGCGGTTCGGTCAGGTTCATCGTGCCGGTCCATTCGCCGCTGATCAGCTTGGGCAGGTAAAGCTCCTTGATCGCATCAGAGGCGTGATGCTCAAGGGCTTCGATCTGGCCCTGTGACATCAGGGGGGCAAGTTGCAGGGATAGACAGGCGCCCGACATCATCTCGTTTACCGCGGATGTCAGTGTCATCGGCAGGCCCATGCCACCAAATTCCGGGTTGGCCGACATCCCGATCCAGCCGCCGTCCGCGATCGCCTTGAACCCCTCGTCGTACCCCGGTGAGGTACGCACAACGCCATTCTCCAACTTTGCCGGATGCAAATCTCCGGCGCGCTGCAAGGGTGCCAGCACCGTGTCACACAGCTTGCCCGCTTCGGACAGGATCGCGCGGGTCACGTCATCGCTGGCCTCGGCAAATCGCTCGGTTTCGCGCAGTCCGTTCATATCGACCACATGATCAAAGAGGAAATTGTAATCATCTACAGCAGCACGGTAGGGCATCTGGTCTCTCCTGAAGGGCGCGGTCCTGCCTTGGCAATTCCCGCGCAGCCCTGATAAGGGCACATAGAATAGGGCAAGAATGAAACGCCTGCCCTGTTCCCGCAACCCGAAACGCCGCGTCACGAGGGAAAGATGACAGGTCAAACTGAAATTCTGGCCCCTGATACGGCGGGTCTTGCCCGTGCCGCAGCACTATTGACCGCCGGGGCGCAGGTCGCGTTCCCGACCGAGACTGTTTACGGCCTGGGCGCAGATGCGCGTAACGGGGCGGCAGTTGCGGGTATCTTTGCGGCCAAGGACCGGCCCGCGTTCAACCCTCTGATTGTGCATCTGGGTGATGCCAATCAGGCGCGCACGCTGGTACATTGGACGGATCACGCCGAGATTTTGGCAAGCGCCTTTTGGCCCGGCCCGCTGACGCTTGTGCTGCGATTGCGCGCCGGGCACGGGTTGTCCGGGCTGGTGACGGCGGGCCTTGACACTGTTGGCCTGCGTGTGCCCGCAAATACTACCGCCCACAGCCTTCTGACCGCTTTTGGCGGCCCCGTTGCTGCCCCTTCCGCCAATCCTTCCGGACGGATCAGTCCGACACAGTCCAGCCATGTGATTGCCGGTCTTGGCGGCCGCATCGCAGCGGTGGTGGATGGGGGGGCCTGCGCGGTCGGTGTCGAAAGCACAATTGTCGGGCTTGATGGCCCCTATCCTGTTCTCTTGCGGTCAGGTGGCGTGCCGGTTGAAGCACTGGAAGCCGCGCTGGGTCAGACGCTTGCACAACCGGCGAATACCAGCATCACTGCGCCGGGGCAGATGGCCTCCCATTACGCGCCCGCGGCAAAGGTTCGCCTGAATGCGGCAGAGGCGCGCGAAGGTGAAGTCTTATTGGGCTTTGGCAAGCTGCAGTGTGATCTTAACCTGTCCCCTTCAGGCGATCTGCGGGAGGCCGCAGCGCATCTGTTTGAATACCTGCACCAACTGGACGCGTTGGGGCGGCCCATCGCGGTATCTCCTGTTCCGGAACACGGATTGGGCGCTGCGATCAACGACCGCCTGCGGCGGGCGGCTGCCCCCCGATAGCGATTGGCCAAGGGGTCTGCACCTGACGGAAGCCCCTGAAACGGCGAGGCTCAGGCGCGCCCCGCCGTCGCGGACAGGACCAAGGGGTCCACCCCCATCGATTCCAGTGCCGCGCCCCATTTACGGGTGTCGCGCAAATCAAAGACAAGATCCGCATCTGCCCCGCATGTCAGCCAGCCGTTTCGGGCAATCTCGCTTTCCAACTGCCCCGGCCCCCAGCCTGCATAGCCCAGCATCATCAACGCCTTTTGCGGCCCCCGACCCGCTGCAATATCCTCAAGGATGTCCAGCGTTGCCGTCAGCGCGAATCCCGGTGCAACGCGCAATGTCTCGATGGCCGAGGCATATTCATCCGAGTGCAACACAAATCCCCGCGCGGTTTCAACCGGGCCGCCGATATGAACGCCCAGCGCGCCGTCGCCCACGATGTCCCCTTCGACCAGTTGATCCAGCACATCGGATAGTTTCAGCTCGGGCGCGGGTTTATTGACCATCAGGCCCATCGCGCCCTTTTCGGAATGAGCGGTGATATAGATCAGCGAATGCGCGAATCGCGGGTCGCCCATGCCCGGCATCGCGATCAACAACTTTCCGGTCAGATCCAGCGCATCATCATCTGTCATGCTAAAGCCTATCCATGATCCATACATCAAACATGCCCTTTGACTGCGAAGGGAGCAAGCGCGCCGCCCCAAATGATTGGCGATCGGCGAAACATGGATGATGCAATCGTGACTTGGCAGCGCACAGGCTTTGCCCCATCTAAGGGCATGATCAAAACTTTTGTATCCGCGCTCGCCCTTGGCCTAACGCTGGCCCTGCCCCTTGCAGCGCAATCCAGTGGCGTTTCGCCGGCAACTGGCGAAATCATGACCGGATGGCAACAGGCTGACGGCACCCGCATTGCAGCGATCCGTATCAAACTGGCGCCGGGATGGAAGACCTACTGGCGCAGTCCCGGTGATGCCGGCATTCCGCCGCATTTTGACTGGTCGGGGTCCACAAACCTGCGCGGCGTCGGCATTACGTGGCCTGCCCCCAAGGTCTATCCCCAGAATGGCATGCAAACGATCGGATACAAGGACGAACTGGTACTGCCGATCACCATCTCCGCGCGCAATCCGGGCAAACCGGTGCGACTGCGGGCGGCTTTGGACATCGGCGTATGCAAGGACATCTGCGTGCCGTTCCAGATATCGCTCAAGGCGACCCTTGAGGGTGCTGTCACCACACCGACACCCGCGATTGCCGCCGCCCTCGCCGCGCGTCCTTATTCGGCCAAAGAGGCCGGCGTTCGCAGCACGACCTGTGCCTTGCGCGCCACCACGAACGGGTTCGAGATCGAGGCGCGGATGAACATGCCTGCGATGGGCGGGAATGAAGTTGTGGTGATCGAACCGGGAGATCCGGCCCTGTGGATGAGCCAGACACAAGTCCACCGCAGCGGGGGCCATCTGGTCGCAACGGGCACTCTGGATGCAGGCGGCACGCAGGCAATTGCACTGGACCGGTCTGCAATCACCATCACAGTATTGGGAAAAAATCAGGCCGTTGAGATCAAAGGCTGCACACCGAAATAATGTCCCGATCTGACGCGTCCCTGCAATAACTCCGCCTCAATATGTCGCTGATTTTCGTCGCGCCCCAAAGGCCAGCGCCCCGACCACATAGCCGACCAATGCCAGCACCGCGGCACCTGCAGCAAAAGCCAGCAGTGCCGCCGTCAGCGGCGCGATTCCCTGCAAAGCAGGCAACGGACCCGTCAGCGCAGGATGCAAGCCACCCTGCCAAACCACCCACCCCAGCGTCAGCCCCGCCCAGCCCAGTATTGCCAGCCAAAGCCCAGCCAGCCCCCATCGCAGCGCGCCAACAGGCGCACGCGCCGCACGGCGCATCGCAACAATCTGGCGCGATATGTCATGCTGGACAGCGACCAGTGCCGGAACAACCAGCAACACCAGCACCATGCCAAAGCCAAGGCCGTAAACCAGCGTTATCACTGTCGGCTTGAGAAACTGCGCCTGCTGGCTTTGCTCATAAAGCAGCGGTGCCATGCCCAGCACAGTGGTCATCGTGGTGAGCATAACAGGGCGCAAACGGTCCGCAGCCCCGTCAATGATCGACGGGATCAACCCGCGCGTCTCGGCGTATTCGTCGATCGTCGTTACCAGCACGATGGAATCGTTGATGATGATACCCGTCATGCCCAACAGGCCGACAACCGTGAACATGCTTAGCGGGATATCCCACAAATTGTGCCCATAGATCGTCCCGACCAGCCCGAAGGGGATAATCGCCATCACGACCAATGGCCGTGTCCATGATCCGAAAACCCAGGCCAGTACCAGAAAAATACCGGTCAGGCACAGGATCAGCCCGGTCAGGGAATCGTTCAGGAATTCATCTTCCTGCTCACTCAGCCCCGCCAATCTGAATTCGACCTGCCGTTCGGACGCGATGCGCGGCAGGATATCCTCCGATAATGCTTCACCGATGGCTGTCGCGCGGGCCGGATCGTCCTCTGATATGTCGCCCGTGACCGAAATCAGGCGTATGCCGTTTTCGCGTCTGACCGTGGAAAACCCGGTACGCCGCTCAACGCTGACGATATCGGCCAGTGGCACGTACAGGCCCTCCGGCGTGCGCATCTGGGTCCGGTCGAGGAAATCTGCCGTCAGCTCACCCTCCGGTAGTTCCACGCGGATCGCGGCCGAGCGTGGCCCGTCAGGATAGGTCGCCGCTTCGATCCCGCCGAGTTTGTTGCGCAATGCGCGCCCCAGCGTATCAATGGTAAAGCCCAGCGCCTGCCCCTGGGGCGTCAGGTCAAGGATCAGCTCTTCCTTGTCATAGGCCAGAGTGTCCTGCACCGCGCTGACTTCGGGAAACTGCCGCAGGGCGGTTTGCAGGTCTTCCGATGCGGCCTTGAGCGTATCGGTATCCGCACCGTAAAATTGCACGTCCAGCGCATCACCGCCGGGGCCGGACCGCCAGCCCCTGAAACTGACCGCCTCTGCGAGCGGGTGATTGACCACACGGTCCTGAAGTTCCGCGACAAACGCAAAGCTGGAGTAGGGCCGCAGGTCCGCATCAATCAACTCGATCGAAATGCCCCCCAGCAGATCATTGTCCTTGCTGTCGGCACCCGCGAGGCCACGGCCCGAATTGCCGCCGATCTGCGCCATCACGTAATCCAGCGGATTTGTCCCGTGCTTCTCGGCGTATTCCGCGCCCAATTCTTCGGTCGCGCGCTGCATTTCGCGCATCATTTCAAGCGTATCTGCGCGGCTAGCGCCCTCGACCATCATGAAATCGCCGGTAACAGAGCCGCGTTCAGGCGCATTAAAGAACCGCCACTGCAGATCACCGCGGATAAACAGTGCCACCTGTGTGGCGAGAATCGCGACTGCACCTGCCAGAACGACATAGCGCGCAGCAATGACCCCCGCCATGAGCGGGCGAAACAGCCGTTCGCGCATAAAGACAAACCCGCGGTTCACGATGCGACTGGGCAAATCGTACCAATGTTCCTTGGCCGCCGCGCGCATGGCATGGGCCATGTGGTTGGGCAGGATCAGGAAACATTCCACCAGCGACGCCCCGAGCACCGCAATCACCGTGAAGGGAATATCGCGGATCAGGTCGCCGAAATGCCCGCCCACAACAACCAACCCGAAAAAGGCGATGATGGTGGTGAGGGTGGCCGCGAAAACCGGCATCGCCATCCGCCGCGCTGCATTCTCCGCCGCCTGCATCGCAGATTCGCCCATGCGGTAGCGGTGATCGGCATGTTCCCCCACCACAATGGCGTCATCCACCACAATGCCCAACGTGATGATCAACCCGAACAGCGAAATCATATTGAAGGTCAGACCGCCGAGATACATCAGCGCAATTGCCGCGCCCATTGCGACAGGAATTCCCGCAGCAACCCAGAATGCCGTGCGCGCATTGAGGAACAGGAACAAAAGACACACCACCAACCCCAGCCCCATCAGACCATTGTCGATCAGCAGTTCGATACGTCCGGTGATTGCCGCTGCCCGCGTGCGGATCAGTTCCATCGTCACATTCGCCGGCAGGCTGGCCTGCATCTCTGCCGCCACCGCTTCGACCTTGTTCTGAATAGCGATGGCATCGCCCCCGTTGGAGCGGTCCACACGCACCGACATCGCCGGATGTTCTTTGACAAAGAAGCCGAGGTTTCGGTCAACGCCTTCCTGCGTGACTGTCGCGATATCCCCCACCGTCAGCGAAGATCCATCAGCAAAAGACCGCAACACGATCCCCGAAATTTCCTGTGCGGAGCGTTTGGCAGTGCCGGTGCGCACCCGTGCATTGGCGCCGGTGACATCGCCTGCCGGATCGGCGTTAACTTCGGCGGCAAT
>JBARUV010000259.1:0-6437 GCA_049645905.1 Sulfitobacter sp.
CCAAGCGTATCTGCCTCGATCACCCAAGCCGAGGCGACGGGTGGCGCGGTCGGTGTCAGTGTCGAGGTCAATAGACGAACGACCAGCCAGCGGGTTGGCAGAAAGGGATACACAAACTCCCCCGGCACATCCGCATCCTGAACACCATGGGTCAGACCGTCCGGCACGGCCCAATGCACGTGAATACCGATATCCGGCACCGTCAGGTTGTCGCTCGTAAAGGGCAGCGGCATCGGAGTGAGGAACTTGTTGAGCTGGTTGTAATCCATCTCCCACTGGTTCCAGGTTTTGCCGCCATTATGGATCGGTTCATTGATCACAAGCGCGTCGACCTGAGCAGGTACAACAAGAGTCGCGGTGCTGGTGTCGGGCAGGGTCATTGCGTGTCCTCCGCCTGAGGCATTGCATAGACAAATCGTTCAGGCACATCGACCAGCTCAACCGCGAAATCCGCAGCACCAAACGGGTCCGTGGGTTTCAGGGCTGCGGTCAAGTCTGTAACCGCCTTGGCCACGTCAAGCATCCGGTCTGCATTGACGCTGGCTGTGATGGTTTGCTCGGGCTCTTTCAGATAGCCGACCTTGTCACCACTGAGATTGCGCAGATAGATTTTGTCGTCGCTTTCCAGTCCGAAGTGCAGGCCTTCTTGCGGTTCATTCACCGCGACCCATGCAGGCACACCGGCAAACAGGCACAACAACACTTGGGGTCCGACATGGTCCATGCGCAAAAGAGAGATTTCATTGCCGTCAGCGTCTTCGGCGTGGACTTCAAGCCCGGGCCACCCCGAGACAACCGCTGACCGGATAAGCATGCCACCAAGCGGCAAATCGCCCGCATCATTGGGAGAGGGGGTTTCGACCCCGAGCAGGTTGTCGCGCACTGAATGCATCATTGTAAGCAGCCCGTCACTGACGACCGTGTTCATTGCGGCCTGAAAGCCAACTTCGATTCCGGTATGGAGGCCAACGCTCATCGCGCCATCGACCAGCGCATCCAACCAATTGCGATCCACATAAAAGAAACGCACCGATTCATCGGGCAGCATCCGATTGTCGGGGACCAAATAGTTAAATGGCACGCCATGCAATAAATAGAGGTTGGCAAGGAAGGTCAGGATCGGAGCAAGCTCGGCATAATCGACGCTTCGCAGGAATGTCGCAATGTCGGGGTCTTCCAGCGCCTTGATCAGCTGCTGCGCGTCGTTGCCTGCCAGTTCGTTCAGGCGGCGCGGTGCACCAAGGCCGGAAGGCTGGTTCGGGTTAGGATCCTGAACAGAGGGCATGATCTGTTCGATAAATGTGCTGGTCAGATATTCTATGAAACTGTCGGACAACAACGAATGCTGCAGCGCCTGTTCTGCGGCCAGTACGCCGTCTTGGGTGTCAAACAGACTTGCGATCGTGCTGCTGCCCAGCCGGTGCTGGAGCTTGTCCAGAAGGTGCTGCCCCTTTGTCCGCCAGGACCGGAGGCTGGCAACATGGACGCCGGAATGTACTGCGGCCAAACGGCCAATTTCAAAGGCCGAAGCATAGGACATGTCGAACAGGCCCTTTTCCTGATCATAGATCACGGCTTGCCCTGATACGGAAAACGGTCTGCGATCGGTCTTGAAACGTTCAGGCAGGCTTTGCACGAACGGGCCGCGATACCACGCAAAGGTGTCTTCACCCTGCCGTGTCGCATAGGTGCGCGCCGTATACCCTGCACTCAGCGCATTGAACGCGTAAGTCTCGGTTGCGGTCGGGTTTTCCGGCAACTGGGGCTGTGGCAGTCGCAAGAACAGTTGATCGCGCTTGGTATCATTGTCGGGAACCAGACCGTTCATCAGATCGGCAAAACTCTGACTGCCGACGGGCAGGTTGGAAAAGGTCCAGCTGGCCAATGATACCATACGCACCCGTTCGGTACCTGCCGGAAACGCCTTGGCCGTTCCGCCTTGGGTCTCTGCGATGTAGTCGGTCAACCCTTCGAGGGACACGAGATGCGCGATGTTTTTCCCTGTTCCGGCAGGTGTCTGACCGCTATTTGGTGCCTCCGGAAACCGGCCGGCGACAATAACCGAAAACCATTGGGTACCCTCTTCTGTCCGCGCGCCCGCGGCGCCCACAGTCACCGAGGCGGACTTGTTTTCGATATTCACCTTGCGTCCGTGGGTCAGGTAAATCAGGTCTGACTGACTGGGTACAACGGCGCTGAATGTGGCAGGTGCCACATCAATCACAGCGCACAGAGTTTTTGACGCTTCCTCATAAGGATCAAAGGCCACGTCAGGATAAACGACTTTTGGCTCGGCCGGTGGGTCGGTCAGTTCTTCCAGCAGGATCGTTGACGCGCGGGTCGGGTTAGGCTGATCCGGGTTGTCCACGGCTGTGCCGATAACCGGATCCAGTATTTCACCCTCGGCAAAGACCAGCAGGGCCAACCACGGCACATTGGCATTAGCGAAAACCTTACGCTCCCACGGCAAGGCACGTTTGGTCAGGGTAATGTGCGGCAGCACGCTTTCAAACCTGCCCTGATGTCCCGGCGGCGGAAATTCGCGATGCACATCCGCCGGATCAAGCGCAAAGCGCGGGCCTGTGACGGTGAATTTCTGGGTCTCCACAAATGTCTGATTGACGCTATAGCCCTCATCGGCCGAACCGTCGCCGGTGAATTCCTGGGTTACTGTGATTGTGCTATCGCCGTCATGCAGAACGGGGATGTAATTATCAAAGAACTGTATCTGCCCAACGAGGGACGGCTGTGTGCTGGCGATTTTCATGCGACGCTCCCGATCATCGGAGAGGCGATAAAGGCCGCCGTCGGATTTGCGGCAAGATACGTGAGCGACCCGTTGGCACCGGCATTCACGCCCAGAACGGCCAGCGCGTTAAAGACATCTGTGCGTGCGCTGCTGTCCTGCACCAGCGTGTCGTGGATTGTATCAAGCGTGGTGGCGGAGGGCACCGCACCACCGGAAGTGGCGGGGCGTTCGTTGACCGATAGCGGCAGCCACGTCGCGCCCTTGTCCAGATCAATAAAGGTAAACGCTTTGGCGGCGTCGATCACCGGTGGCCCGACAATTGCGTCATGGGGCTTGGGCTGCAGCCCCTTCACACCGGTGATGCAGTTATCGAGCAGGTTTGCCGCTGGCTCGAGCGTGCTGAGCAAGACCGGTTTGCCCCACATCGCCTCCGGTTGGGATTCAAGATCAAGATCGTAGAGGAAGGCCGAGAGAGGGTTCTCTCCGGTCATCGTGATGGTGTGTGCCCCTGAGGAGACTGAGGCGATCCCCATCGGGCGCACCGCGACATCGGTAAACGCCGCCGTGCCGGCATTGTTTTTTGTCACCGGAATTGTGTCCAGATTGGCCACTGTCGCTGGCACCGTCGTCTTGGTGAACCAGATGAATTCGTCGGGCCTGATGAACCACACGTTTTCGCCATTCTCGATCATCTGCTTTTGCAGACCTTCGGAGATGTTGATCGAAACCACCTTGGGTTTCTGACCGTCCTCTGCGACACCCGTGGCTGATTGCGCCAACGACATTTGCCTGGTGCTGCTGTTGCCTGACTTTGGCAGGGTGGTTGAGAAATCTTCCCAATCAATGGCCGGCACGCGCTGCAGCTTCGCGTCTCCGAAGGCCACTGTGAACGAGATGACAAACCAACTGACATGCACTTTGCCACCGGTCGGCGGCCCCCAAAGTTCCATGTCAGCCCCCAAGCTTACGCTGAGCGTAACTTTGGCCCCGAAGACCTTGAACGTGTATGAAGCGCCGATTGAAACACCGATGCTGGCGTCGAAATAGAAAGGCTTCCAATAAATAATCAGGTCTGCGTGCGCCGTGAACCACGCTTTCAATCCGCCCGAGGTAAAGACAACATTCAGGCTTCCCCCTCCCATTGCGCAGGAGGGCGTCAGGGCAAAATAAGCGCCGCCGGATATCGAGATTTCTGTCGTCACCGGCCAATTGAAACCCAATCTGGGTATGACGGGGTAATAGTCAGGCGGTTTGAAGGCGGGATGATAGCCGCCGATGGTGACGACAAAATTGCCCGCATGCGCATTGTCACCGAACCAGGCATAGAACGCGAAACCACCGGTCAGCTTGCATTTCGGATCAAGGACAAAAGACTCTGGTCCCAGCACAAGTGACGCTTTGAACACGCCTTCGTCCGGTGCGAGCACCACCAGCAGATCCAGTTCGGCGTAAGCAAAGGTCGGCCCCACTTGCGGTAACTTGATTGACGAGACGCCAAGCAGGTCCAGTTCCAGACGGTTGCCGAATTGCACGGCCAGCAAGGCGATGGAATTGACCAGTTCATAGGTGGTGAACTTGATCCCCGCCGCGATAAAGTTCTGCCCTCTCGTCGGTGGCACCCAGACGCCCAGCTTGCTAAGGGCTTCGGTTGGTGTCGCGCCAGCACCGCCGATTGCCGACGGGTCCGACATGGCCGCGACAAGCGGCATCTTTGAAACCTCGTCCTGCTTGGGCATGACAAGCGCGCGGTTATAGCCAAACCCACCCGCAAGCCCGGTGATAAATAGAAACCCCGGACCGCCAAGCGGGTAATCCACGAAGGCAAAAACGAACAGCGATGTTGCCGACCTTTCAGAGGTATTGTCAGCAGCGGCTTCCTTGATCGTTGTGTAAGATCCCAGTGCGCCCAGTCCGAACGGGCCCGCCTTGACGCGTGCCTGACCGTTATAGGCAATCGGATCGTGGTCCGTATCTTTGAGCAGTCCACCCGTGATTTCAATGCTGCCGGTCTTGTATTCGATGTTCAGACCATCAAGCCCCAACTTGTAGCTGGAGAGGTTGGTGGGCTCCGTCACTTTCATGCCGACTGAAAGCCCCAAAAGCTGAACGCCCAGCGGTCCAAGTGTAACACCACCATCGAAAAGTGTGGACAAGAGCCGGTCCTTGTCGACCCATTCGACACCGATACGCTGGCAATTCAGCGGCCCGAAGGAGCGGTTGATCGGAAACCAGATCCGGTCTGTCTGGGCGTTGTCGGGCCCGTATAGCTGCACGCTGATTTCGCTGCCCATACCCGCCGCCGAAACGGAGAAATTGGGATTTACCGCGTCTTCGTTGTCATCGGCAGCATCACCGCCTTTGCCGTCACCCGACGCAAGAAGGTTCGAGGCAACAGGGTTGTCGCCTGTCGTTTTGTCGAAATCACCAGAAAGCGGCAGGGCAAGATCATCCATCCGAATGCCCCCGCCCCACGAACCATCCGTAATCCCGCCCGAGCCAAGGTCCATCGCCAGATACAGCCGGGGTTCGAAACCGCCCAGCTTGGCCCCTTTGACGTCGATCAAAGGCGTGTCATTGCCGCCGACATAGTCAAAGCCGACGCTGACCAGTTCGAGTCTGGCATCAAAGCTGAGGGTGCTGCCGTCGACCTCAAGCAGATAGGCATAGGCACCGGGCTCAAGCTCGTCGTCTATTGATCCGTCAACCCGCTTGAGCCAAGAGGTTTTGGCCGAGTCTTCGCCGGTGAACCATTTGCCGATTTGCAAAAGCGCCTGCGGCTTGTTCTGCGCACCGCCGGACCCTGCGGGCACGGTCGCGGCGGCGGTAACGCCCGCATTCTCGCCTGTACCTGCACCAACGGACTTTCCAACGTCAGGCAGGGTGGCGCGGATGCCATAGCGCTGTTTTGTCCCGTCGGTTTTGCGCACCACCCAGAATCCGCCGTCTTTCCCGACAGGAATAAGCGGTTTTTCCTGCGTGGCCAGAATATCCAAAGCCTCTTTGAGAAGGTTCATCGCGACATCAACTGGATCTTGATTGAGAAATACCTTGAGGTCTGCCACTTCGAACGGATTTTCGGTCAGCAGCTTGATTGCAACCAAAACCGATGCAATCGTCTCAGAGGTGGATGTGCCGATTTTTGTATTCAGGAAGTTTTGCACACCGGATATGCCCAAAACCACATTGATCCAATCTACCGCCGAACCGCTGAGCAAATCTGAAAGTGTGGTGAACGCGTCAACTGTGGCGCCTGACTTGTCGATGAAATCAACCCGAAAGCCGGGAGGGTTACCATCCAGAACAAAATCGCCGGTGATCCGGAGCCGGTTGTATTGTTTTCCATCAGCAGTGAAATAGGCATCTGTTTTCACCTCGCCGGCAATCTGTGCCGGGTTGGTGGACGCGCCAAGCACAAACGTCCAGCCGGTACCGTCAAACGTCAGAAACGGCAGCAGGATAAACACTGTGCCGTCGATCTTAGGATTGCTGCCGATCTCCTTGGTGTAGAATAGGCCGAGCGAGATTGTCGTCATGTCCGCGCCGCCGCTTTGGGGCGCGGTCGTTCCGACGACAAGGTTCAGCCCGGTCTCCTTGCCCTCCAGCGTAATCGGGTGCCAGCTTTGGTCATGGGGGGGATCGGAGACTGCCGCGCCTACAAAATCGACAACAAGGTCCACCAGTTGTGTGC
>JBARUV010000260.1:0-1714 GCA_049645905.1 Sulfitobacter sp.
GCCGATGCTGTGCAAACCCACATACGGCTTTATCCTGCACGACCAACGCCTGACAACCCGGCCCAGATCGACCGCTATCAGGCCGCTGCCTATTTGCCGGGCGAACCGCCGCCGGTGCTGCCCGCCGAACTGGCCCACATCGCCGATCCTGCAAATGACGTGCAGCTAACTGTAGTGGAGACGCTCTGATGAACAGTTATTCCACCGTCCCTGATCGCAAGCTCTTCAATCTGCTCCCGTCCATTCTGCGCGAGCGTGACGGTGACGCCGGATTTCCGTTGCGCGCTATGCTCGACA
Organism: Sulfitobacter sp.; assembly: GCA_049645905.1. Taxonomy (GTDB): domain Bacteria; phylum Pseudomonadota; class Alphaproteobacteria; order Rhodobacterales; family Rhodobacteraceae; genus Sulfitobacter. Next base: position 298 of record JBARUV010000260.1, read on the forward strand.
TCATGCAGACTCAGGCCGACGCGCTTGAGGCCGATATCGAACAACTGGGTCGTAATGCGTTTATCGAAACCTGCGAGCCCTGGGTTATTCCCTATATTGGTAATCTGGTCGGCACGTCGCTTTTAGCCAGTGACAACCGGGTCCAAGATGCGGCGACCGCCGAGGCTCTTTTTGGTGATCTGGAAGGCCCGACCTTTGCGCCGCCGGTTGGCCTGCGCAGCCGTACGGACACCCTGAAAACCGTCTATTATCGCCGCCGCAAAAGTACCCTCCCGATGCTTGAGGAACTGGCCCGGGACGTGACGGGTTGGGCTGCCCATGCGGAGGAATTTTTTGAGCGCCTCATTTGGTCACAATGGGTCCCCAACCGGGTGCGGATGCACGCAACTGCAACGCCAGATCTTAGGTCGCCCGAGGAGATGGACCGGATTGAAACCGGGTTTGACACAACCTGCCGTTCAGTCGATGTCAGACCCCCAAGCCAGTTTGAGGGCTGGGAAAATATTCCCAATATCGGGTTCTTTATCTGGCGCTTGCGCGCGTTTGAACTGCCCGGATGCACGGCGCGACCGTTGGGCGGGGCAGGGGACTTCCGCTATCATTTCTCGGTTCTGGGGAATGATGCACCGCTGTTTTCCCGCTTGCGCCGGGAAGGGGACGAGGCAAATCTGGCTACAGAACTGCATGTGCCGCAGGCGATCCGACCGGCAAAATTCTATGACGATCTTTCACATTACTTTGCGACACCCGCACCGCGTTCAGGGTTCACCGCTTTTTATGGTGCGCCGTCAGGAATGGGCACGCTTCCACCAGCCCCCGACGCCAGCGTGTTCATCGCGGTGGACGGTATCGAAGTACCACCTGACGATATCCGGTGCCGCAATCTGACTGACTGGACGCAGCCGAACCCCAACCAGGTGGCGATAGATGTCAAGACCGGGCGACTGACGCTTGGTGCAAATCGCGTGCCGGCGGATCAGGTTCAGGTCTGGTACCATCAAGGTTTTCCGGGAGAGACCGGCGGCGGAACCTATGCACGCACTGCCTGGCTGATCGGGGACGACGTGCGGGCCGTGCGCCTGACGGTGAACAACAGTGGCAATCCGGGCACCTTCGCCACCATCGGCGATGCGCTGACAGCCTGGGTCGCAGGCGGGCGCGACGATACGATCATCCGGATTGCGACCAATGACACCTATGCCGAAAACATCACGCTGAACGTCGATGGGGTCGCGGGCCGTTTCCTTGCCCTTGAGGCCGAAGACGGGTTCCGCCCCCATTTGCGCCCCACCACCCCGATCCGCGTACAGGGTGTGAACGATGACTTTACCCTGACACTTGGCGGGCTGCTTGTGGAAGGTACGGTGGAAATTCCCGGATCACTGGGGCGCTTGCGGCTGGTTCACTCGACACTGGT
>JBARUV010000261.1:0-3651 GCA_049645905.1 Sulfitobacter sp.
GCTGCGACATGCTGAGGGCGCTTTAACGCCACGCAAGGGCGTGATATGCGGATTTGCAAATCAGAGACTGACAATATCAAGGGGGCAACATGGCCGGCTCAGTGAACAAAGTGATCCTTATCGGCAATCTGGGGCGTGACCCGGAAGTGCGTTCTTTCCAGAACGGCGGCAAGGTGTGCAACCTGCGCATCGCCACTTCGGAGAACTGGAAAGACAAGAACACCGGCGAACGTCGCGAAAAAACCGAATGGCATTCTGTTGCAATTTTCAATGAAGGCCTTGTGCGTATTGCAGAGCAATACCTCAAGAAAGGCTCCAAAGTGTATATCGAAGGCCAGTTGCAGACCCGCAAATGGCAGGACCAGTCCGGTGCGGACCGTTATTCGACCGAAGTTGTCCTGCAGGGTTTTGGCGGGACGCTCACGATGCTCGATGGTCGCGGCGAAGGCGGCGGTGGTGGTGGTGGCGGCTATGGTGGCGGCCAGTCAGGCGGCGATTATGGCGGTGATCAGGGGTATGATTCCGGGCGTGATTCCGGCCCCTCTCAGGGTGGCGGCGGCGGTGGATCATCACGCGATCTGGATGATGAAATCCCGTTCTAAAGACGCCGTTCCCGACAATGCCGGTTGAACTTCATATTCTGGGCCTCACCGTGGTTTTCTTCGGTGTGGCCTATATGGCGATCTATCCCCGTATTGAACCAAAGACGCTCAAACGGCTGATGGCGGTGGATATCGTGCTGCTCGTTGTCCTTCTGGGCATCGCGGGAAGCGTTTATGCGGGCAGCCGTATCCGGTTTTCACTGGTGTTGTTCCAGACCAACTGGTGGCTCTTCACCCTGCTCTGCGCGATTGTGGTCGAAACACCGCTGTTCATCCGGTTCTGTCGCAAATGGGGCATTGATCTTTCCGGCAAAGGCTAAGCGCCCTAGCTGTCGGCAAGCGCATCCTGCAACAAACCCAGCACCGCGTCACGGGGCACATCGCCGGTCACAAATGCCTCGCCAATCCCGCGCGCAAGGATAAAGCGCAACTGGCCGTCCACCACCTTCTTGTCTTGCCCCATCAGATCCAGCAAAGTCTGCGCATCGGGCAGATTTCCCGCGATGTCTGACAGGTCGGTTTTCATACCCATGCCCCTCAGATGTTCGCGTACCCGGCTGGGTGCCTCTTGTGCACACAAGCCAAGTCGCGCGGACAATTCAAACGCCAGCGCACACCCGATGGAAACTCCCTCCCCGTGCAGCAGACGATCAGAATATCCCGTTGCCGCCTCCAACACATGGCAGAACGTATGCCCGAGATTGAGCAGAGCACGCTCGCCCTGTTCGGTTTCGTCGCGCATGACAATGTCGGCCTTCATCTGCACCGAATGGCGCACAGCCTCGACCCGGGCGGCCATATCGCCGGTTGCCAGATTCGTGCCGTTCACCTCAAGCCATTCAAAGAATTCAGCGTCACCAAGCAGACCGTATTTGACGACCTCGCCGTAGCCCGCAATGAAATCACGCGGCGTTAACGTGCCCAGAACAGCCGTATCCGCCAGAACCAAGGCGGGCTGATGAAAAGCCCCGATCAGGTTCTTGCCCTGACGCGCATTGATGCCGGTCTTGCCTCCCACCGAACTGTCAACCTGCGCAAGCAGGGACGTGGGCAGTTGCACAAACCGCACCCCGCGGCGCATAATAGCGGCCGCAAAGCCGACAAGATCGCCAATCACTCCGCCGCCAAGCGCAATGACCACATCGCGCCGTTCCACCTTTTGATCGAGCAGCCATTCCACGGCGTTCTGAAGGTGCGCCCAGCTTTTGGTGCTCTCCCCCGCAGGTAGCCGCAACGCCTGCAGGGTGATCCCCTGCGCAGCCAACCCTTCTCGCAAGGTTTCCAGATGCAGGTCCGCGACGGTTTCATCGGAAATCACCACAACCTGCGGACGGTGCAGCAAAGGCGCGATATGCACCCCGGCTTGCTGCAAAAGATCAGGCCCGATACGCACCTCATAGGCGCGTCCGGGCAGATCAACCTTTACGGTTTTTAACATTTCGGATCTCCAACACATCAGGGCGCGCCGAGAGGATATCTATCACCCGCGTCGCCATTCTCTCTATCGACAGGTGCGGTGCGCAGACCACGGATAAATCAGCTTTGGCATAGATCGGCACCCGTGCGTCATAGATTTCCGACAGCGTCTCATAGGGATTACCCGTGTTCAGCAAGGGCCGTGTGGCCTTGTGACGCACGCGTTGCCACAACAGCGCAAGATCGGCATTAAGCCATAGCGAAACACCATGCCGGGATATATTTTCGCGATTGCCTTCAGCCAAAAACGCGCCGCCGCCTGTCGACAGGATGCAGGTCTGATTGACCAGCAGCCGCGAAATGACCTCGGACTCACGCTTGCGAAAGAACCTCTCCCCGTCGCGTTCAAATATTTCTGGAATGGTCAGATTGGCCGCTTCCTCGATCGCGGCATCGGAATCAAGAAATGGCACGCCAAGGCGCGCTGCGACTGCCTTGCCCACGGCGGTCTTGCCTGCCCCCATCATTCCTACCATCACCACAGTCTTTTTCAGAACAAGGGTGGCTGAACCGGAGGTACTATCGGCTATCGATTGCTCAATTTCGCTCATTTTTATCTGAATGACGTGATCTTGGTCAAAAGGCCATATATAGATTCGGGAAAACAAACAGAAACGGGCAGAACTCATGATAGGCAAATTAATCAAGTTTTTGATATTTCTGGCGGTTGTCGGGGGCATCGGGCTTGTGGGCTATGCCTATGTCGGTCCGTTCTTTGGCGCCGATTTTGCACCTGCACAGGTAGAAAGCCGCGTGCCCGTCACGCTGGGCAGCGAATAATCTTGGCAACGATCAGAATATGGACGCCTTGGGCAATCGGTCTGCTGGTCGCCATGGCCACTACGGTCAATGCCCAGAACCCGCCAGCGGCAGAATCGCCACTTTCGGTAATCGACTGGCTGGGCCAGCAACACGCACCGCAAACCCGGCCCCGGACAAAACCGCGCAGTGTTGAACCTGCTGTCACCAACTCGGGCACCGCACCGCAAATCACCGTGACCCATTTGGGGGTCGGGCGCCCGCGCGAAATCGGTCTGGTGCCACCCAGCCTGACCGGTCTGCCCTCGGATCTGTGGGTTGGCAGTGATGCCGCGGCACTGACCAAACAGATCGCCAAACTGCCCGACCTGCATCTTCCTGCGGCACAGGCGCTGCTTTATACCGTGTTGCTCGCTGAGGCGCAGGCCCCGCAAGGTGACGTGCAGGCCGGTGATGCGCTTGCCCTTGCCTGGGTCGCAAAATTGATGACACTCGGCGCGCTTGATCCCGCCCTTTCGCTGATGGAGCAAGCAGGTGTTACAACCTCGACAGAGCATTTCGATCTATGGATGCAGATCAGCTTGTTGAATGGCACAGAAGATCGCGCCTGCACCACGCTGAATGGCGCGCCGCACCTGACGCGAGACTACGGCACAAAGATACTCTGTGCGGCCCGCGCCGGAGAATGGGACAATGCCGCGCTGACCCTCGGATCCGCCAAAGCACTGGAGCTTTTGCCGGCCGAAAAGCTGGATCTGCTGGATCACTTTCTGAACCCTGACATTTTTGAAGATGCCGCGCCGATGCGCCCCCC
>JBARUV010000262.1:0-24371 GCA_049645905.1 Sulfitobacter sp.
TACAGTTGCGCGCCAGAATCGCGTCGCGGTGCGCCAGCGCGATGGTCGCAAGCCGTTCGCTCGGGCCCGAATTGCAGATCGACAGATAATGCTTGAGCCGCTCCATGCGGGACAAGATTTCGCGGTCTTGACAGGCTATCCAGCCGATGCGCAGTCCTGGCAGGCCGTAGGATTTGGACATCACACCCAGTGACAATCCACGTTCATAAACATCCGCAATAAAGGGCAAATGTTGCGCGCCACTTGGACCAAGGCCATTGAAAATTTCGTCATGCAGGATGTAGATCCCATGGTGGCGGCACAGGTCGATCAGTGCAGTATAGCGGTCAAGCGGCAGTATTGTGCCCGTCGGGTTATGGGGGAAGTTGATTGTGACAAGCTGCGTGTTCGGCTGAATGGCATCTGCGATGCGATCAATATCGAGTGACCAGTTATCGTCCGGGTCCAGCGGCACGCCGGTTGCCGCGCAGATCGCGAGCGGCAGGGTTTCGTGTGACTGATAGTTGGGCGTCACCACGATGGCATGGCTGTCTTTGTTCAGGATAACGTTATTGGCGGCAAAGATGCCTTCGCTGGCCCCGGCAAAACAGAGGATGTTATCGGCAAGCTGATCGACATAAGTCCCTGCAATCGCTGCGCGCAGATCGGGCGCGCCAAAGGTTTCAGTATAGCCCAGCCACATGTCGTCAAATGTGGCGCGTTCCTGCGCGGTGGCCATTGCAAGCAATTCACCAAGGGACATTGATTGCGCGTCAGAGGCGGTCATGTGGTAGCGCGCGGAAAACTCCCATTTTGCAAAATGGGTTTCGAGCCGGAAGTCGGGCAGGGTGGGCATGTCCGGTGTCCTTTGCACATGACGTCTTCTTTCAAAGAAATCGGCCGGAAGTATCGAGGAACTCCCGGTGCTAGCCGCGATCTTTGCTGGCAGGATAAACGCCCAAGACATTCAACATGTTGGTGAAATATTCAAGTTCATCCAACGCACGTTTGACCGGCGGGTCTTCTGGATGGCCTTCGATGTCGGCGTAAAACTGCGTCGCTGTAAAGGAACCGCCGACCATATAGCTTTCCAGCTTTGTCATGTTCACGCCATTGGTCGCAAACCCGCCCATCGCCTTGTAAAGCGCGGCAGGGATGTTGCGCACCTCAAAAACAAAGGTGGTGATCATGGTCTTGCCGCGTCGCGTTACATCAATATCCGGAGCCATCAGCAGAAAGCGCGTGGTGTTATGATCGAGATCCTCGATATCTGTCGCCAACACCTCCAACCCGTGAATATCGGCTGCGACGGCACTGGCCAGCACGCCTTCGGTGGATCCGGTATTTTCGGCCAGATCTGCGGCGGCTCCGGCACTGTCAGCGGCTGGTTCACCGGTAATGCCATTTGCGTCCAGAAACGAGCGGGCCTGAGGTAACAGGACGAGATGCGCGCGCACATGTTTGATTTGGTCGAGCGTCACGCCTGTGCGTGCCATCAGCGCGATGCGCACCCGCACAAAAGCCTCGTCAATGATGTGCAGGCCGCTTTCGGGTAACAGGCGGTGGATGTCCGCCACCCGCCCGTAGGTGGTATTTTCGACCGGCAGCATAGCCAGATCAGCCCGTGCTTCCTTGACCGCGCGAAACACGCCTTCGAATGTCGTGCAAGGTACGGGAATCATGTCCGGGCGCGCGGTAAGGCAGGCTTCGTGAGAATAGGCGCCCAAAGCCCCCTGAAAGGCGATGCGCGGGTTGGTTTGGGTTGACATCGGCGCACTCCCTTGAAGAATGTAGGCATATTGACGGGATAGGTCGTTTGGTCGCGCTAACTACACCTTGCCCCGCCAGAGGGAAAGCAATAGATACGCACCCGACACCGCCAGACTATCGGCCTGACTACAATCAATGGATCTATGCGCATGTTCGACACGATGACACTGACCAAGATCGCCGGCGGCCTTTTAGGCGCCTGGCTGATACTGCTTTTGGGCAAATGGGCGGGGGAAGAAATTTTTCACGCTGAAGCACACGGAGATCCGTCGTATGTAATCGAAGTGGCAGCGGGAGAAGACGCCGCGCCTGAGGAAGAGATCGATATTGAAGCGATGATGGCCTCTGCCGATGCAGCCAGCGGCGAGAAGGTTTTCAAGAAATGTTCCGCCTGCCACAAGGTCAACGGCGAAGACGGCACAGGGCCGCACCTGAATGGTGTTGTCGGGCGTGACATCGCGTCGGTTGGCGGCTTCGGATATTCCGGCGCCCTTACAGGTGCCGAAGGAGCGTGGACTCCTGAGCATCTGAACAACTTCCTGACCAGCCCGAAAGCCTATTTGCCCGGCACGACCATGGGGTTTGCAGGTCTGAAAAAAGCGACAGACCGCGCAAATGTGATTGCCTATCTGCAAAGCACCGGCGGCTGATTGCAGCTAAATGTTCTTGGAAAGGGTCGCCTCTGGTTGGGCGGCCTTTTTTTGTGGCGCTTTGCCGGTCTGTCGCGCGATCAAGTAAGATAACATATTCGCAACTTGTCACTTGGCCTGCGCAGGCTTTAGCTTAGGTAGTGATCAACGTGCCGTTTTTACGACCCAAAGGATATGATGAATGACCAACGCCCGGACCCGCCCAGTTGCCAAACGCCTTGATGTAAGACCGGCAATGGGTTGGAGCGCCCTTTTGGTTCTAGGGGTCGCGATGATCTGGGGTGCTGCCGCCAGCGCGCAAGAAGACAAGATCATCAGAAGCCACGGCTATTCCTTTTATGGTGACCTCAAATACCCTGCTGACTATTCCCATTTCGATTATGTGAACCCCGATGCACCCAAAGGCGGCGAGATTTCGTTGTCTACTCTGGGCACGTTCGATTCCATGAACCCCTACAGCCGCAAGGGGCGGGGCGGGGCCTTGTCCACAGTCATGTACGAGAGCCTGTTGGGCGAGGGCGTTGGCGGTGAAGCGGCTCCGGCAGACGTCTACGGCGAAGGCTATTGTCTATTGTGCGAAAGTCTGGAGTACCCTGAGACAAAAGACTGGGTGATCTTTCACATGCGCAAGGATGCCAAATTCAGCACCGGCGATCCCGTTACAGCGCATGACATAGCCTTTTCGCACAACCTGCTGCTCGATCAGGGGCTGCAATCTTATGCCGAAGCCGTGCGCAAGCGCATCCCGAAGGTCGAGGTGATCGACGACTACACCATCAAGTTCTATTTTACAGAAGGCATTTCCCGGCGCAGTTTGATTGATCAGGTTGGCGGCGTGCCCGCGTGGTCGAAAAAATGGTATGAGGAAACCGGCGCCCGTCTGGATGAAAGCAGGCTTGAAACCTCGCCCGGTTCAGGCCCCTATATGATTGAGGATGTCGATGTGAACCGTCGCATCGTTTACAAGCGCAATCCCGATTATTGGGGAAAGGATCTGCCCTTCAATGTGGGCCGCAACAACTTCGACCGCATCCGCATCGAATACTTCGGTGATGAAAACGCTGCTTTTGAGGCGTTCAAGGCCGGCGAATACACCTACCGCAATGAAGGTAATTCGAAGCAATGGGCCACAGCCTATGAATTTCCCAAAGTGCAGAAGGGCCAGATTGTAAAGGAGGAGGTGCCGGACGGTTCGCCCCCTACGCCCACCGGCATCGTGTTCAATCTCGGGCGTGACGTGTTCAAGGACAAGCGGGTGCGCGAGGCGGTGGCACTTGCATTCAACTTTGAATGGACCAACGAATCTCTGCAGTATGATCTGTTCAAACAGCGTGCTTCATTTTCACAGGATACGCCCGTAATGGCCAAAGGTCTGCCCGAAGGGGCTGAGCTTGATTTTCTTAGATCTCTCGGCGATGTCGTGCCCGAAGATGTTTTCACCCAAGAGGTGCGCATGCCGCATACGTCCAGCCCCGCACGCCTGCTGGACCGTCGGAACGCGCGCAGCGCGATGAAGCTATTGGATGATTCCGGTTGGGCTGTAGGCAGCGATGGCAAACGGCGCAATGCTGAAGGCCAACCGCTCAAACTGACATTCCTGCTCAATTCATCTGGTTCTTCTACGTTGTCGGCGGTGGTGGAGAATTTCATGTCCAATCTGGATACGATGGGCATCGAGGCTGTGTTGGAGAAGGTGGACAGTTCACAATATACCCTGCGCGAGCGGGATCGCGATTATGACATGGTCTATGATCAATACGCGGCGATTTTGGGCACCGGTACAGGACTGGCGCAATTTTATGGTTCTGAGGCAGCCTCCTATTCCCTGTTCAATCCCGCCGGCTTGGCCAGTCCGATGGTCGACGCCATCATCGAAAAGTCGCTGCTTGCGGAAACTGCCGAGGAGGAAGACGCCTCGATCATGGCGTTGGACCGCGCCCTGCGCTATGAGTTCATCATGATACCCGCCTGGTACAACGACAGCTATTGGACCGCGTATTACGACATGTACGAACACCCCGCCGAGCAGCCCGCCTATGGTTTGGGCTACCTCGATTGGTGGTGGTATAACGCGGACAAGGCGGCGGCCCTCAAGGCGGCTGGTGCTTTGCGGTAACGTAGGGTAGCAGACCGCTATGGGCGCCTATATTCTTCGCAGACTGATGCTGATCATCCCGACGTTGATTGGCATCATGTTGGTCAATTTCGTCTTGACCCAGTTCGTGCCCGGCGGCCCGGTGGAGCAAGCAATTGCCCGCATTCAGGGCGGCGGAGACGTATTCGAAGGGTTTGCCGGTGGTGGCAATGACGCGGGCAATGTGGTGGATACGTCAGCGACCGAAAACTATGTCGGCGCGCGGGGTCTGCCGCCGGAATTCATTGCCGAGCTTGAGAAAGAATTCGGGTTCGACAAACCACCCGTTGAACGCTTTCTCAACATGATGTGGAACTACGTGCGTTTTGACTTCGGGGAGAGCTATTTCAGGTCTATCGGCGTGATTGATCTGATCCGCGAAAAGCTGCCCGTTTCGATCACGCTGGGCCTGTGGTCCACGCTGATTGCCTACATCATTTCGATACCGCTGGGTATCGCCAAGGCGGTGCGCGACGGAAGCAGCTTTGATACATGGACATCTGGCGCAATCATTGCTGCCTATGCGATCCCCGGATTTCTGTTTGCGATCCTGCTGCTGGTTTTGTTTGCCGGGGGATCGTACTGGCAGATTTTCCCGCTTCGGGGGCTAACATCAGATGATTTTGACACGCTCAGCCCGCTGGGTAAGGCGGCGGATTACGCGTGGCACATTACGCTGCCGGTGCTGGCCTCGACCATTTCGGCCTTTGCCACCCTGACACTGCTGACCAAGAATAGCTTTCTGGACGAGGTCAAGAAACACTATGTCATGACTGCCCGTGCCAAGGGGTTGAGCGAACGATCGGTGCTTTATGGTCATGTGTTCCGGAATGCGATGTTGATCGTGATCGCGGGCTTTCCGGCGGTTTTTATCGGTGTGTTCTTCGGCTCTTCGCTGATCATTGAGACGATTTTCAGCCTTGATGGTCTGGGCCGTTTGGGGTTTGAGGCAGCCGTGGCACGGGACTATCCGATTGTGTTTGGCACGCTGTTCATATTCGGTCTTATTGGCCTTGTTGTCGGGATCATCAGCGATCTGATGTATGTTCTTGTTGATCCGCGCATCGACTTTGAAAAGCGGGAGGGGTGATGCAAACGGTGACCGCCCCAAGGGAACGCAGGTTTTTCCTGTCGCCCCTGAACCAGCGCCGCTGGCGCAATTTCAAACGCAATCGTCGCGCGTTCTGGAGCCTGTGGATTTTTGCCGTGTTGTTCGGCATTTCACTGCTGGCCGAATTTGTTGCGAACGACAAACCCATCCTCGTGAACTACCGCGGCGAATATTACACGCCAATCTTCAGCTTTTATCCGGAAACGGCATTCGGAGGGGATTTCCAAACCGAAGCGCAGTATCGCGATCCTGAGGTGAAGTGTCTCATCGAAACCGGTGGTTCGGAGCTTTGCTTTGACGATCCCGAAGCCTATTTCGAGGATGCGCAGGATGGCGTGATCGAAGGCGAACCTATCGAAAAGGGCTGGGCAATTTGGCCGATCATTCCCTATGCTTTTGACACTGCCGTAGACCGCCCCGGTGCGGCGCCGCTGCCGCCTAATTCGGAAAACTGGCTGGGCACGGATTATCCCAAGCGTGATGTGATGGCGCGGGTGATCTACGGCTTCCGACTGTCGATTGTGTTCACGCTGATCGTCACCGGCCTTGCCACCATCATCGGTGTCATTGCGGGCGCAGTGCAGGGGTTTTTTGGCGGCTGGGTCGATCTGCTGTTCCAGCGGTTGATCGAAATCTGGTCCTCTACCCCGTCGCTTTATGTGATCATCATCATGTTCGCCATTCTGGGGCGGAGTTTCTGGCTGCTGGTGTTCCTGCTGGTGCTGTTCAGCTGGACGGCATTGGTGGGAGTCGTCCGCGCGGAATTTCTGCGCGCGCGCAATCTTGAATATGTGCGTGCAGCCCGTGCGCTGGGGGTGGGAAACACCACAATCATGTTCCGTCACATGTTGCCAAACGCGATGGTTGCAACACTGACGATGCTGCCGTTTATCATCACCGGCACGATCTCAACGCTGGCAAGTCTGGATTTTCTGGGCTTCGGTTTGCCCTCCTCTGCGCCGTCTCTGGGGGAGCTGACCCTGCAGGCGAAACAGAACCTTGAAGCGCCTTGGCTGGCGTTCACCGCGTTCTTTACCTTTGCCATCATGCTGTCGCTGCTGGTGTTTATTTTCGAGGGCGTACGCGATGCGTTCGACCCAAGGAAAACGTTCACATGACCGCACTTCTTGACGTAAAGGACCTGACCGTCAGCTTCCGGCAGGACGGTAAGCTAAGCCACGCGGTCAAAGGTGTGACATTTCATGTGGAGCGGGGAGAGACAGTCGCGCTGGTTGGTGAATCCGGTTCGGGCAAATCTGTCTCGGCACTTTCGACGGTGTCGTTGTTGGGCGACAGTGCCGAGATTTCAGGGTCTGTTACCTATGACGGGCAGCAAATGATCGGCGCGAGTGATGACCTGCTCCGCAAGGTCCGAGGCAACGACATCAGCTTTATCTTTCAGGAGCCGATGACATCACTGAACCCGTTGCACACCATCGAAAAGCAATTGGCCGAGAGCATCGCGTTGCACCGCAACATTCCCCCTCGATCACGGTGGAAACAATATGCAGAAAAGCTGACAGGGCTGGCCCCAGCGAAATTGTTGATCGGGCTGTTCTGCTTTCTGGGCTTCATCATGGCGTATATGGCTTTTGCCCGCACCGCGCCGGAAGCGCCAAGCCTTGCATATTTCGGGGAGTATTTCAGCGGGCCGTTCCTGCGCGCACTGTGGCGCGCCGGTCTGTGGTCGGTTGGCATCTCATTGATCCTTTGGGCGCTTAGCGCGCTGATCCGCAGCACCCTCAGCGAATGGATAAAGGCGGACGCCAGCCGCGACGAAGTGCTTGATCTGCTGAACAAGGTCGGGATCAACGACGCCGAAAGCCGTTTGGGGGCCTATCCCCATCAGCTCTCCGGTGGTCAACGCCAACGCGTGATGATCGCGATGGCGCTGGCTAACAAGCCTGACGTTCTGATCGCCGATGAACCCACCACAGCGCTGGACGTCACGATACAGGCGCAAATCCTTGATCTCCTCAAAGACCTCAAGGATACGATGGGCATGGGTCTGCTGTTCATCACCCATGACCTCGGCATTGTGCGGCGCATCGCCGACCGCGTCTGCGTGATGCAGAAGGGCGAGATTGTTGAGCAGGGGCCGACCGCGCAGATTTTCGATAATCCGCAGCATCCGTATACGCAGAAACTGCTGGGGGCCGAACCCGATGGCCGTCCCGACCCGGTGCCAGAGAACGCTGAGGAAATTGTGGCCACCGAGAACCTCAAAGTCTGGTTTCCGATCCAGCAGGGCCTGATGCGCCGCACCGTCGGCTACGTTAAAGCGGTCAATGACGCCACGCTTTCCATACGTGCGGGCGAAACGCTGGGCATCGTCGGCGAAAGTGGGTCAGGCAAGACCACGCTGGCACTCGCGATCATGCGGCTGATATCTTCTGAGGGAGGGATCACCTTTATGGGGCAGGACGTGCGCAGCTGGTCCACGCGTGAGTTGCGGAGGTTGCGCAAGGACATGCAGATTGTGTTTCAGGATCCGTTCGGGTCGCTGTCTCCACGCATGACCTGCTTTCAGATTATTGCCGAAGGGTTGACCATTCACAACGTCGACCCCGACCGTGACCAGCGCGAGCTGGTGCATGAGGTGATGGTCGAAGTTGGCCTCGACCCGACTACAATGGATCGGTATCCGCATGAATTTTCCGGCGGCCAGCGCCAGCGGATCGCGATCGCACGCGCGATGGTGTTGCGTCCACGCCTTCTGGTCCTCGACGAACCGACGTCTGCGCTGGACATGACGGTACAGGTGCAGATCGTCGAATTGCTGCGCGATTTGCAGGTGAAATACGGGTTGGCCTATCTGTTCATCAGCCATGACCTAAAAGTTGTGCGGGCTATGTCTCATAAGGTTCTGGTGATGAAGCGCGGCGATGTGGTCGAATACGGTGACGCCGATACGCTGTATGAAAGCCCGCGCACAGACTATACCCGCACGTTGTTGCAAGCGGCCGGTTAAAGCCCGGCACAATTAGTCAGCGTAACACCCGACTCCCGCCACTTTCTGTGGCCTGAAGAACCCGAGATTCTGTTCTGTGGCATGGCCCCACTGGCCAAAGTCCGGGTTTAGACCAACGATATTGAAATCAAGGCTGACGTTGCCACCTGAATGGCGCTTCCAGTCGTTGCAAGTGGTCACCAACTGCTGGCTTAGTGACCAGCGGTTTGATGCCTCGAATTCTGCATAGCCGGGCCACCCTCGGGATTGGGCGAGCCAGCAATCATCAACATAACCTTGGGCCAAAAGGTAGTCACAGACCATCCCGCTGCCATAGGCACCGATCCGGTGGGTGTTGCCGTATTCGTCGAATATGCCGCTGATGTCCTCAAAATACTGGCCGAGATACGGCAGGATCGCTTCCGGCGTAGTCTTGCCCGCGTCACCGGGAAAGAACTCGGTCTGAAATTCGAGATATGCAGCGTAAAAAGCAGCGTGTTTGCGAAAATTGCCTGCACCCATCCGGGCCGTCATTTCCGCAACTTGTGCCTGTGATAAGGGCGCGCCCTTGTTGCGCGCATATTGATAGTTCGCCCCTTTTAGCGCCTCATCCACACCGTCGACGCCAAAATAGATGACCGAACCCTGCGGCTGCCCGTTAGCGCCTGCTAGCTCCAATGCGCGCTCTGCATCGTCAAGGCCGCGCCGTCCGGCAAGAAAGGTCATCGGATCGTCGTTGTTGTGCTGGAACACCACAGCAATGTCGAAACCTGCGGCCAGGATGGCATTGGTTTCTTCGGGTACCAGCGTTTTGCAGGGAAGGGTTTCATCTGGGTGGTCATAATAGCGAATGATGGTCTGAACGCCGAGATGTTTGAGTTCCGCCCCGGCAGAGCGGCTGCCGCGCGCGCCCAGATCGGTAAACGGTGCGGAGAAATCAGCGACGCTGTATCCCTGTCCGGGTGTGCAGGCCGGGGCGGCGGCGCTGGCGCTTTGGGCCGAGAACACGCAGAAAAGGGCGGATGCGATCAACCTCATCACGGACCTCCTGTAACGGTAATTTAGTCTCAATTGGTGGAGTATACACGACTTTGGCCGCTGATGGTTCTGCTTTTTTCCGGCAACCGCGGTAGGCATAAGGGACAGTTTGACCCAAGACAGTTGATCAGCGCAGTTACAGGCGACCGCTGATCTATCCAGATCAGCGGCTGGAAAGGCCGACGATCATCGCACCTAGGGCAACGACGTGGATCAGCATGATTGCGCGATCCTGCCAGAATAGGCCGACAAGGAACCAACCGATCAGGCCTGCCAGAAAAAGGTAGATATTAAGCGGGGCCATGCCAAAAGCGGTTGCTGTGTAACCCGCGATCTGGATGATCGAAGCGACCCATTTCAGGAGGAAGACGCCGCGGGCGCGCGATATTCTTGGCGTTGGAGCAGGAGGGAACACGCTGGTGTTAGTCATTGGGTGTCTCGATTTGCTAAGAATGAAGGAAACGCAGCGTCAGATGACTTGCGCATAAGACATGGCCAGCGCGCCGAGGAATGCTGACTGAACCTGCGTCGCATCCAATGTGACGTTACCAAAAGTCTGGGCCTTGGCGCCGCAGGCCGCAGCCACAATTTTTACGTCATAACCAAGGTCCTTTGCCGCGCGGGCAGTGGCATCGATACACATCTGGGTCATCGCTCCGATAAGGGTCAGTTCAGTGATTCCGGCGGCCTGTAACTGCGTGTGCAACCCGGTTTGATGAAAGCTATTGGGTCGGTGCTTTACGATCACCGTTTCGTCCCCGGTGGGCGCGACGGCGGGGTGAATTTCCGCCCCTTGCGATGCGGGACGGAAAAAGGGCGCGCTGTCTGAAACGGCCTCGTGCCGGATGTGTACAACCAGATCGCCCGCCCGTCGCGCTTCCTGCAAAACCAGGGTGGCCTGTTCGGCAACCTTTTCCATATTGTCGACAGGCCATAGACCACCGGGAAAATAGTCGTTCTGGATATCGACAAGCAGGAGCCCGCGGGGGGGTATCATAGGATCGGTCCTCACAATTTAGCCGGATCAATGCAGCGTGATTTGCGACGGGAAAACCAGTTCAGACGCTTTTTGCTGCTTATCGAAGGGAAATCGCGCATCCGGACACATCCGCTCCGGGTGGCATTCATGAAAGTTTGTGCGTAAATATTGATCATCTTACTTCCTTTCTGTTTTGCTGTTCACCCTTGATATATTGCCTGAACTGGTCAAAACTGCGAGTCATGCGATATTAATATATGTAAGAAATACTTAAACATGAAATGGCGTGATCTTCCTCCGCTCTCGGCTTTGCGTGCGTTTGCCGCTTTTGCACAAACCGGTAATGTGGTTGCCGCGGGAGAGGCTTTGGGCGTCAGCCACGCTGCAATCAGCCAGCAGTTGCGTGGACTTGAGACATATCTGGATGTCGCCTTGCTGGACCGTTCGGGCAGGGCGCTGCAACTGACAGAAAGCGGGCATGTTCTGGCTCAGGCGGTGCAAGTAGGTTTTGCCACCATGATCGAGGCAGCACAGGAGATCACCGGATCGCGGGATGCACGGCCTTTGCATATTTCGGCGACGCCGACCTTTGCCGCATCCTGGCTGATGCCGCGCCTGCCGCGATTCCGCGCCGCACATCCGGAAATTGATCTGATGATCGACCCCACTGCAGACTTGGTTTCGCTGGGGGCTGACGGGATCGACGTTGCGATCCGCTATGGGACGGGACCGTGGCCGGGACTGGTGGCCGAGGTTCTGTTGCGCTCACCCATGGTTGTTGTCGCCGCCCCGTCACTGGTCGGAGATGCAGACCTGCCCGACATCAATGCGTTCGCTCATTTTCCCTGGCTCGAAGAATTTGGCACCACGGAAAGCACCCGTTGGCTGCGCAATCACGGGGTTGAAGGCGGCGGAAAACGTGGGTTGATGCAGGTTCCGGGCAATCTGCTGTTGGACGGAGCACGCGACGGGCAGGGAATTGCCGTCACAGTGCGCGAATTTGTGATCCGCGACATCGCGGCGGGGCGTCTGCGGGAATTACACACTGAAGATAATAGTAAGGCGGGGTATCACGTGGTCACCCGCTCTGGCGTACAGCGCCCGGCCCTCAAGGCGTTTGTGAACTGGATCAAGCGCGAGGCTGCTGTCAAACGCTAGGGATATTGCAGGGCCTGTGCCTTTAGGTGAGTTGGGCCAAGCTGATCCGTTCTTAACCTGCGGGCGGCCCGATCATAAAGCAGCTGACATTGCGCGCCGCCAGACGGCGGCAGGCCAGATCGGCGCCCTCGCGGGTCATGCCCAGAAAATTCGCATCATACCCTTGCGGGCGTCTCACGACTTTGCGCAGGGAACCGTCCAGTGTGGACATCTCTGCAAGGGCGGTTTTCAGCAGCACTTTTTCTGCGGCGAACTGGCTTGGATATCGCCCCACGTTTACGCCCCAGTGCCGCCCGCCAGAAGTGGACACACGCGTCACGATCTCCTGTTCGACGGCTTTTTTGCGGGCTGAAGTGACCTTACCGGACGACGGCGAAGCAGGGCGCAGGCTGGGCCGGATCGAGGTCACGGCAGAAGCGAGCACAACTTCGGATTTGGCATCTGCTGGCGCCGGTGTTTTCACCGCTTCGCGCAGGGCTGCGGTAATATCTGCATTTGATACAGGGCTAGCTGGCTCCACCGGTTGGGCTTCGGCGGCCAGAATGGCTTCGGCATCACCGGGGCGCAATTGCGGCCGATGAGAGCTTTTTACAGCACCACTCAGGCGGATGGTTTTACCCGCGCCTCCCACTGTGGAGGACGCGACTACGCTGTTTGCACTGCTTGATGTGTCTGGTTCGACATCAACATAATTTGGCTTGCTGGGCTTGCGCACGGTCGCGCTGGACGGGGCCCGGCGAAAGCCGAGGTCCATCAGTTCAGCCACCTTGGCGTTCCGCGACGCGGTGGATTTTCCGCCAAAAACAGTCACGATTATACGTTCGTTACCACGCTCTGCCGATGCGGTAAGGTTAAAGCCTGCTGCACGGGTATAACCCGTTTTGATGCCGTCAGCGCCTTTATAGCTTGCGAGGAAACGCCGGTTTGTGTGTGAAACCTTGCGCACCCCAGCATCGGCGGTCACACGACTGAAAAGGTTGTAGTATTGTGGATAATCATACAGCAGATGTCGGCCCAGTATGGTCATGTCGTGTGCGGTGCTCAGGTGTCCGGCTTCGGTCAGACCGTTCATGTTCTTGAAGGTTGTGCGGGTCATGCCAATCTGTTTGGCGGTCCGGTTCATCCGGCGGGCAAACTTAGCTTCTGAACCCGAGATGGCCTCCCCAATCGCTGTAGCGGCGTCATTCGCGGATTTTACCGCAGCGGCCCGGATCAGATAGCGCAAGGCAATTTTCTGACCTGGGCGCAACCCCAGCTTGCTGGGTGGTTCTGCGGCGGCTTTGGCTGAAATGGTTACCTGGGTATCCAACGAAATCTCACCGCGTTCGATGGCCTGAAACGCGATATAGAGCGTCATCATTTTGGTGAGCGAGGCTGGATGCAATCGGGTGTCGGCATTGCTGGAATGGATCACTTTGCCTGTGCGTGCATCAATCACATATGCGGCATAGGGCGCAGCCATCGCACTGAGCGGCACCACGACCAGAAGCCAAAATGCCAGAATGAAAAATAGCCCGAAACGGGACAGCGATAGACGCTGAGCCTTCATGGTAAATCTGCCTTTTACTGCCTCAGGACCGCCGATTTTTTCGACTGGTCATATTATTATGAGAACAAAGCTAACACAGGTCTGATTTTCGATAAACCCTTTGAAACGCAGTATTTCCTCAATTGTGCCGCAATTGCCCAGGCACATGTTGGGGGTGCCAGGACGGTGCGTACTATCAGGGGTATTGTGGCGGGAATGTGGCAGGATTTGGGCCTGATTGCCCCGATTGAATCGGTCTCTGAGTCGGCTTTATTTCGCGCGGATTCTTCGGAGATTGGAGGATGCGTTTCCATCCCCGACATCAATGCAAGTGTCAGGAAATTGCGTTGATGGTGTCGATCAATTCCGGCAGTGCCCCGAGATCGGCAATCTGTGAAAAGCGGTCGCGGTTTTGGGGTGGTTCGGCATGTTCTACCGCCCAGGTCAGGCCATGGGGGGCGAAAACGCCCCAACCCCCAGCCGCGATCATAGGCAATACGTCAGAGGCCATCGAATTACCCACCATCAAGCCGGAGTCGGCCCCGTGGCCATGGCGGGAAAAGATGTCGGTGTATTCGACTTTTGATTTTCGCGACACGATTTCCACAGCGTCAAAAAATCCGCGCAGACCTGATTGCGCCAGCTTGCGTTCCTGATCCAGCAGATCTCCCTTGGTTATGAGGATCAGCGTATAGTTATCTTTGAGTTTCTTGAGGACGCTCACGGCATAGGGCAACAATTCGACCTCGTGGTTGAGCATAT
Organism: Sulfitobacter sp.; assembly: GCA_049645905.1. Taxonomy (GTDB): domain Bacteria; phylum Pseudomonadota; class Alphaproteobacteria; order Rhodobacterales; family Rhodobacteraceae; genus Sulfitobacter. The sequence goes on from JBARUV010000262.1 coordinate 14,060, forward strand.
CTCGCCCCGCCGAAAGGATTTCATTTATCACTTTTCCGGGCACTTTACCGTCCGTGACCTCAATCGCCGTTTCGACCATCGAGAGTGTAAATCCTTTGATTCCGAAGCCGTAATGGGGTAAATTTCTACGCTCTGCGGCCAACAGGCGGTCCATAAGATGCGTCGGCGCTGTGTAGTCAGCCAGAAGGGCAGCAAAATGATCCTGTGTCATGGCAAAAAAACGCTCATTATGCCAAAGCGTATCGTCCGCATCAAAGCCGATTGTCGTTAACCTCTGGGGCATCTGGCGCATACCTCTTTTATAAACCGGTGCTGAGGTTATATACAGGCATGCAAGACTCACAAGAACTCGAAAAACCAAACACAGGAGCAGCAATGCGCCTTGACGACATACAGATGGCAATTGGCCCGCGGGACGAAGACGAGACAGGTCTTCTCACCAAAACCAAGCCAAAAACCAAGCGGCCACCGCTCTATAAGGTGATGCTGCTGAACGATGATTTCACGCCGATGGAATTCGTCGTGCATGTGCTTGAGCGGTTCTTTGGACTGAATCATGCACAGGCGTTCGAGATTATGCTGACGGTGCACAAAAAGGGTCTCGCTGTGGTTGGGGTGTTCAGCCACGAGATTGCAGAGACCAAGGTCGCTCAGGTTATGGATTTTGCACGGCGTCACCAGCACCCGCTGCAATGCACCATGGAAAAAGAAGAATAGTGATAGACGCTCGTCTGCAACTGGCGCTGGACAGCGGCGGGCTGGATCTGGCTCCCGAGGGGCGGATTGCTGTCTTTAATCCGCCGGTTGACGCAGATCTTGACGTATTGGCGCAAGATCGGTGCCATGTCATCCACGATTTCAAACCGCATTTTGATGTTTGGGAGGCCAAGGGCTTTACTGTCATGCGCAACACGCGTGAAAGATATGCGGCCAGCATCGTTTGCCTGCCACGCTCCAAGGTACAGGCGCGCGCCCTGATTGCCGAGGCCTGTTCGGTCAGCGAAGGGCCCGTTGTCATAGATGGCCAAAAGACCGATGGGGCGGATGGTATCCTGCGCGAGATGCGCGCACGGGTTACTGTTCACGGCCCCGTTTCAAAAGCGCATGGCAAGCTGTTCTGGATCGGTGAAGGGGCCGCAGAATTCTTTGCAGACTGGGCGCAGGGGCCTGCGCTGACGGACGGTGGTTTCTGGACCGCGCCCGGTGTTTTTTCTGCCGATGGCGTCGATCTTGCTTCAGCCATGCTCGCCGAAGCCCTGCCTGAAAAGTTGGGCAGTCAGGTCGCCGATCTGGGCGCAGGGTGGGGATTTCTAGGTGCGCATGTGCTGGAACGCGCAGCAGTGCAGAATGTGCATCTGGTTGAGGCGGGACATCTGGCACTGGAATGCGCACGCCACAATATCACGGACGAACGCGCGCGGTTTTATTGGGATGACGTCACCAAGTGGGAGCCGCCCCATCGCATGGACAGCGTTGTGATGAATCCGCCGTTTCACACTGGTCGCGCAGCAGAACCAGCACTTGGTCAGGCTTTTGTCGCGACGGCCGCGCGGGTTCTGTCGGCCAACGGCACCTTATGGATGGTGGCAAACCGGCATCTGCCTTATGAGGCGGAGTTGAAAATCCGGTTTTCGGATGTAGAAGAGATTGGCGGCGATGCCCGCTTCAAGCTTTTTTGCGCGCGTCGGCCAATGCGCCAAAGACGTTGAATACACCAGAAAGGACGGGCAGATGTCATTCTCCGTTTCCGGCAAAACCGCGATAGTTACGGGTTCCGCAAGCGGGATCGGCCTCGCTATTGCGCGTCATCTCGCCGATCAGGGCGCCAACGTCATGTGTGCGGACAGCAATGAAAAATTGTTGATCGAGGAATTCGGTGAAGCGCCCGAGGACGCCAATGTGCGTACCTTTGCTGGTGATCTTCGACAGCGGCTGACCATTGCAAATCTGCTATCTGCCACTGTCGACGCTTTTGAGCAGGTCGATATTCTGGTCAATGCGTCGCGCCAGCTTGAGCATACCGACGCGTTGGATCCCGATGATACCTCCGTGATGACCTTGCTGGAGCAAAACCTGATGACGGCGCTGCAATTGACCCAACTGGTTGCACGCCGAATGATAAAACAATCCGAAGGGCAGGTAGAGGGGCAGGTCGGCTCTATCATCAACCTCAGCTCTATCTCTGCACGCCAAATCCAACCGGAATTGATGGGCTACTCCATAGCCGCAGCAGCGGTGCAGCAGATGACCCGCTCAATGGCATTGTCGCTTGCGCCACACCGGATCCGTGTTAACGCGTTATCCTTCGGTTCCGTGATGAGCGGGTCGCTACGCGCGGCCGTGGCCGATAACCGCGAATGGCGCGATGACATCCGCAAACACACGCCCTTGGGGCGCATTGCCGCCCCCAACGAACTGTGTGAGGCGGTGCAGTTTATGGCCGCTGAAAGCGCGAGTTTCATGACGGGTGAAATCATGGTTATCGATGGTGGGCGCAGTCTTCAGGATGCCGTGACCGCACCTGCCCATTGAGGGCGACCCTTTCGCCCGTTGTGGCCGAAATGCCATGCCCGACGTTTTGACAATTTGTCTAAAAAAGGCCCCCCGAACGTGCAGGTCCGGAGGGCAAGTTGGTTTGCCCTACTGGGACAACCCGTAGAAGAGTCTTATTGTTTTGGCAGCAGGACGCCGTCAATCACATGGATCACGCCGTTGGACTGCTTCACATCCGCGATTGTCACGGTTGCCTTGTTGCCGTTCTCGTCTGTCAGCATCATTTTACCGCCGGCATAGCTCGCCTGCAGGGTGCAGCCACCAACCGTCGGGACAGGGTGGCTGCCGCCGTCGTCAGCGATCATACCTTTGAGGGCGCCTGCCAAGACTTCCTTGCCAACAACATGACAGGTCAGGATTTTGGTCAGCGTCGCTTTGTTTTCAGGCTTAACGAGGGTTTCCACTGTACCTGCGGGCAATTTGCCAAATGCGGCATTGGTGGGCGCAAAGACTGTGAACGGGCCACTGGATGCAAGCGTCTCGACCAGACCGGCGGCCTTGACGGCAGCGACGAGTGTGGTGTGATCTTTGGAATTGACTGCATTTTCAACGATATTCTTGCTGTCATACATCGCCGCTCCGCCCACGATCGGGCTTCCGGCCATGACACCGCCCGCGCCAAAGGTAATCGCGGTGACGGTGATCATTGATTTTGCGAAGTTCATCATACTCTCCAAATTTTTACTGATCGTCTTGCGATCCGAGCGAAGCCACGGCGCCGGGATTGGGAAAGTTTCAGATAGAAGGGGGAGTATTTCTTCTAAGCTGCCAGAGACCGGCTGGCGACGCAATGCGGGTTTTCTGGCCCACGTCCGGCAATGCAAGGGTTTTGCCCTTGACGCGCCCGTGGTGCTGGCTTAGTCCACGCGCCGATGGCGTTATAGCTCAGTTGGTTAGAGCGAACGACTCATAATCGTTAGGTCCCTGGTTCAAGTCCAGGTAACGCCACCATTCAAGTCCACTCTAAAAGCGCATTTTCGCTGTGCCTTTGGGCCGTTTGCGCGCTTGTATTAGCCTGATTCAATCTGGGATTGAGGGTGCCCGTCGGAACCGTCGCGCAATCCGCGATAACACGCATTATTGTGCAGATACTGGGGTCAGTGCTACGGGTTGATTGACGAAGGCGTGACAGTGTTGTCTGATCTCCACTGGAGCCAACCAGTCAAGCCGCCCGGTCAACAAGGGCGGCAACAAACTACTTTAAGGGAGAAGACCACATGATGCTTCGTCGTACACTTCTAAGCCTCGCGGGGGCAGCACTTGTCGCCACGCTGAGCACCACAACAGCTATGGCGCAGGACGTTACCCTGCGCATGCACCAGTTCCTGCCGCCACAGGCCAATGTGCCCAAACTGGTACTGGATGTCTGGGCCGACAAGGTCGAGGCCGATAGCGAAGGCCGCATCAAGGTGGAGCGGTACCCTTCCATGCAACTGGGTGGTTCACCCCCCGAATTGATGGATCAGGCGATTGACGGTGTAGCCGATATTGTCTGGACTGTGGTTGGCTATACGCCGGGCCGCTATCCGTCGACCGAAGTGTTCGAATTGCCGTTCCTCGTAACGGACGCGCGCGCGGCAAGCTCCGCCTATTGGCAGATGTTTGAAAGCCACATGAAGGACACCGAGTTCAAGGACGTGCATATCCTTGGCACATGGGTGCATGGCCCGGGACTTTTGCACACCAATAAAGAAGTGCGTTTGCCTTCCGATCTGGCAGGCATGAAACTGCGCGGCGGATCGCGGCTGGTAAACAATCTGATCACCACGCTGGGCGGCACCCCGATCGGCATGCCCGTGCCTGCCATCCCAGAGGGGCTGTCCAAGGGGGTGATCGACGGAACCACGATTCCGTGGGAAGTAACCGGGTCGCTTAAAGTGCCGGAACTGGTTCACAATCACACGGAATTCAGCGGCAATATGCTGTATACGCTGACCTTTGTTCTGGCAATGAACAAGGACCGCTATGAGGGTCTGCCCGATGACCTGAAAAAGGTGATCGACGACAACTCCGGCTTGGAATTCTCGATCTTTGCGGGCGGTACGCAGTCTGATTCTGATGCACCTGCACGCCAACTGGCCGTGGATCTGGGCAATAACATTGTGATGCTTGATGAGGCGGAGACAAAAGTCTGGATCGACGCGTCCAAGCCTGTCTATGATGAATGGCTGGCGGACATGGAAAGCAAGGGCATTGACGGTCAGGCACTGATCGACGAGGCACGCGCCCTGATGGACGCCTACAAGGGCTAAACGCCGACAGCTGACCAATCCTGATCTGCGGCGGGCCAACCGCCGCAGATTTCTTTTGCCGACCTGAAATGAGACGTCCAATGCACCGCCTGATCCAGTCCCTTGCGCGCACCACAGCCCTGATTGGCGGGTTGGTGCTGATTTTGCTTGTTGTGTTGGCGACAGTTTCAATACTGGGCCGGTTTTCCGGCCTCGGCGAGGTCAAGGGTAACTACGAGGTGCTTGAGGCCGGGGTCGCATTTGCCATCTTTTCGTTTCTGCCGGTCACCCAACTTTACGGTGCGCATGCCAAGGTCGACGTTTTCACCTCTGTTTTGGGCATTCGCGCGAACCGCTGGATTGCCGCCTTTTGGGAGGTTGTTCTGAGCTTGATCATCCTCCTGATCATATGGCGCCTTTACGAAGGCATGCAGCGGTATCTGGGCAATGGCGAGACCACACTGTTTCTGCAATTTCCTGTCTGGTGGAGCTATGCCGCGAGCTTTGCCGCCGGATTTGTCGCATGTATAACCGCGATCTACTGCGCCATCCTGCGCATTGCAGAAGCGGCGCAGAACCGTGATATTCTGCCCTCAGAACATGCGGAGCATTAGGCAATGAGCAACCTTGAGCTTGGCTTTTATTCCTTTCCCGTCCTGCTGATCATGATTTTTCTGCGTGCACCGATCGGGCTGGCGATGCTGCTATGCGGTTTTGGTGGCTGGTACATGGCGATGGGTGGCAACCCCACGCCGCTTCTGGCCAAACTGAAATCCGAAACCTACACCACCTTTTCCAGCTATTCGCTGAGCATCATTCCGATGTTCCTGCTAATGGGCCAGTTTGCGACCCTGTCGGGCATGTCGACTGCCTTGTTCAAAGCTGCCGAAAGCTTCCTTGGCCATCGGCGCGGGGGTGTTGCAATGGCCGCTGTGGGCGCTTGTGCGGGGTTTGGTGCAATCTGCGGGTCGTCGCTTGCCACGGCTGCCACCATGTCCAAGGTGGCTTTGCCTGAGTTGCGCCGTTACGGCTATTCCGGCGGGTTTTCCACTGCGACACTGGCCGCCGGTGGCACGTTGGGCATCCTGATCCCGCCATCCGTTATTCTCGTCCTCTACGCGATCATAACCGAACAGAATATCGCCAAACTTTTCCTCGCCGCATTTATCCCCGGCATTCTGGCGGCAATCGGCTATATGATCACGATCTCGATCTATGTACGCCTGCATCCTGACGCCGCGGGCACGCGGGAACCTGTCCCGATGGCGGAGCGTTTCAAGGCGCTTGCCGATACCTGGCCAGTGCTGGTGATTTTCGCCGTCGTTGTGGGTGGTATCTATCTGGGCTGGTTCACCCCGACCGAAGGGTCCGCGATCGGTGCCGCAGGCACCGGGTTGGTGGCACTGGTGTCTGGCAGTTTGAACTGGCAGGTTCTCAAGGATAGCCTCTGGGGTACGGCGCGCACCACTGGCATGATCTTTTTCATTGTGCTGGGTGCCGGTTTCTACAACGGTTTTCTGGCGCTGTCGGGTGTGCCGCAATTCATGGCTGACTGGGTGCTGACCCAAGGGTTCAGCCCGTGGTTCGTCCTGAGCATCATCCTTGTTTTTTACCTGATCTTCGGCTGCCTCATGGACAGCCTGTCGATGATACTGTTGACGGTGCCGATCTTCTTTCCGGTGATATCGGCGATGGATTTTGGCCTGACCCCCGAACATGTGGCAATCTGGTTTGGTATCCTCGTGCTGATTGTTGTCGAAGTCGGGCTGATCACGCCGCCGGTTGGCATGAACCTGTTCATCATCAACTCGATGGACCGCGAAACCCCCATGACCCAGACCTACAGGGCTGTGATGTGGTTCGTCGGGTCAGACATTATCCGGGTGGTCATACTGGTGATGTTCCCGGCGATCACATTGTTCCTTCTCCCAGGGTAATTTTGCATTAAACTGCAACGTGCGCCCGAAATCCTTGGCTTTTTCCGCAAGCGCTGCACAATATCGGGAAAACCTTGGGGAGGGATCACATGCTGTCAGCCGATGCCAATGCCGCGACCTATTTTGTCGATCGCCACCTGAGTGAGGGGCGTGGCGGAAAGATCGTCTACCTTGAGGCCGAAACCGGGCGAACCCTTAGTTATACGGAGTTGGCCGAAGGTGCGGCCCTGAATGCCGGCGCAATGGCGCAGGCGGGCATCCGCCCCGAAGAACGCGCTGCCATGCTGGTACTGGACCAGATCGAATTCCCGCAAATCTTTTTTGGCGCGCTCAAGGCCGGAGTAATTCCCGTGCCGCTGAATACCTTGCTCGCCACTCCTGTCTATGACGTGATCCTGCGTGATGCGCGTGCGGCGATCCTGTTCGTCTCCGCAGCTCTGTGGGACGTCGTGGCCCCCGCCGTAGCAGGCAACCCCTACCTGCGCCTCGTGGTCGTCTTGGGCGGCACACCTGAGGGCACACAATCCTACGAGGATTTCCTGACCGGCGCAGAACCGGTGGCCACCATGCCCGCCAGCCCGGACGAGGTTGCCTTCTGGCTCTACTCCTCAGGCTCGACCGGACAGCCAAAGGGTGTTGCGCATATCCATTCCGCGTTGAAAGCAACGGCAGATACCTATGGCGCCAAGGTGCTCGGCATCACCGAGGATGATACAGTTTTGTCCGCGGCAAAGTTCTTTTTTGCTTACGGGATGGGGAATGAAATGACATTCCCGCTGTCCGTCGGCGCAACCAGCGTACTTTTCACCGGTCGCCCCACACCCCAGAGCATGCTGGAAACGATTGAAACCCACAAACCCACGATCTTTTGCGGCGTGCCGACCCTTTATGCAGCAATGGTTGCCGAAATGGACAAGATCGGCGCCCCCAAACCCACTTTGCGGTTGTGTATCTCTGCGGGGGAAGCGCTGCCCGAAGATGTTGGCATCCGTTGGGAAAAACACACGGGGGTGGAGATCCTTGACGGGGTGGGATCCACCGAAATGCTGCACATCTTTCTCAGCAACGCGCCCGGCGATGTTGCCTATGGCACGTCTGGCATCGCTGTGCCGGGCTATGCCCTGCGGCTGGTGGATGAGGCAGGCGCAGAAGTGGGTGACAATGAAGTCGGTGAACTGCTGGTCAACGGGGCGTCGGCCGCAAGCTGTTATTGGAACCAGCGTGACAAATCGCGCGGCACCTTCGAAGGGGTCTGGACCCGGACGGGTGATAAGTACGAACGCCGGCCTGACGGGCGGCTTGTCTATTGCGGGCGCACCGATGACATGTTCAAGGTATCCGGCATCTGGTTGTCCCCCTTCGAGGTTGAAGGCGCGCTGGTGAGCCATCCACAGGTGTTGGAAGCAGCCGTTGTCGCCAAACGGGACGACGATGGCCTTGAAAAACCCAAAGCGTACATCGTGCTGCAATCAGGGGAGGGGGATGGCGCACTGAACGACGCGCTCAAAGCCCATGTGAAGAACAAGATCGGCAAATGGAAATATCCCCGGTGGATTGAAGTGGTGGAGGAGTTGCCCAAGACTGCAACGGGGAAAATCCAACGTTTCAAATTGCGTGACGACGCATGAGTGCGCCGTGGACAGATGCTGCAGATGCCCGCCTGACCGCCGGAGGGAAATCTCTTGAATATCGCTGCTGGGGTCCACCACCGGATCAGGCCCCGACCTTGGTTATGCTGCATGAAGGGCTAGGGTCAGTCGGCCTTTGGCGTGATGTACCTGAGCGGTTGGCAAAAGCCACGGGCTTTGGCGTGATTGCCTATTCGCGGGCCGGATATGGCGCGTCTGACCCCGCCGACCTGCCCCGCCCGTTGGAGTATCAGACGCATGAGGGCACGGTCGTTCTGGGCGAAGTCCTGGATGCGCTGGACATCAGACATTGCGTGCTGATGGGCCATTCAGACGGCGCAACAATGGCAGCAATCTACGCAGGATCGGTTTCGGACATGCGGGTGCGCGGTCTGATCCTGATCGCGCCGCATTTCTTTACCGAACCGGAGGGGCTGGCGGCGATTGCCGAAACGGGTGTGTTGTATGAAAACGGGGCACTGAAAGACAAGCTTGCGAAATATCACGGCAACGTGGACAACGCATTCCTTGGATGGCACGATACATGGACCAACCCCGATTATGTCAGTTGGAACGTGGCTGACGCGATCGACCATTGGCGCATCCCTGTGCTTGCTGTTCAAGGCACGGATGACCCTTACGGGACACTGGCGCAGATCGAAGAAATCGCGACGCGGATCTATTCCCCGCTGGAGACCTGTATCCTGCCGGACTGCGGCCACGCCCCGCATCTGGAGTTTCCCGCCGAAACGGACGCTGCGATACTGGATTTTTGTGCGCGACTGGAGCGGTTGGAGCGGGAAGGCGTTGCCCTTGGTTGACCTGCCCCCTTACCCCTATGTGCCGGGAAAAAATGTCCGCCACCCTGAAGACTGGTTCGACGAGATTAAGTCCAGCGTAACGGGCGATCTGCGCCCTGAAGATCTGGATGAGACTGCTGCATGGAAAGCCGGTCGCGCCTATTTCGACGCAGGATTCTTTTGGGAGTGTCATGAGGTGTTGGAGGCCGTGTGGATGCAGACCCCCCAAGGCACGCCCGAGCGCGAAATGGCCCAGGCCTTGATCCAACTGGCAAATGCCCGGCTGAAGCTGCGCATGGACAAGCCCCGCGCAGTGCTGCGACTATGCGATATGGTTGCGGCGCATCTGGAAAAATGTCCGCAAGACAGGCCGGTGCTGGGACTTTGGGCGTCTGAGATAACAGCGTGGACAGTCGCCACACGTTCAACGAATGGATGAAATAATGCAATATAAGACATATTTTTGCGACAAGTCTGCACGATAGACCCATTTACCTACAGCACTGATGAACTATAATTCATCAAACGCGCTCTTCAGCGACAAGGGATTCTACCATGACCAAGGTAATAGATTTTCAGACCGACCCTGCGAAATACCGCCATTGGAAGGTCGTCTATGAGGGCGCTGTTGCAAACCTTTTCATGGACGTTGATGAGAAGGGCGGGCTATTCGAGGGCTATGAACTCAAACTGAACAGCTATGATCTGGGCGTGGACATCGAACTGGCGGACGTTGTTCAGCGCATGCGGTTCGAACATCCGGAGGTCAAGGTCGTCGTGATGCAATCCGCCAAGGACAAGGTGTTTTGCGCCGGTGCGAATATCCGCATGCTCGGCGGAGCGGCACACAGCCACAAAGTCAATTTCTGCAAATTCACCAATGAAACCCGCAACACCTATGAGGCTGCTCTTGCGGACAGTGGCCAGAATTACATCTGCGCGATCAAGGGCGCCTGTGCTGGCGGCGGATATGAACTGGCGCTGGCCTGCAACTACCTGATGCTGACCGACGATGCGACGTCTTCTGTTTCTTTGCCCGAAGTGCCGCTGTTGGCTGTTTTGCCCGGCACGGGCGGCCTGACCAGAGTGACGGACAAACGCAAGGTGCGGCGCGATCTGGCGGATGTCTTCTGTTCCATCGAAGAAGGAGTGAAGGGCAAACG
>JBARUV010000263.1:0-2666 GCA_049645905.1 Sulfitobacter sp.
ATAAGATTCCGAAAATGGTGAAGTTTGTGGAAGAGGTCCCCGTTACCTTGTCGGGCAAGGTGCTGCGCCGAAAACTGAAGGAAGAATATCTGGGATGATCGACATTATTCACATTTGACGTTTCACACTTTGAGCTTTGCAAGACCAGAAGCAGCACGTCCAGCCATCGCTGACGTTCGCACAATCAGATAACTGATCTGCCGGCTTCCGCAGACCGGCGTTCGGGCGTCGCGCAGCTTTCTATCTGCCATCCGGGGCTGTAACGCTGGGAAAAATCCAGCGACCTTTACTCGAGGCCGATAAAGCAGAAGTGGGGGACGGCATTAGCGACTAGCGCATGATACGCTCAGCCAGTCGAGGCGAGATCGAGTTGACCAGCCGCAGCATATTGGCCCTACCTATCCAGATTTCCTGCCTTTGCTTTTGCATCCCCAAGATCACTTTTTCTGCAGCTTGCCGTGGTGAAATCTTACCCGATCCCCGCCCGACGGTCATGTCTGTATCAACGAGGCCCATGATCACTTCGCTGACTTGAATATGCGGGGCATGTTCGACGCACTGGTAGCGCAACGCCTTGGTGAAAGAGCGCACAGCTGCCTTGGTCGCGCAGTAGACGGGTGATGCGGCCTTGGGAGCAAGCGCCAACCCAGAGCTGATATTCACAACCGCTGCGTGGTTGTGACGCTCAATCACTGGCAACAGACCAACGGTCAACGTGACCAGCGCATCCAGATTGACGGCGATTTCCCGGCGGGCTTGAGATGTAGCTTGCATCGTTTCACCCGCGAATAGATCCATTTCGAATTGCACACCCGCGTTGTTGATCACGATGTTCACTTCAGGGTGTTTCTCAGCCAGGCGCACGACCAATGCGTCAACCTCGCCTTGCGAGGACAAATCGGCAGACATCGTTGTGATGGCATCGGGACCCAAAGCCTGCAGGCTTTCCAGATCCTGCGTGTTCCGGCCCACCGCGACCACCTTGCAACCCAGCGTAACAAGTTGCTTTGACAGTTCCAAACCGATGCCTCTTGCGCCACCTGTCACTAGCGCAGTGCTGCTGCTCAAATCCAAGGTCATAGGCTGCGCGCCTTTTCCGCCTGCTGAAACGTCTGGAACCCGTCTTCGATCGCTGGAATTATGTTTATGATTTCGAAATAGGGCTCGGAAATCAAAGCTGTATTGCGCAGCCGTTCCATCGCAAAATAATAGGCCTGCATATCAGTTGTCTCGAAAACTGCGATGTCCGAACAGGCCGCGCTGAATGCTTCCGCATCGTAAAATCTCATCGCGACGCGTTCATCGACCAAGGCTTGACCGAGGCAGTCGTTGGCAATCGAGTCCCGGTCCTCCATTGTATGACGCAGCCATTGCGGCGTCGCTCTGAGAAGGACAAAAATGGTCCATTTCATTTTCTTATTTCCTTGATCTATTGCGTCTCTCACATACAGTTGAGCAATTGCTCACTTTTCTCAACTCGCATAACGGAAGCCATGACAGCCACCTCGATAAACCCCAGAAAGAAACCGAAACAAGCGCGGGCACGGGTTACGGTAGACGCGATTTTAGAAGGCGCTGCTCGCATTTTGGTGGATGAAGGACTTGCTAAACTGAATACCAATCTGGTTGCTGAAGTCGCCGGCGTAAGCATTGGCACCCTCTACCAATACTTCCCGACGAAAGAGGCGATCCTGACCGAGATCATTCGTCAAAAGCGAAGTCTTTTGCTTCAGGATCTGGTGGCTGCGACCCAGAATATGGTTGACGAAGAGTTTGAAGAGACCCTCGATAAACTCTTGATGGCTGCCATTGCACATCAGCTGCGCTGGCCAAAGCTGGCCCGAACCCTGGAATATGCCGAGGCGTTTCTGCCACTGGAAGAAGAAACAAAGGAACTCAATACCGCAATACTGAAGACAGTCGCGGAATTCCTCACCCATTCCGGGCGTGCGGCGCCTGAACAGAGTGCGCGGGATATTGTGGCAGCCTTGCGCGGGATGATTGATGCAGCCGGGCTTGCAGGCGAAACGGATCAGGCTGCTCTGTTTCGCAGAGTGAAAAAACTGGCACTCGGGTATCTTATGTGAAATCGCGCTACGGCAATGGCACCGGGGGTTCGCTGAGTGTTCTGAGATATGCGATAAGATTGATGCGGTCGATCGGGTCCTGAACATATCCCCGGTATCGCCGAGCCGGGAACAGTTCCCGCCGGGTCCGCTAGAAAGGCATTCAGCCGCTCGAACGTCCAAGTTCCGGTTTCAGCCTGTAACGCGTCGGAATATCCGACGTCCTCGATAGCGATCGACCGTCCGACGCCCCCCCCCAGAGCCGCGGTCTCGAACCAATAGTCGCTCTGTCCTGCGCAAGTTGGTGACATACACCGCAATGCTAGGCTCCGATCCACCCATTCTCGACGTTTGCTCCGGCCAGTTTGTCGGAAATCGGATCGACATTTATCGGCCGTGCACTTTGCGGAATTGGCCTATTCCTGTTTCAGCCATCACTTGGCAGTAGAGCCATTTGAACAGTGTCATCCCACCCAAGGTATAGCTTGTTCTCATGGCGTATCACCGGGCGGGCCATCACCTTGGGCTTGGCCGAAATCTGAGCTTCTGAATCTGATGCTTTCAGCCAGTCGCTGAGCGCCCGGTAGTCGCTCGATTTCC
>JBARUV010000264.1:0-8772 GCA_049645905.1 Sulfitobacter sp.
CGGCTCCAAGTCATGCGCAAGTATGCGCATTTATGCATGGGTTATCGAAAAAACGGCCTCACCCAGTATCTGGGTGAGGCCGTCAGGTGTATCAGTTGCGGACGGAAGGCCCTTCGACGCTCAGGCCATTGCCGCGCGAGGCGACATACAGCTCAAGTGCGATAAATTCCGCGCTGCCGGGGCTATAAGTCTCAGCCCGGGTATCACGAATGCAGCCTTTGAAACGGGAGTGCGCGCCGTTCAGCTTTGTATTCTTCAGGCGGTAGACCGGAAAACCGTTGATCTGACCCTGGCTCAGGTGATCCGCGCGGATCATCTTGCCATAGCTATCTTCGTGGCAATTGGCGCAAGATAGCTCAAGCTGACCTGTACGGGTGTAGTACAGTTCCTTGCCCATTTCCCATGTTGATTGCGCAGGACCGTCGATCGCCACGTTCATCGCCAAGCCGCGTGAAACAGCAGATAGCGCGGCTTCCATGTTGATCGCCGGGCCTTTGTCATAGCCCCACGCCTCTGCGCCCATACGGTTTGTGCGGCAATCGTTCACCTGCATCTGCAGCGTGCGTACTTCGCCAGCGGCCTCATTCCATTTAGGATATGTGGCTTTCACACCTGCCATGCTTTCCATGTCATTGTGGCAAGACGAACAGGATTTGCCCTCGGTCCCCTCAACGGTATTCCACGCATCCTGTGCCTGCTCGACAAAGATCATACCGGGGTTGTCAAAATCATCCGTCTGCATCGCGCGTGTTTCCGTGCCACGAAAAAGCCAGCCTGACATGACCTCATCAAATGCATCTGACACATGGGCGGGTGCAGATGTTCGCGTGACCAGTTCCGTCTCTTCGTTCAGGATCAGCGTATCATCTACCGGGTCCGCAGAAACGAATGTGGTCGTAAGCAATGTCGCCAGAATAGCGCCTGTCAATTTTTTCATGATGTCCCTCCCAAGACTATTCTGTTCAGTCGATCGCGATCATTTTGGATTCTTCGTAGACCGAACCATCATCGTCATACCACGTGAATTTGAACTCGCCTGCCTCCGGGACAAGCGCCTCGAACTCAAGATACGGATTGGTCGAAATCGCTGGCTCCAGCGTTACGTCCAAGACACTTTCGCCGTTAAATTCACAGGTAAAGCGATTGATGATCGAGCGCGGGATGACGTTGCCATCATCGTCTTTGCGCTGTCCGGATTCCATTTTATGGCTGATCAGCGTCTTGATGGTGATCGCCTCACCCGCTGCTGCTGATTTCGGAACTTTGACGCGGGGTTTTACACCAGATGCCATAGTAATTTCTCCTTCGAACTTTAGCCGCCGCAGCCGCCGATTGTGACTTTTACAGTGCTCGAAGCTTGAACAAACGTTCCATCCTCAAGCTTTGCAATGGCGACAACGTCCTGTGTTCCAGCCAGACGAATCCGGGTCGAGGCCGCGCGCGATGCTGCCAATTTGCCGAATTTGAATGTGGCAACGTTCGGTGTCGGATTGCCCATCGCAAGAACAAGAATCTCGGTTGCCGTACCGGACGATACTTCGATTGGGACTGTGTTTCCGTTTTCGGCAATTTCCGGCGCGGTGAGTTTGATGTCACCGGCGCCAACTTCTGCGCCACCGGTGAATGCCGAAATGGCCTCCTCGCTGGTTGCCGCGACACCCGGTTTTGGCAGGCCTGCAACAAACATTGCGCTAGCGCCCAGAATGATCGCGTTGCGTCTCGTCAGTTCCATGAATTACTCTCCTTCATTCCCCGAAGGGTTTGATTATTCTTTCAGAGTGGACAGGTAAGCCACCACATCTTCGATTTGCTGGGCAGTCAAAAGCGGCCCGAATGTATCATCGGCGGCTTCGCCGGTGTAGGCATTGCCCGGACGAATAAAGCCTTCGGTTTTGTAGAACGATGGCATCATGCTGTCTTCGAACATTATCTTTGCATTGGCGACGATCCCGCGAAGTTCGGCCTCGTTCCACCGGTCGCCCGCACCGTCGAGCATCGGGCCAATCTCGCCCTGAAAAGGCACGTCGGCAAGATCCGAAACCTGATGACACGCCACGCAGTTGCCTTGTTTTTTGTCGCCAACGATCATGCGCCCGTTCGCAGGATCACCCGCCACACCGGATAGGGATTGCGAAACAGACCCTTCGTCAAAACTTACCGCAGTCGGCAGAACCTCTTCGGCATAAACAGTTGAGGCGAAAAGCCCCGCTGCAATGGCTGTAAAAACAGAAATCCTCATGCGTCCTCCCAAACACTGTATTTATGTATACCGTAGCGCACGGACTCGTCAGAACGCAACATCAAATTCAACTGTTTGAATTTTTTTAACTGACATCCCGAAGCCCAATCATTTGAAGCTACTCACTCTGGCCTTCGACCTTGCGTGCATGATATTTTTGAAAACTCTCGTCCCCGTCATAGCCCTTTTCCACAATCCAATTCAGCATATTGAACGTTGTATGTCGGCCAAAGGCACCGGGCATGGTGGCAACTGCAGCTTGGGATGCTGACATATCCGGCGCGACCTCTTGTGGGAAAAACAGAATCATTGGCGTGAACAATGCACCCCACTTTTTGACCATGTCCTTTTCAGGCAGGGCCGTGCCATCAAAGTCAGTCACCTCGACGTCACCGAACATGTTGATCTGCACGACGAAATAATTTTCTTCGATGTACGAGGCGATCTCTTCGACCGGAAAGACCTCTTCGTGCATTTTCTTGCAATAGATGCACCCACGCTGCTCGATGATAACCATCAGCCGTTTGCCTTCGGCATTGGCTTCGGCAAGGTCTTCTCTCAGGTCTTTGAAAGTGTCGCGCATCCAAGCCGCTTTGTGCAGCCCGTCATCGCCGAGCTCTGCCGCATAAGATCCAATCGTCATCGCGATCAACGCGACGCAAACGGTTAACAGTTTCTTCATCACACATCCTCCAGATCAGCGCAAAACACCGATGTCCGGTCCAATTTCCAGCATCCATTGCGCAATATAATTCATCGAATTCGTAGCAATCAAAACGCCAAACAGGATCAGCATGACCCCCATCACCTTTTCTATCAGACCAAGGTAGCGCCGAAATCCCGACATCCAGCGCATGAAAGGCCCGATAAAGAAAGCCGCCAGAACGAAGGGCGCAGTCATGCCCAGCCCGTAAACAAACAAGAGCAAAGCGCCGGTTGACGCCGTATCAGCCCCCGCAGCCGTGAACAGGATCGCCGCCAGAACAGGCCCGACACAAGGGGTCCAGCCAAAGGCAAAGGCGAGACCAATCACATAGGCGCCTATTAGGCTAACGTTTGACGTGTTTCCGGCATCTGCCCTTAGTTGCCGGTACAGGATGCCAATCCGGATGACCCCCAAAAAGTGCAGCCCCATTGCGATGATGATCGCTGCGGCGATCCATCGCAGCACATCAAAATACTCACGAACCACTTGGCCAAAAACAGTTGCCGCCGCCCCGAGCCCCATAAAAATCGTAATCACGCCAGCGGCAAAGAAACACGCAGCAATCACAGCCCGACGCCGCGTCGTTGCATCAATCTCTGCGTCTGCAGAAATCTGGTTCATGCCGACACCGGCCAGATAGCTTAGGTAGAATGGCACAATCGGCAAAATACAGGGCGACAAAAACGACAGGATGCCCGCAAAAGCAGCACCCGCAAACGTGATCTCCAACATACGAGACGCCCACCCTTGTGTAATTCACATATTCATATTACGTTGTTTGATATGCAAAGGTCAATTTGACATGTCATTCCGCAATCTCATTTTCAGCGTTTTTCTGATTTCCGTTTCAGCACTCTCCGCGTCTGCGGAAACCGTCCTGATTATGGTTGAGGAAAAAGGGTGTGTCTGGTGCGCAAAATGGAATGAAGAGATTTCGCACATCTATCCCAAGACTGACGAAGGCAAAGTAGCACCGCTTGTCCGGATCGACATTCACGACAGTCGACCCCAAGGCATCTCCTTTGTCCGTTCCCTGAATTTCACGCCAACCTTTGTGCTTGTCGTCGACGGACAGGAAGTATCCCGCATCGAAGGATATCCGGGCGAAGATTTCTTCTGGGGCTTGCTCGATCGGATGATCGAGAACGCCAACATTGATGTAACCGGATGAGAAACGTATATGAGGGCGAATTCGATGGCTGTCATGGCCGATCCTGTTCCAAAGTTCGAGGAAAACATGGGCCTACCCGTTTTTGACGTTAACATGTGTTCCGAAGACATGGACAAGATGGCCGCAAATGCCTTGGAAGCGTCCAATTTCCTCAAGGCAATCAGCCATGAAGGTCGCTTGATGATCTTGTGTCACCTCGCCTCCGGCGAGAAATCAGTCACCGAACTCGAAGAACTGTTGTCGGCACGGCAGGCTGCGGTGTCGCAACAATTGTCGCGTCTACGGCTTGAGGGATTGGTTACACCCAGACGTGACGGCAAGACAATTTACTATAGTTTGGCTGATGATCGCCCCAAGCAGATAATGGAAGTCGTCTACGATCTATTTTGTCGCGAACGTTGACAAGACCCTCGCTTCAGCCGCGACATATGTGATGAACCGCTGCAATGCTTGATGTTCTTTCAGAGCCTGCGTTGGTTGCCATCGTCGGATTGCTCGGTGGTGTTCTGCTCGGGCTTGCTGCCCGTATAGGGCGGTTTTGCACTTTGGGTGCCATCGAAGACCTGTACTATGGCGAAAATACGCTTCGACTACGGATGTGGGGAATTGCCATCGGTGTGGCCGTCATGGGCACCTTTGCTCTCTCTGCGTTTGGTCTCCTGGATTTAGGGCAGACGCTCTATCTGAGCAGAAGCTGGAATCCGGTTGCCAGCATCTTTGGCGGGCTGGTGTTCGGCTACGGCATGGCGTTAGCAGGCAATTGCGGATACGGCGCATTGGCGCGTGTCGGCGGCGGTGATCTGCGCTCACTGCTTATCGTATTGATTATGGGTCTCTCTGCCTATGTGACTTTGGGTGGCCCTCTTTCAGGCCTACGCATCTGGGCTTTTGGTGTAGCCGAAGAACCGATGAGTACTCCAAGCGTTGCCCATTTTGCTGCCCGTATAACCGGGCTAAGCGTTGAAATCGCTGGGATCTGCATTGGCGCTGGCATCTTGGCGCTCACGTTACTCAATCGAAACCTGCGTGCATCTCCCGGCTTTGTGGTGTGGGGCGCGGTTGTCGGCATCGCCATCGTTTCGGGGTGGGCCGGAACACAATGGGTTGCAAACTACGGTTTTGATGCAACCCCTGTTGTCAGCCACACGTTCTCTGCTCCGATTGGCGAAACCCTTCTTTACGCCATGACATCCTCGGGGAATTCGATCAGTTTCGGAACCGGCTCGGTTTTGGGCGTTCTGATCGGTGCTTTGCTGGGCAGCCTGATAAAAGGGCATTTTCGGTGGGAGGCCTGTGACGATCCCCGCGAACTGCGCCGCCAAATCCTCGGCGCTGCATTGATGGGGGTCGGCGCAGTGGTCGCCATTGGGTGCAGTGTCGGACAGGGTCTGTCCGCATTTTCTGTCCTTGCCTATAGTGCGCCCCTTACCCTTGCCAGCATAATGGCTGGCGCAGCGATTGGTCTGCGCCAGTTGATTTGGGGCTTCTCACCAAAGTTTTAGATCGCTGGTCGATTTACGGCCTGGGCTGCCTCCAGACCAGTTACTGATTTATCGGATCATGGGTTTCCTTTGTTGGAACTGACGCCTCTTTAAAAGAGGAAGTCAGCCTCGGAGTAGAGTTGGCCGATGCCGACATCTCCAAAGGCAACACCCTGCAGCAGGATCGAATTCGCACCGTCCACAATCAGCGCGTCCCCGCCCGAATTGCTCAGATGGCTTACCATCAGGTCCACAAAGGACGTGATGTTCGTGAGTGTGCGCAGATCGATGTCTTCTGCATTGTGGCTGCTGAAATCGACGATGATGTCTTGACCAAACCCGTCTTCAAAGACGAAACGGTCATACCCGGCACCACCCTCCAACACGTCATCATCATCGCCACCCAGAATGGTGTCGTTGCCGCCAGCGCCGTCAATCGTGTCATTCCCGTCGCGGCCAAACAACCAGTTGCCAAGGCCGTTACCGCCAAGCGTATCGGCATGGTTCGACCCGTCGACCCATTCGATCTGGGCCAGAACATCATTGCCTTCGGCACCGCTCGCCGAGCCTGTTGCCAAGTTCACCGTCACACCGCCTGATGCATAGATATAGCTGGCCCGGTCACCTGTTCCGGCCCCACCGTTCATCACGTCGTCGCCGCCGTTACCGATCAGCAGATCATTACCATCACCCCCCAAAAGGGTATCCGCACCATCTGAACCATAGAGCGTATCGTTGCCGGTGCCGCCATCAAGGCGCGACATGTTCACTGACCCCCCGGTCGCGTTTTGAGCGCCATAGAGAATGTCGTTGCCGTCGTCCCCGATCAACAGGTCGTTGCCGTTGGCGCCGATGATCGTGTCGTTACCATTGTAGCCATTGATCCGGCTGGCGCCCGACCCGCCGACCAGATAGTCGCCAAAGCCGTTCGAGCCGTCGATGTCTTCGACACCGGAGATGACATCGCTGCCATCACCACCCGATGCAGTGCCGGACATCAGGTTCACACTCACCGCGCCGGTGGCGTTGAAGTAGCTGACGCGGTCGATGCCGGTGCCACCGGCAATCGTGTCATTGCCGCCATTGCCACGGATGATGTCATCATCAGCGCCACCGTCGATAATATCGTCGCCGTCCGAGCCAAAGATCGTGTCATTACCGTTTTCACCAAACAATTGGTCATTGTTGGCTACGTTGCTGCCGCTGGCGCCCCCGGCGCCGACCAGACGGTCATTGTCGTCACCGCCATACAGCGTGTCGTTGCCGCCGGCTCCAACAAGAAGGTCGTTACCCGCGCCACCACCCGCATAGTCATCACCCCCGCGCAGGATGGCGCGGTCTGCGCCCCCTTGGGCAAAGACAGTGTCGTTGCCAAAGCCTGCATCGATGTTGTCATTGCCCTCACCTGTATACATCAGGTTGGCGTCGTTCGTGGCAGTGATCGTATCGTTGCCCGCACCGGTAGCGATATTTTCAAAGTTGATGAAGGATTCACCGGCAACATTCGTGGCACCGGTGTTCATGTTGATATTGTAGTTAACTGACGAGGGCGTTGTATTCAGCATGTCGGTGCCATCCCCGCCATCGAGTGTCTCTGCGCCGCCAATACCGGCAAACAAGGTATCGTCGCCGAGTCCACCTGCGTAAGTGCCATAGCCGGACGATCTGATGTTGTCGTTGCCTGCCCCCCCATCGACGGTATTCGCGGCAGTGCCGGTTCCGCCGACAATGGTATCATCGCCGCCACCACCCATCAGCACGTTGGAAACACTCGATCCGACAATGCTGTCGTTGTCATCCGTAGCGATCACATTCTCAACGTTTATCAGAATATGCATACCATCAGGACCTTCGCCGTTAGGCAATTCTGCAGAGGTGCCTGCGCCCAAATCGATGTCATAGCCGGAGAACGTATAGCCAGACAAATCCAGCGTATCCATTCCGTCTCCGCCATCAAAGTCGGCACCGAAAGCACTGCCAGTAACCTGCATCACGTCATCGCCAAGGCCGCCCGTAACAGAGCCTTTTCCGTCGCCATCGTTGAGCGTGTCATTACCATCGCCCCCGTTCAGGGTATTGGTGCCCCCGCCGCCGATAATCATGTCATCGCCAGCGCCACCGCTCAGGAAGTTGCTGGCACCAGATCCGGTAATTGTGTCGTTCTCGAACGATCCAACAACGTTCTCGACGTTTGTCAGAATGTACTCACCATTGGCGCCAAAAATGTTGGGTGCGACTTCATATATGCCTGCGCTCAGGTTGATATCAAAACCGTAGTCGGGGAGGCTCCAGCCGCTGACATCCAGGGTATCGATCCCGTCGCCGCCGTCAAAATCGGCGCCGAAATCGCCACCGGTGTGCAGCATCACATCATCGCCGAGGCCACCCGTGACAGTACCCTTTTGGAGACCATCATTGAGCGTGTCATTGCCCGCACCACCGTCCAGAGTGTTACTTTGCAGACTAAAGCCGGCATTGCCCACAATCAGGTCGTCACCGTCGCCGCCGCTTAGGATGTTGCTTACATCGTTCGCCCCGGTAATGGTCTCGTTATCGGCATCCCCGAAAACGGAAATGTTATCGCCAACTTCCGTAAAGGAGGTGACGGTCAAGCCCGAAAGATCAAGCATCGTTTCGCTCTCCATGAACAGGCTAAGCTGCACGGTACCGCCCGCGTGGCCGGACGCAGCCACATTGGTGAAATCACCGAACTGCGCCGCATCAAGCTGGATCTCATCGACAACGAATGTCGGACCTGAACCGTTGTCGAAGAAAGAAAGTTGCTCGATCCCTGTCACAAAATCATCGCGCAGATTGACGGTTGTCACGCCAGAAAGCTCTATGATGACCAGACGATCAGTGTCCCCGCCACCGTCAAAAGTTGAGCCGACGACGTCCTGAGCTGAAAAAAGATACATCAGATCGTTGCCAGTGTCCCCGTAGAAGCTGTTGACGCCCGCAGCGGCGTAGAAAGTGTCGTTGCCAACGCCACCATACGCGACGTCGGAGCCGCCGCCAGCGCTGATGGTATCATCTCCATCCAGACCCAGCAGCGTATCGTTACCATCCAGACCCAGCAGCGTGTTGTTACCCCCATTGCCATAGATCACGTTGGCCAATGTATTGCCGGTACCGTCAATGTTTGCGGCACCCAGCAGGGTCAATGCTTCGATGT
>JBARUV010000265.1:0-3761 GCA_049645905.1 Sulfitobacter sp.
AAGCTCACGTTGCTGCTGCGCCCGGTACCATGGCGCAGGAACAGTCAGATCACCCAAAGCTCAACCGCAGCCACAGTCCACCCCAGAGCCGTGTCGGCTCGTCGTATTGATCGAGTGTCCCCTTTGATGAAGGTTTTTCGACGTGGGCCAGAGTGCATCGTTTCGGCTGGGCTGGACTGTGGCCCGCGTTGACAAACCTCTCAGGGAGGAAGCCGCGGGAGGCTGGTCGGCACCTATGGGGAAAGAGCGAAGTTAGGTATTACTTTGATGATTACGGATACGGTCGTTTGGGGAATTCGGCCGGGCGTTTCCAAGTTTTGCCAGAGGCGTTGATCTGAGCTAACCCCGGATAAATGGCCTTCGAGGCCCTTCGCGGAACTTGCCTGATCCTGGCGCGCAAATAGGTTTGGTCGGTGTAGCTGGGCCAACCGGTCTGGAACGTGCAGTATGATCAGGCGTCCTGTCATGCGGCCTGTTTCCTTGGGGGAGCGCGTGATCGTGGAACTTGGCCACGCCGGAACGTCTCGATGATGCGCATTTGCCCGCCGCAGTCTGGGCATGGCTCACGCAATGTCAGCGGGATGATATCGGTGGTGGGTGTGTCTTCCTGCGCGATGACTTCAGCGCCGAGCAATGTGCGGATCTTCGCGATGTTGTTTTTACGCACGGCACTCGCCAACAGGCCGTAGTGGCGGATGCGGTGGAAGCCATCTGGCAGAACGTGTATCAGGAACCGGCGGATGAACTCGTGTGTATCAAGTCGCATGACCTTCATGCGGTCACCACGTTTGATGCGATAGTCTTTCCAGCGGAATGCCACGGTTTGGGCATTGGCGCTGACGAGGCGGCTGTTTGAGATCGCAATCCGATGCGTATAGCGGCTGAGATAGGACAGCACCGCCTCGGGCCCACCAAAGGGTGGTTTGGAATAGACGACCCAATCGGATTTACGGAAGGGCGCAAGCCAGGTGGCGAAGGCACTGGCATCGGTTAACCCAGTTAGCTCGCCGAAGAAGGCCAGTTTGCCCGCGCGATGCAGCGCCATCAGCCCGTTAATGAACAACCTGCGGAACAATCGCGATAATACCCGCACATGGAGAAAGAAGCCGGGTTTGCAGGCGACCCAACGAGAACCGTCTGGTGAGAACCCACCACCCGGCACGATCATGTGGATGTGTGGGTGGTGCGTCATCGCCGATCCCCATGTGTGCAGTACGCTGGTCATGCCGACACGCGCGCCCATGCGCTTGGGATCGGCGGCAATCGTCGCTACCGTCTCGGCTGATGCCTTGAACAGCAGGCCGTAGACCGCCCGTTTGTTCCAATAGGCGATGTGGGCGATTGTGGCCGGGAGCGTAAAGACAAGGTGGAAGTACTCGACGGGCAGCAGGTCATCTGCCCGCGCGGCCATCCATTCGCGCGCTGCCGGTCCCTGGCATTTGGGGCAATGCCGGTTTTTGCAGGAGTTATACGCGATATGCTGATGGTCACACTTGGTGCACGCCGCCACATGCCCGCCGAGCGCCTCAGTTCGACAAGCCTCGATGGATGACATGACCTTGAGCTGCGAGAGGCTCAGATGCCCTGCATTGGCCCGGCGGTAGACAGGACCATGATCGCGGAGGATATCAGCAACCTCCAGCGCGTGCTTTGGCACGCTGACCGGCCGTCAGGTCATACCTTGGATATGCTCGAACGGGCTGGCAACGTTGCGCAGCGTCTTGGTCGCGACATGGGTGTATCTTGCCGTCGTGGTTAGCTTGGCATGGCCGAGCAAGACCTGGATCACGCGTACATCCGTGTCGGCCTCTAGAAGATGCGTAGCAAAGCTGTGCCGGAGCGAGTGCAAGGTCGCGGGCTTCTTGATCCCCGCCATGGCCTTGGCAGAGTTGAAGGCGCGGTTGAGTGATCTCGGCGATAGAGGTTCAACCCGGCTCTGCCCCGGAAACAGCCAGCCCCGTGGCCGCGCTTCACGCCAATAGTCGCGAAGCAACACCAGCAAAGACGGGGACAACATCACGTCACGATCCTTACCGCCTTTACCACGTTCGACGTGGATCAGCATCCGGTCGCTGTCGATATCCCGCACCTTGAGATTAGTCACTTCGGAGGCGCGCAGCCCCGCGCCATACCCAATGCCGAGCGCCGCCCGGTATTTGAGACCCGGTCCCGGTGCCGAGGACAAAACCGCAGAGACCTCCTCGAAGCTCAGCACAATCGGCAGCTTGCGGGGCTCGGTGCGGAACTGCATGTACTTCTTCATATCCTCACGATCACACGTCATGCCGAAAAAAAACCGCAACGCCGTAATCCGAGCATTGTAGACCGAGGGCGTGACCTCAGTATCGGTCATGTGCAGCTGATAGGCGCGCAACTCGTCCGGCGTTGCTGTGTCCGGCGAGCGCCTCAAAAAGGCGGTGAAGTCCTTAAGCGCCCGGATGTGGGCTTTCTGCGACGTCTCCGCCATTCCGCGAATACGCATGTCCTCGATCATCCGCGCACGCAGCGGGCTTATCTTCTCTTGTGTCATGGGAACCTCCTGTCCGATTGAGAAACCTCAATCGTCAGGCAGGTCAGTCAGTTCGCAAAATCCGCCAACATGTGGGGTGGTTCAATACACTAGCCACAAGCGCCAGTGCCGCGCGAGCGGCTTAGTCCAAGAGCCCGAAGCGGACATCACCTCCAAACTGATTTCTTTGTGAGTAATCGTGTTTCATGTTATATTTTTAGTGCGCAATCGGAGGGCACAGCATGACCGATGAACAGTCTATTTCGGATCACTGGGGGACCGGCGACGTTTATTCCAAGATAATTGAAGCCATGAAGGCCGCCGGGATCGATCCAGACACTGTAACGGTCGAACAATTGGCGCCAGTTGACCATTTTCATGCACGTGGGTTTCCAGCCACTGTTGAGTTGGCCGATACGCTTCCGATTGAGGCCGGACAGCGGCTTGTCGATATCGGTTGCGGTATAGGCGGTCCGGCGAGGTATTTGGCACAACGTTTTGGATGCAAAGTTGATGGATTGGACATCACTGCCCCTTTTGTTGAAGCGGGCAACAAGCTGACGGCGCTTATCGGCATGCAGGACGCTGTAGCGATTGAACACGGCGACGGGCAGAAATTACCTTATGCGGACACAATTTTTGACGGGGGATACGCTCAGCATGTGACGATGAACGTGCCTGACCGCGGTGCTTTTTTCGATGAGGCGTTTCGAGTGCTTAAGCCGGGTGCATTTTTTGCTTTGACGGAGCATGGGTTGGGCGAGGTTGGTGATCCGCATCATCCCTTGCCATGGTCGGAAGACGGCAGCGGCGCCTATCTTATGCGACCGGCAGATACCGTCGCCATTCTCGAAAAATCCGGATTCTCCGACATTCAGGTCACAGACACCGGCGAAAAGTACCTTCAGGGTTATCTGCGGGCGATTGAACTGGCCGAGAAGGGCGAGGCACCCGTTTTTGGCGTTCACATATTGCTCGGCAAACTGGCACCGCAGATAGTCAGAAATGCTGCACGTAATATTGAGGAGAATAGAACACAACCGGTGCAGATAATCTGCCGCAAAGGGCAATAGGCGCTCCAGTCGCTCAAGCGCGAATTTCCCAACGGCGGCAAAGTCCCGCACAGCC
This sequence comes from Sulfitobacter sp., assembly GCA_049645905.1. Classification (GTDB taxonomy): domain Bacteria; phylum Pseudomonadota; class Alphaproteobacteria; order Rhodobacterales; family Rhodobacteraceae; genus Sulfitobacter. Next base: position 3,638 of record JBARUV010000265.1, read on the forward strand.
GACACCATCAGAACCGGGAAGAGCCTTCCCGTTCAATCCCCCAACTTCGCGTGCACCTCGTCCAGATCGATCTCGCCAATCGGCATCTTGTTCGCGGGGTCCTCGAAATCATATTTGAACAGAT
>JBARUV010000266.1:0-11570 GCA_049645905.1 Sulfitobacter sp.
CATGGATGATGCTTAGCGGACCGGAGTGCAGGCGGCAAGCGGCGGCAGGGCTGTCCGCCGCGAGACCCTACGGATATTTTGGGCCATTCGGGAGATCATTTCTGAAGGGTGCTCAGGGCATCGCGCAGGTTGATCGCCCCGTCATAGAGCGCGCGGCCCGAAATCGCGCCTTCAATCACGCCAGTTTCACGCAACGCGATCAAGTCGTCCAGCGAAGACACGCCGCCCGAGGCGATAACCGGGATGCTGACCGCGCGGGCCAGAGCCGCTGTTGCGTCAATGTTCGGGCCGCCCATCGCGCCGTCGCGGTTGATGTCGGTATAGATAATGGCTGCCACGCCAGCGTCTTCGAAGGATTTCGCAAGGTCGGTGACCATTACGTCGGTTTCTTCGGCCCAGCCTTTGGTTGCGACTTTGCCGTTGCGTGCGTCGATTCCAACAGCAACCTGCCCGGGGAATGCGGCAGCGGCCTCGCGCACCAGATCGGGGTTCTCCACCGCCACGGTGCCAAGGATGACCCGCGCGAGCCCCTTGTCCAGCCAGCGTTCGATGGTGGCCATATCGCGGATACCGCCGCCCAGTTGTGCGGGCACCTTGCAGGCTTTCAGGATGGCCTCAACAGGCGCGGCATTCACCGGTGTGCCGGCAAAAGCGCCATTGAGATCAACAAGATGCAGCCATTGGCAACCCGCATCTACAAAAGCGCGCGCCTGTGCTGCAGGATCGTCGTTGAAAACGGTGGATCGCTCCATATCCCCGTGTACAAGGCGCACGGCCTGGCCGTCTTTGAGGTCAATCGCGGGGTATAGGATCATGGGAGTGCGCCTTTGGTCAGGGTCTTGCGTGGCTTTTGCACGTTGCGTCACGAAGTTCAATGTTTCGCAAGGTCACGCTTGCGCAAAAGGGGGCGGGTGGCCCAGACTGCGCGTGAACTCAGGGAGGAACGAGTTATGAAGACGATAATGACAGCGGCTGCAGTTGTTGCGGGATTGGCAAGTGCGGCATGGGCGGCAGATCCATCAGTCGGCACGTGGAAAACGCAGATAGACGACGGTGCTTTCGCCCACGTCAAAATGGCGCCATGTGGCGGGGCCATCTGTGGTAAGATCACCCGCACCTTTAACAATACTGGTGAATACAAGTCAGCCAATATCGGCAAGACGCTTGTCATCGATATGAAGCCCGAAGGCGGGGGCAAATATGCGGGCAAGGTCTGGCGCCCCTCCAATGGCAAAATCTACATTGGCAAGATGGCGGTTTCGGGCAATTCGCTCAAGCTTTCGGGCTGTGTCGCCGGGGGGCTGATCTGCTCCAAACAGACGTGGCAGCGCGTGCAGTAAATCTGTGCTGCGGCACATGAATTTCATTTGATTTTGCAAGAGCGCAGGCGTAAAGAATCGTTTGCGCTCTTGTTTTTGTCGTAGGTCGGCAAGGGATAGGGCGCGCCCGGTATCGCTTTGGGGAGTGGTGCTCATGAATATCCGTAAGATTTTGATATTGTTTGGATTTGTCGGCGCGATTGCGGGTCCGGCGCAGGCTGATGCACCTTTGGGTCTGTGGCAGGCAGCACCTGACGGGCGGGGGCTGGTGGTGCATGTGCGTACAAGGCCGTGCGGGTCGTCCATTTGTGGTCGCGTCGAGCGGGCCAAGAACCTGCGGGGCTATGATACGCCCTCCAGCGCCGTGGGGCAGCAGGTCTTGTGGGACGTCAATATGCAGGACGATGGCAGTTATCTGGGCCAGCTATGGGCATCCGACAGCGGGCAACGCAGCGTCGCACGGCTGAAGCCGCAGGGCAATCAGATGCAGGTCGAAACCTGTGTCGGATCAGACTGCAAAGCCGAGATCTGGAAACGTCTGCGTTAAGGTATATTCTGCCGTCATCGCGTGCGCGACGCGGTGCGATTGCGCCAGTCAGGGACGCCAGCGCAGGAAATTCGCAATCAGGCGCAGGCCGGTTGACTGGCTTTTTTCGGGGTGAAACTGCATGCCGAGCATGGTGTCACGCCCGACGATTGCAGTGACGTCACCACCATAGTCCACATGGGCCAGACGCTGGGCAGGATCTGTTACAACCATATGGTAGGAATGCACAAAATAGGTGTGGTCACCTGTTTTGATCCCGTCAAAAACGGGGTGGGGGTGGTCGATCACCAGATCGTTCCAGCCCATGTGCGGCACCTTTAGGGTCGGGTCCGCAGGCACAATCTGGCGCACATCGCCGTCGATCCAGCCCAGTCCGGTGGTTTGTTGATATTCGTGGCCCAGGCGCGCCATCAATTGCATGCCAACGCAAATCCCGAGGAAGGGCCGCGCCTTGAGCGTGGCGGCCTCGACCATCGCGTCAAACAGGCCCGAGGTGCCTTTGAGCGCGGCCATGCAGGCGGGAAAGGCACCATCACCGGGCAGCACGATCCGGTCCGCGCGTGCGACGACATCCGCATCCGAGGTCACGACGACGTCGCCAGCATCCTCCTCGCGGGCCATGCGCTCAAACGCCTTGTGGGCAGAATGCAGGTTGCCTGATTCATAATCGATAATCGCGGTCAGCATTGCGTTACAGCGCGCCCTTGGTGGAGGGTATATCCTCTGCCTTGCGTGGATCAACCTCCAGTGCTTCGCGCAGCGCACGGGCAACGGATTTGAACGCCGCCTCGACGATGTGATGGCTGTTGATCCCGTGCAGCATATCTACATGCAGCGTGATGCCCGCATGCGTGCTGAACGCCTGAAAGAATTCGCGCACCAGTTCGGTGTCAAAACTGCCGATCTTGGCCGTGGGAATGTCCACGTTCCAGATCAGAAAGGGGCGGGCGGACAGATCAAGGGCGCATCTCACCTGTGCATCATCCATCGGCAACAGGCAGGACCCGTAGCGCCGGATACCACGTTTGTCCCCCAGCGCCTCGCGCAGGGCCTGACCCAATGTAATGCCCACGTCCTCCACCGTGTGGTGGTCGTCAATGTGCAGATCGCCCTTGGCACGCACATGCATGTCCATCAGCGAATGGCGGGCCAACTGGTCCAGCATATGATCAAAGAATCCGACCCCTGTCTGATTGTCGTATGAGCCGGCCCCGTCAAGGGTCAGGGTCACAGTCACATCGGTCTCGGCGGTGGTGCGGGTCAGTGTAGCCTGGCGCATGGGGGTCTCCGGAGGGTCAGATTTGTGCCCTTATAGCAGGGGGGTGGCCCGCGCCAAGGGATCGTTTACGGGATTGCGGGTAAGGGGCCTATGTGTCAGCCTTAGGGCGAACCCCAAAGAGGCCTTTATGAGCACCTGTGTCTTCATCCAGATCCGCTGCAAACCCGGCACAACCTATACCGTCGCCGAAGAGATTGCCCTGCGCGAAATTCATTCCGAACTCTATTCCACCTCGGGCGAATATGACCTGCTGATGAAGGTGTATATTCCCAAAGGCGAGGACGTCGGCGTGTTCATCAATGACCGATTGCTTGATATTGTGGGCATTGAACGATCTCTGACCACGATGACGTTCAAGGTCTTCTGAAGATGCGGTTTTTCCTCTCTGCAGTGGTTTGCCTCGGCATGGCAGCACCTGTTCACGCACGGGTCTATGAAGGGTCCGAGGCTGCCGCCCTGCGCTGTTCCAACACTCTGGCACTAACGGCCGTGGCGCTGAACAGTGCCAATATGATCAGCACACAGGAAAAAGAAGTGATGCTGCAAGTCACATTGTTGATTCTTGAGCGACACGTCAGCGGCACCTGGGGGCAAAAGAAAGCGGCCCTTGCGGTGATGCGCGACCGGCGCAGTATCCCTGATACCTTGACCGACTATCGTAAGAACGCGGTCAAATGTTTGCGGCAGTTTCCGATAAACTAGACGCAGGCCCTTGGTCTATGAGTTCCATTTTTTTTGCGTGCCGGCAGGGTTGATATCGCAGACGCGGACGTGAAAGTGGGCGAGGCAATCCGGATCCTCACAAACCTGTGATACCAAAAAGGTTTGACCTTCCCCCTGCTGGAAGCTGTAGCACTCCGCGAAACACATGAGAATCAAGTAGTTAAATGAAATCAACAATCGTTATTGGCGCTATCATCGTGATTGCAGGGCTGGGATACGCCATCTGGCCGGACACCAACCCTGCTGTTCAGACAACAGCTGATGGGGGGCAGGCGGGTGGTGTGCTTGCCGATGTTACGTTGCCAGATGTGCTGTCGCAAAACGCTCAGGTGGGCGAAAGGGCTTATGAGGCCAAATGCTCAGTGTGCCATGGCGCCAACGCCGCTGGTCAGGATGGGGTGGCGCCGCCTTTGATCCATGTCATCTACGAGCCGGGACACCACGGCGACGAGAGTTTCCAACTGGCGGCTGCGACGGGGGTGCGGGCACATCACTGGCCATTCGGTAATATGCCGCCAGTCGACGGCATCACGCGTGGCGATGTAACAATGATCGTCGCCTATATTCGAGAATTACAACGTGCCAACGGGATCAACTGATGGCCATGAAGGGAGTGAGCATGAAAAGCATAATGCTGGCAGGGATAATCGGGATTTGGTCAACAGGTGCGATGGCACATTCTCCGTTGGACGGGACGACCCCAGCCGACGACGCAATCCTTTCAGAGGTCCCCTCCGAAGTCCTGCTCGACTTCAAAGGCAAGATACGTTTGACACGCATCACGATGACCTATGCTGAGCAATCAGGTGTCGATCTGGATCTGGACGGGCATGACGGGTTTATTTCGCAGTATGCAATCCCCCTGCAATCCATGGGCAACGGCGCCTACATTATCGAATGGCGGGGGCTTGGCGCTGACGGGCATGCGCTGAACGGGTCATTCAGCTTTACAGTGGAATAGGGATGCCGGATGTCTGGAGTCTGGCAGCGATAGCGGCAAAGTTTACGCTCTATTGCGGCGTGCTGACAGCCGCAGGAACAGTGATCGCCGGATTGCTGTTCCGGCTGGATCAATACCGTCGCCTTGCCTTTTTCACCGCCTTTACAGGTCTCTTTGCAGCGTTTCTCGTTTTTTCCCTGCGTGGCGCAAACCTGACGGGTGATGCAAGCGGGATGACTGATCCGGAAATGCTTGGCCTGCTATGGAGCACCCCTGTCGGGACAGCGTTGAGTTTTCGCGTTGCTGGTCTGGCCCTGCTGATCTTGGGTCTTGTACTGGGGCGGGCAGGGCGTTGGCTGTCCGTTCTTGGTGGTATTATGGCGATCTGGTCTTTTGATCACGTCGGGCATGTCTCTGGTCGTGACACAACATTGCTGGATATCGCCCTGACCGTTCATTTGATCGCCGTTGCCTTGTGGATCGGCATCCTGTCACCGCTCAAGCGGCTCGCCAAAAAGCAGGAGACATGGCCCGTTGCCGCGGATGTGGGGCATCAGTTCGGTCTTGTGGCAAGTGTGACCGTACCGATGTTGATCCTTGCCGGCGGATACATGAGCTATATTCTTGTGGGCTCATTCGACGCACTTGTGAATACGGGATATGGTCAAGCCCTGATCGTAAAAGTTACCTTCGTTGCGGGGCTGCTTGCCTTGGCAGCAGCAAACAAGCTGCGGTTCATTCCCGGTCTCCGGGCCAACGACCCGAAGGCAGCAGGTCACCTCGCAAAATCCATAACGATCGAATGGATCGTCGTCCTGATCATCCTCGCGATCACTGCTATACTGACAACCAATTCAACGCTACCGACAGGAGCTCCAACATGAACAGAAGGCAATTCCTTGCATCGGGGTCTGCCCTTGCGCTCTTGCCTGTGCCCGCGCTTGCTGGACAAAATCCGTTTCGACTAAAGGCAGAAGCGGTGACGCAGCAGGTCTTGCCGGAGGGGGACGGGGCCACATCCATGCTGGGGTTCAACGGGTCTATGCCCGGGCCGGAGCTGCGGGTGCGACGGGGTGAACGTATCACCATCGACGTTGAAAACGGTTTGCAGGAAGGGACCGCAGTTCACTGGCATGGCATCCGGCTGGAAAACATGATGGACGGTGTGCCGGAACTGACCCAGGAAATCATCAACCCCGGCGATGCGATGACCTACAGCTTCATACCACCCGATGCAGGCACTTACTGGTATCATTCCCATTACATTTCACACGAACAGGTCGCACGCGGCATGATGGGTCCGCTGATTGTCGAAGACGAGACGCCACCCGACGTAGATCATGATATTACCGTGCTCTTGTCGGACTGGCTGATGCAGGAAGATGGCAGCCTTGTCGAAGATTATGCGGATATGCACAGCGTTGCCCACGGCGGGTATATGGGCAACTTTGCACGGGCATTTCTATCCCAAACGCAAGTCAGGCTGGGCGATCGTGTCAGGTTGCGCCTGATCAACGCGGCGACGAACCGGATCTTTTCAATAGCCGTAAGTGGCGTAAGCGGGCGGGTGGTGGCCTTGGATGGCATGGCATTGGCCGAGCCTGGACCCCTGGCAGAACTTCTACTAGCACCCGCCCAGCGTGTTGATCTGATTGTGGATATTACGGGTCCTGTGGGTTTTGACATGACGACACGGCAAGGTCCGTACCGTTTGGCTGATCTGACGGTCGAGGGCCGTAACGAGACCCGGCAGGATGGCGCGATCCTGCCTTTGGCGCCGCATGGATTGCCCCGTCCCGACGCACCCACCCAACACCTGACCCTTACGATGATGGGCGGTGCGATGGGCGGGCGCCATGGCGGTGACAATATCTGGGCGTTCAACAACGTGTCGGACCTTCCGCAAGACCCGTTTGGCAGGTTCCAACGCGGCGAAACTGTCCGGATGACATTGGTAAATGATACGTCCTTCCCCCATGGCATCCATTTGCACGGCCACCATTTCTACGAAGTCGCCGACGACGGTGCTCTTGGCGATTTGCGGGACACGACACTGGTCCACGCCGGCGAGAGCCGGGATATCCTGTGCGTTTTCGACAACCCGGGGCGGTGGTTGCTGCACTGTCACATGCTGAGCCATGCAACCGGCGGGATGAGAACATGGGTAACCGTCGCATGAGATGGGTTTTTGCGGTCCTGCTGGTCGCGGCGTCACCTGCATCGGCAGATCACGAATTGGACGGCCGTGATATTGCAGCGGGACAGGCGCTATACGCAGAGAATTGTGCGTCCTGCCATGGAATAGCCTTGAAAGGTCAGCCCAACTGGCAATCGCCAAACGCGGATGGCGTATTGCCTGCGCCACCACATGATGCGACGGGCCACACTTGGCATCACGACAACGCAACGCTTTTCGAGTACACAAAACTGGGCGGAAAAGGCGCGCTCGCGGTACGGGGTGTGACCGGTTTCAATAGCGGGATGCCAGCCTTCGAGGAGACACTTTCGGACGACGATATCTGGAACATCCTCGCCTACATCAGATCAACATGGCCCGCGCGCGAACAACAGGCCCAAGCCAGCCGCAACCCGCCACATTGATTGACGAGCCCAGAGCCGGCGAATTGGTGCCGGACGTTGCAATATTGGGGAAAAGGCGTAACGAACCGGCTATCAGCGGGCCGCAACAAAAAAGCCGCCCGAAGGCGGCCTCATTGTAACCAACCGGGTAAGTTGGTTCCCATTGGAGCGGGCGAGGCGATTCGAACGCCCGACCCTAACCTTGGCAAGGTTATGCTCTACCCCTGAGCTACGCCCGCTTCCTTGGGTGAGGCGGAGATACCTATCCAGCGGTCGCTCTGCAAGGGGCAAAATCAGGCTTTATACAAAAAACTCGTCTCGCCGGTGAAATTCCTGTCCTCGTCGGTCCGGCGTTGTTTTCCGGGTTGACCTCATCCTGACTTGAGGGTGCCTCATGGGTTCATGAAGAATTTTGCGTTTCTCCGTTTTGTCGCGGCCAGTGGACTGACCAATTTGGCGGATGGGATTGCGACCGTGGCCTGGGCATGGCTGGCGTCGCTGATTACCCGTGATCCGGTGTTGATTGCCGTGGTGCCGATCGCCCTGCGCCTGCCCTGGTTCCTTTGTGCGATTCCGGCGGGCATCGCGACGGACCGGGTTGACCGCAAACGATTGATCCAAAGCATGGACATGTTGCGCGCCATTGCTTTTTTGGTTGTCGGTATTGCGGTCTGGCGGGCTGTGCCGCTGGCACCACCGGCTGCCACGGGGCTGTCTGATCCGCTGCTCTATGGAATGATGCTTGCAGCGGCAGGGATCGTCGGTGTGGCGGAGGTTTTCCGCGACAATGCTGCACAAACCATGCTGCCCTCCATCGTGTCGCATGATCAGCTGGAAAAGGCGAACGGCAGGCTGTGGAGCGTTGAGCTGGTCGGCAACGCCTTGCTCGGACCCGCAGTTGGGGCCCTACTGATCGGCTGGGCGCTCGCGGCACCCTTTGCCCTGAATGCGCTGGCCTATGGTGCGGCGATCGTTCTGGTCTGGCCGATGATGGGGACGTTCCGGCCTGCAGCACGCAGGGCGCGCAATTGGCGGGAAGAGATCGCGGAAGGGTTCGCGTTTCTGACAAGCGCGCCGCTGCTCAGGGCATTGGCGTGGATCACCGGGTTCTGGAACCTGCTGTTCCAGATGGTGATCATCGCGCTGGTCCTGCACGTGCAAGAAAATCTCGGACTTGGGGCCGGGGCCTATGGCCTGATCCTTGCCGCCGGCGCCGTCGGGGGGATCGCTGGCGGCTGGTGGGGCGAGGCGATCATTCGCCGTCTGGGCCAAAAGCGCGCCGCGCAGTGGATGCTGGCCGCGTCGGCGCCCGCATTCCTTGCCATTGCTTTCATGCCCTCCGGATTAACACTTGGCATTGTGCTGGCGCTGTTTGAATTCACTGGGCTGGTGTGGAATACAGTTTCCGTGTCCTACCGTCAGCGGATCATTCCTGATGCGCTGTTGGGGCGGGTCAACAGCCTTTACCGGTTGATGGCGTGGGGCATGATGCCGGTGGGGCTGCTGGCATCCGGTCTGTGTGTGCGGCTGAGCGATGGGCTTCTCAGCCGCAATCTGGCATTGATAAGCCCGTTTCTGGTGGCCTTTGTCGGTGCTGTTGTGCTGGCTGTGGTCGGGTGGCGGGCATTGGGGCAGGGCTTTGACACCTAGAAAACCAGGTGGCTCAAAAGCGCCAATGCGCTAAGCACGAGCATTCCCAGCGTCAACACCATACCAATCTGGCGCAGTACCATCTTTTGCGGCGTGGAGGAAAACCCGACAGCGTGCAGAACCCGCCCCACCAACAGGGTCAAACCCATTGCGTGCAATGCAATCTCGGGCGCGCTTTGCAGTTCGGTGATCAGCATCAGGATCAGGCCCAACGGTGCATATTCGATAAAGTTGGCTTGCGCGCGCATGCGTTTGCGCAAGGCCTTGTCGTCATTGTCACCCAGCGAGATCGAATTGGCACGCCGGTACATGATGACACGCCAACTGAGCGTGATGAAAAGCAATGTCAGCAGGGCGGCGTAAAGAGCGGTTGTTGTTACAAGCATGGAATCCCTTTCATGGGGAATACTACACCCACCTTACCCCAACGCGCAGATTTTCTGCACCCCGCATAAAAAAAGGCCCCAACCGTGGTCGGGGCCTTTTTCGATTTTCGTACCAGCCCTAGTGGCTGTGCTGTTTGTCCCAGTCTTCCTGCTTTGGAAGGGTTTCGAACGTATGCTCCGGTGGCGGGGATGGCAGGGTCCATTCCAGCGTGTCGGCAAATTCGTTCCACGGGTTGTTCGCCGTGACCCGTGCGCCGCGCTTGAGCGAATACGCCATGATCCCGAAGAAAAACAGGAAGGAGGCAAAGCTCAGGAAAGCACCGAGGCTGGACCAGAAGTTCCAGTAGGCGAAGGCCTCGGGGTAGTCGATGTAGCGGCGTGGCATCCCCTGACGTCCCAGAAAGTGCTGCGGGAAGAAGGTCAGGTTTGCACCGATAAACATCGCCCAGAAGTGCAGTCTGCCTGCCCATTCAGGGTACATGCGGCCTGTCATCTTGGGGAAGTAGAAGTACATCCCCGCAAAGATCGCGAACACCGCACCCAAGCTCATCACGTAGTGGAAGTGCGCGACAACGTAATAGGTGTCGTGGTAGTAACGGTCCACAGCAGCCTGTGACAGCACGATGCCGGTAACGCCGCCCACGGTGAACAGGAACAGGAAGCCGAAGGCCCAGAGCATCGGTGTTTTGAATTCAACCGAACCGCCCCACATTGTGGCAATCCAGGAGAACACTTTGACCCCTGTCGGGACCGCAATGACCATGGTTGCCAGCATGAAATAGGCCTGCTGGTTCAGCGTCATACCCACCGTATACATATGGTGCGCCCAGACGACAAAACCCAATGCACCGATCGCAATGATTGCCCAAACCATCGGCAGATAACCAAACACAGGCTTGCGCGAGAAGGTCGCAATTACGTGGCTGATGATACCGAAACCGGGCAGGATGATGATGTACACTTCGGGGTGACCAAAGAACCACAGGATGTGCTGATACATCACGGGATCACCGCCACCGGCGGGGTCAAAGAAGGCGAATCCGAAGTTGCGATCCATCAGCAGCATGGTGATCGCACCCGCCAGAACCGGCAGGGACAGAAGGATGAGCCATGCAGTGACAAAGATCGACCACGAAAACAGCGGCACTTTGAACAGGGTCATTCCCGGCGCACGCATGTTCAGGAACGTGGTAATCATGTTGATCGCACCAAGGATCGACGAGGCACCGGAAACGTGAACAGCGAAGATCGCAAAGTCCATCGACATGCCGCCTTCACGCACCGACAGGGGAGGGTAGAGAACCCAGCCCACACCGGAACCGGCCTGACCGTTGCCACCCGGCATGATCACGGAACAGATCGCCAGCGTGGTACCTGCAACGTACAACCAGAACGACAGGTTGTTCATCCGCGGGAACGCCATATCCGGCGCGCCGATCTGCAAGGGCATGAAGTAGTTGCCAAAACCGCCGAAAAGGGCAGGAATAACAACAAAAAACATCATCAGGATGCCGTGACCGGTGATCAGAACGTTCCACAAATGGCCGTTCGGTGTACAGGGCGTCGACGAGTCAGCAAAGAGACGCGCGCCTTCCATACACATGTGTTGCACGCCGGGGTGCATCAGCTCGATCCGCATGTAAACGGTGAAAGCGACGGAAATAAAACCCACAAATGCCGAGACGATCAGGTACAAAATGCCGATGTCTTTGTGGTTTGTGGACATGAACCAGCGCGTGAAGAACCCGCGTTCGTCGTGGTGGTCATGGCCATGAATGGCTGCGTCTGCCATGCGGTGCCTCCTGATTAGAGTGTTGTCACACCCCGCCTGATGACCAAGCGAAGGTATGGATTGGTTTTGTTTTAGGCGACCGCGCGCACGGGGGCAATGGGCGGTGTGTCGCAGGGGAGTAATATTTGGTAGTGGGCGTCATGCATCGAGGGGGTCAGGAATGCGGTTGGGGACCGAAGTCGGCTTTGAGCCCATTCTGTAAATTCGTATTTTGTGTTGCGTGCGCTCGCAGCGCAGGAAATGCCGCATGAGCGAGAAATTTCGTGCCGCCGCGCAGCAGGAAGACCGGCCATTCATGCAGACCGCAGCAAGGATCAGCTGTCGAATTTACACACTGCGGACAAAGCGTTTAAG
>JBARUV010000267.1:0-33972 GCA_049645905.1 Sulfitobacter sp.
CCTATGGTCGCTCCTCCGCCAACCTCCCTCGCGCCTATGTGCAGGGGACCGGACCGTGTTATTTCAATGTCCTCAGCAATGCCCAAAGCATCCAGTTCGGCACCATTCTGATCGCCCCCGAACTGGAAACGGCAGTCAGCCACGCCTGTATCTATGAGGAAATGGTGCAGGCGATGGGGCTGATGAATGACGCGCAGGATTCATCGTTTTTCACCTTTGACAACCTGATGGACGACAAGCCGAGGGATTATGACCTGCGGCTGTTATCCGCGCTTTATGACGCTCAAGTTAGCAATGGGGACGAGGTTGAGAAGGTTTTGGGGATCTATGCGGGGGTCCGCTAAGCACTTCAAAGTGCTTAGCCAATCGCATGTTGCCGAAACCGGCTCGGGCCTGATTGGTGCTATCATCTATTCAGTTTTATTTAACCGCCTTACCTCCGAACTTACCTTGTGAGTTTTAGTAAAACCGGTGCACAAGCCAGCCAGCAAACAAACTTGATCACAGGCGAGCATTGGGCATGAGCAGCAGCGCACAAAATTTGGGCCACCGCTTCTTCCTGGTCACGATCCTGGCCAAGGGATCACTGGGGCTTGCCCAGATCGCCACCGCTTTCGCGATTTTCTTTGGCCTGACAGAGCGACTGCCTTCTCTTTTTCAATCCCTCATCCAGACCGAATTGGCCGAGGATCCGAACGACTTTTTGCTGGCACGCATCATGTCCATTGTCCGTGCGTTGCCCAACACCGACATGACATTCTACACCTATTATTTTCTGGTCCACGGATTGCTGCACATTGGTGTTGTTGCGGCTTTGCTGATCGGGGCGCGTTGGGCGTATCCGGTCGCGGTCATCGTCCTGTTTGCCTTTGTGATCTATCAAATGTTGGAATGGATGGCTGTCGGCGGAACAATGCTGTTGGTTCTGAGCGCGATCGATATGCTTGTTATCGTTTTGACGTTTGCCGAATGGAAGCGTCTCGTGGATCCATGATGCAGGTTTGTATAAGGTAACTTTCACCTTCCTGAACTTTGAATGCATGCGCTTCTTATGGTCGGCCCTCTCTGACACAGCGACTTTTACGCCCCGTTCCGATTGCAAAGCCCCTTTGCGTGGTTTAGCCACAATCAACCTGTTTTTCAGCCTGTAAGGGAGCGCCGCATATGGCCGAGATTGAACGCGAAGCGATGGAATATGATGTGGTAATTGTGGGCGCGGGGCCTGCGGGCCTGTCGGCTGCAATCCGGCTCAAGCAGCTTGACCCTGACTGCAACGTGGTTGTGCTTGAAAAAGGCTCCGAAGTGGGCGCGCATATCCTGTCCGGTGCTGTGCTTGATCCCTGCGGCCTTGATGCGTTGATCCCTGACTGGAAGGCAAAGGGCGCGCCGCTGAACGTGCCCGTTACAGACGACAAATTCTATATGCTGGGAGAGGCAGGTTCGCTGCGCATTCCCAACTTCCCTATGCCGCCGCTGATGCACAATCACGGCAATTACATCGTGTCGATGGGCAATGTCTGCCGCTGGATGGCAGAGCAGGCCGAAGAACTCGGTGTCGAAGTGTTTCCGGGCATGGCCTGTTCGGCGCTGGTCTATGGCGACAAAGGCGAAGTCAAAGGGGTGGTTGCAGGCGAGATGGGACTGAGTGCGGATGGCACGCCGGGTCCAAACTACGAGCCCGGAATGGAACTGCACGGCAAATACGTGTTCCTCTCCGAGGGTGTGCGCGGCAGCCTGTCAAAGCAGGTGATTGCGAAATACGCACTGGATCAGGGCAAAGAACCGCAGAAATACGGCCTTGGCATGAAGGAAATCTGGGAGATTGACCCGCCCAAGCACAAATTAGGCTCTGTTACCCATACCGCAGGCTGGCCGCTGGGCAGCAATGCAGGGGGTGGATCGTTTATCTATCACCTTGAGAACAATCAGGTTTATGTCGGATTTGTGGTCCATCTTGGCTACAAAAACCCGCATCTGTTCCCGTATATGGAATTCCAGCGTTTCAAGCATCACCCGATGGTGGCTGACCTGCTCAAGGGCGGCAAGCGTGTTGCCTATGGCGCCCGCGCAATCACCGAAGGTGGTTATCAGTCGATGCCCAAAATGGTCGCACCGGGCGTGGCGCTGCTGGGTTGTTCTGTTGGCATGGTCAACGTGCCGAGGATCAAGGGCAATCACAACGCCATGCTGTCGGGTAAGGCCGCAGCAGAGGCAGCGATTGCCGCGATCAAGGCGCGCCGCGCGGGCGACGAGTTGACGGCGTATGAAAATGACGTGCGCGATGGCGCGATTGGCGAGGACCTCAAGAAGGTGCGCAACGTCAAGCCGATGTGGTCGAAATGGGGCCTGACCGCGTCGTTGGCACTGGGCGGCTTTGACATGTGGTGCAATACGCTGGGCTTTTCGCTGTTCGGCACCTTGGCCCACGGCAAATCCGATGCGGCAGCAACGGAAAAGGCATCCAAGCACAAGGTCATTGACTATCCGAAACCTGATGGGACACTCAGTTTTGACCGGCTGACCAATGTGGCGTTCAGCTTTACCAATCACGAGGAAAGCCAGCCCGCGCACCTGACGTTGAAAGACCCAACAGTGCCGGTCAAGGTGAACCTGCCCGAATACGCCGGCCCCTCTGCACGGTACTGTCCGGCGGGTGTTTACGAATTTATCGAAGAGGCGGGTAAAGAACCGCGTTTCCAGATCAATTTCCAGAACTGTGTTCATTGCAAGACCTGCGACATCAAGGATCCGACCCAGAATATCGTGTGGACCACACCGCAGGGTGGCGATGGGCCTAACTACCCGAATATGTGAGCCAGAACAGGCCAGCCGGTTTGTTGGCTGGCCTTACCTCATCCGCAGCGCCCCAATGCCGCTGCGGATAGTGTTGCCGTTCTGGATCCCCGCTGCCTAGGAACGCACAGGCACCTCTTTAGCCTTTTTCGCCATTACGGCAGTTTGCTTGCGGTGCACTGTTGACCATTCGGGTGCCTGACAATCAGCAATGCGCCGCACATTGTTATCAACGGTCCATTGCGCATTGACTTGCGTCTGCTACCTTTGATGCAAAGCACATCGAGGCGAATAGGATGATCAAACATTTTTTGCGGGTTGCCGTGGCCCTTTCCCTAAGCACAGCGCTGACCGCGCCGTTGTTTGCACAGGGCACGGCGGGAGCATACCTTGCGGGTCGCTCTGCCGCTGTGAACAGCGACTACCGCGAGGCGGCACGCTATTATACGCAGGCCCTTGCACGGGACTCGACCAATGCCGAGCTGATGGAAAGTGCGTCATTGGCGTATCTCGCATTGGGCAAGATCGAACAGGCCCTCCCCCTGGCGCGCCAGATGGAGGCAAAGGGACAAAATTCCCAAGTCGCGCATATGGTGATCACTGCCAGTCTGGCTGCGGCAGAAGATTATGACGCCCTGATCGCCCGCGAAAGCGGCAAGGCAGGCATTGGGCCGTGGGTCGATGGTCTGGTGAAGGGGTGGGCGCATCTGGGCGAGGGTGACATGACCTCGGCAATGGCCGAATTTGACGCGCTTGCAAAGGAGCAGGGGATCGCGGGATTTGTGATGTATCACAAGGCCTTGGCGCTGGCGAGCGTCGGCGATTTCGAAGGTGCGGAAGAGATATTCGCATCTGGCGGTGCAGGGGCCGTTGGCCAAACCCGTCGCGGCGCCATTGCGCATGGCGAAATACTGGCACAACTCGGCCGGTTCGAGGATGCCGCCACATTACTGCAGACCGCTTTTGCAGATGGAACCGACCCTGAGCTCGATATGCTGATTTCGGAATACAAAAGCGGCGAGGTTGGCCCGTTTGATCATGTGCGCGGTGCACGTGATGGCATTGCCGAGGTTTTCTTTACCTTTGGTGCGGTGCTGAAAAGTGAAGCGGCGGGTGATTATTATGTGCTGCTGTATTCCCGCATTGCGCGGTATCTGCGCCCTGATCATGTGGACGCACTGTTGCTGACGGCCAATCTGCTTGAGTCGCTTGGTCAGAATGATCTGGCGATTGAGGAATATAAATCCGTTCCCCCAGATGATCCGGCCTATCACGCTGCCGAACTGGGTCGCGTGGGTGCGCTGCGCCGGATGGACCGCCCTGAACAAGCGATCGAAGTATTGGAGCAACTGGCACGAACGCACGGTGAAATGGCGGTGGTGCATTCCACGCTTGGCGATATTCTGCGCGGTCAAGACGATTTCAAGGGCGCGATTGCCGCGTATGACCGCGCCCTTGAGGTTGCTCCGCAGGAAGGCCGCATTCGTTGGGTCTTGCTGTATTCGCGTGGCATCGCGCATGAACGGGCGGGTGACATTGATATGGCAGAGGCCGATTTTCGCGCCGCACTGGCACTCAACCCCGAACAGCCGCAGGTGTTGAACTACCTCGGCTATTCCCTGGTTGAGGAGCAGCGTAATCTGGACGAAGCGCTCAACATGATCGAACGCGCTGTCGCGGCCAGCCCGACGTCGGGCTATATTGTCGATTCTCTGGGCTGGGTATTCTATCGCCTGGGCCGCTATGACGAAGCGGTGGTCCAGATGGAACAGGCGGTGCAATTGTTGCCGGTTGATCCGGTCGTCAACGATCATCTGGGCGATGTATTCTGGGCTGTCGGTCGCGACCGTGAGGCCGAGTTCCAATGGCGCCGCGCATTATCGTTTATCGACAAGGACGACGCGGATGGCGAAGCTGATCCCGATCGTATCCGTCGTAAACTGGAAGTCGGGCTTGATGTAGTATTGGAAGAAGAAGGTGCCGAGCCGTTAAAGGTCTCCAATGACGGCTAAGACGGGTTTTGCGCCCGCAAAGGTAAATTTGACGCTACATGTAACGGGGCAGCGGCCAGATGGGTATCACCTGGTCGATTCCCTAGTGGTTTTTGCTGACTTCGGCGATCACCTGAGCTGTGTCGAAGGTCCGGAGATGCAGTTGAGCATAACGGGACCCTTTGCCAAAGGCGTCCCCACAGATGAACGCAATCTGGTCTGGCGCGCTGCTAAGCTGGCGAGATGGACCGGGCATATCACACTTGAGAAAAATCTGCCCCATGGCGCAGGTATCGGGGGCGGTTCTGCGGATGCGGCAGCCCTGTTGCGCGGACTGTATGGCGAAGATGTGTCACGTGGCGTCGGACTGGAAAAAACGCTGGGCTTAGGGGCGGATGTGGCTGTTTGCATGTCTGCCACTGCGCAGCGTGTACAAGGGATCGGCGGCGATCTGACGCCGGTGTTATCTGTGCCGTCTTTGCACATCGTGCTGGTCAATCCGGGCCTGCACTTGTCCACTCCCGCTGTATTTGCGGCCCTGAGATCACGCGAGAATCCGGCGATGGGGGAGATCCCAAAAACAAGAAGCTTCAAGGATTTGATGGCGTGGCTTCGTGCTCAACGCAACGACTTGCAAGAAGCTGCGACAGACATGCAACCCGCTATTCGGGGTGTCCTTGCGGCCCTGAGGGATAGCGACCTTGTACGCATGTCAGGCTCCGGGTCCACATGTTTTGGCATCTATGCTGACGCTGGTCACGCGAGCGCCGCAGCCAAAAGGATTGCACGCGCGCACCCCGACTGGTGGGTCGTTGGGACAAAGACGCTTGGTGCGACTTAACTGATCCGGCTGACCACGAAATCTGCGATGTCTGACAGCATATCCTTGACCTCGTGATCGGGTAGGACACCTAGCGCGGCTTTGGCTTTTTCCGCCCATCCCCGCGCGTCCGCTTCTGTTGCATCAAGTGTGCCGTGGGTGTCGAGCAGTTCAAGCGCGCGTTCCAGGTCTCCGTCGTCCTGCTTGCCTTTTTCGATGGTCCGCGACCAAAAGGCGCGCTCTTCGTCGTTGGCCAGTGCCACTGCCTTGATGACCGGAAGCGTCAATTTGCGTTCACGAAAATCGTCACCGATGTTCTTGCCGGTGGCGTCGGCATCGCCGCGATAGTCAAGCAGGTCATCAACAATCTGAAAGGCGATTCCCAGCGCATCGCCATAGTCATAGAGCGCCTTGATCTGGTCCTCCGGTGCATCGGCGATCACGCCGCCCACTTCGGTTGCAGCAGAAAACAGCGCGGCTGTTTTGCCGCGGACGACTTGCAGATAGATGCTTTCGTCCGTCGCCAGATTCTGTGCTGCCGTCAGTTGCAGAACTTCGCCTTCGGCAATGGTCGCAGCGGCGTTTGAAAGAATCTTCATCACCCGCATCGAACCGGGTTCGGTCATCAACTGAAACGAACGCGCGAAGAGGTAGTCCCCTACCAGCACGGACGATTGATTATCCCACAACAGATTAGCCGTTGGCCGCCCGCGTCGCTGTGCGCTTTCATCGACGACATCGTCATGTAGCAGGGTGGCAGTGTGAATAAACTCGACCGTGGCAGCCAAATGGACGTGGTAGGGGCCGGAGTATCCACACATCCGCGCCGCCGCGAGGGTCAGCATCGGGCGCAATCGCTTGCCGCCTGCGCCCACCAGATGTGCCGTCACCTCAGGGATACGCGGCGCGTGCTTTGATGCCATGCGTTCAGCAATCAGCGCGCCAACAGCGTCCATATCTGCCGAAAGATAGGTTGCCAGTCGGTCATGCGGCTTGGCGAGGCTTTGGTTTTTCGTCAACATCATTCCATCCAAGGCTCGACAACGGGGCCCAATTGCCCCTAGATCACTGATATGCAGGAACTTTTACGCAGCACAGACATCACGACTATTGCCTTCGCCACGGCGCTCCTTAGGGGTGAGGATATAGCCTGCTTCGAGCAGGACGTAAATATGAGCGTGCTCGAAGGTGGCATCGGAATTTTTCCACGACGCTTGATGGTGCATCCCGATAATCACGCCGCTGCGGTAAAGGTGTTGACTGACAATGATATTCCGCTGGGAATGTGAGCAGTCCTGAAGAATCCAAGTTGACGCATGACGCGTTCTTGGGCGGCATGGTACACCTTTGGCAACCGGTCCGTGGATATCGGGCCGGTGTTGATCCTGTAATTCTGGCCGCGAGCGTAAAGGCCCAAGCGGGTCAATCTGTGCTGGAACTTGGCTGCGGGGCAGGTGCCGCGATTCTGTGCCTCGGTGCGCGGATTTCGGGGCTGGCGCTGACGGGAGTGGAGCGCGAACCGGATTTTGCCGCATTGGCAGCGCGTAACGGTGTCGACACGCTGGAAGTCGTCCCTGCCGACATAAACGACCTGCCGCTGTCTTTGCGGGACCGACAGTTCGACCACGTGCTGGCCAATCCGCCCTATTATGACCGTCATGCCTCACGATCTTCTAGTGATCCGTTGCGAGAAGCGGCGCATGCTGCCCTGACGCCGCTGCAGGACTGGGTCAAAGTGGCTGCAAAACGGCTCAAGCCTAAAGGTATGGCACATTTCATCCACCGCGCGGAGCGCTTGCCTGATTTGCTGGCTGCCTTGCCGAAAAGCCTTGGGTCGGTCGAGGTTTTGCCGATCACGTCGCGGACAGGTCGTGTGGCTGAGCGGGTGATCTTGCGGGCCCGCAAGAATGGGCGGGGTGATTTTGTGCTTCATGCGCCACTTGTGATGCACGACGGAGCGGACCACCCCGGCGATCACATCAAAGATTACACTGCGACCATGCGCGCGGTGCTGCGGGACGGGGCTGCGCTTGAATTCTAAGCGATGGTAAACATTTTAATCAGTATTGCTGCACCGCAGCGTGACTTGAGAAGGCATTCGTGTTCAACTTCAGGTCTACTTATCAACTAGGAGGTTTACATGGCTTTGAATGGACATCTGGAGACTCTGAAACGCAAACATGAGAAAATGAGTGAGGCTGTTGAAACGGCCCAGCGTTCTCCCGGGGTTGATGACCTGCAAGTTGCCACCATGAAAAAACAGAAACTGCGCCTCAAAGAAGAAATCACGCGTCTTTCGAGTTAATTAGCGCATGCTGGCGCGTGCAGCCACTGCCGCACCGCCGGCACTCAATAGGGCTGCCCATAGCAAAGTCATGCTGGGGGCAGCCACGTCGGCAAGGACAAGTATCAGAGTCGACAACAGAGGTGCAGCATAGGAGCTTGTGCCAAGTAACTGAATGTCCCCCTGTTTTACCCCCACATCCCAGACATAAAACGCCAGCCCCACCGGGCCGAGGCCGAGCCCTGCGATAGCCGCCCAACCCATTGTGGTCTGTGGCAACACTGTTTGTTCAAACATCAGGTGCAAGGGCAGCGAAAGCGCCGCGCTTGCCAGACAAAATACCGCCACTGTTGCGGTGGGGGCATCCCCCACCCGACGGGATAAAACGGAATAGCCTGACCATGTCAGCGCGCACAAACCGGCAAGAATATAGCCCGGCAAATGCGCGGAGGACAGTCCAAGACCGCCGCGCGTAATGATTAATGCCGCCCCTGCGAACCCCAATGCCGCGCCTAAAAGATGGCCCTTTCGCAGTCTCTCACCGGGCAGGAAGCCAGAGAACACTACTATCAGCAGCGGCCAAAGGTAGGCGATCAACCCTGCTTCGGCGGCGGGGGCGAGTCGCAGGGCCGAAAAATAAAGCGCGTGGTAGCCAAACAGGCCCAATGTGCCGAAAACGTAAACCTTGAGCGGCACCGTACGCAAAGACCACAGCGCACCGGACCTGGCCGTCCAGATCAGACCAAAGGTGCCGCCGATGGCAAAGCAGATTGTGTTCAGCAGCAGTGGCGGTGTGGGCGCGCTGCCGACGGTAAAGAGGGCGAGCAATGCCCATAACAAGACTGCGATAAAGCCGATCGCCGTTGCGCGGGAACGGGTCATTGAACCGCAGGCTCCAACATGGTCATCGCGTCCGCGATGTGGCTGGTTTTGTTAATCTCGTTCAGAATCCAATTACTGAAGGCGGCAATCTGCGGCCGTGTTTCAGCCCCTCGAGGGCACAGGAACCGGAAGCGTCCATTCACCGGCAACGCAAACGGGTAGGGCGCAACAAGACGCCCGTCGGCCAGATCCTTTATCACCAAAGCACGTCGCCCGAGGGCGACGCCAACACCGGCGAGGGCCGCATCAATCGCGTGATCAGCTTGGCTGAAACTGGGGCCCAAATTTGGCACGATATCCAGATTCATTGCCCGAAACCACGCCTGCCAATTGACGGGCGGAGCGATAAAATCGACCGAACTGTCGGTCACCAACACAGCCTTCGCCAGATCGGCGGCGGAAGGATACCGGGCCGCCAATTCCGGCACCATAACCGGCACAACCCATTCGTCCACCAGCTCCATCGTGTAAAGGCCTTCGTCTGCACCGGTGCCAAAACGGATCGCCACATCAATATTGTCTCGATTGAAATCCATGACCCGCAACGACGCAGAAAAGCGCAACTCAATCTCCGGATGCGCTTGAGCAAAATCGAACAGGCGTGGGGCGAGCCATTTCGCGGTAAAGGCGGGGCCAGCTGTAACAATCAGCGATTGGTGGTCTTGGGTGCGGCGTGCAGCGCGCCAGCCCGAAGCAAGCAGTTCAAATCCCGCCTGCGCCTCAGGGGCCATAGCCCGGCCTGCGTCGGTCAGTTCAACTGCACGGTTCAGGCGCCGGAATAGCGGCGCGCCCAAATGTTCCTCAAGTGATTTGATCTGAAAGCTAAGTGCAGCTGGCGTGACATTCAGTTCATCCGCCGCCCGGGCAAATGACATGTGGCGTGCTGCGGCATCAAATGCGCGCAAGGCAGTCAAAGGGGGCAATCGGCTCGGCATTTTCAGTTAAGTACAGCTTAACTGAAGCGTTGAAAAGTCTCGTTTGTGCCTTTTCTCGAAGGGAGCGATATTCATTTCAAGTAAGAAGTCCCAGTGGGCCGAAATAAAGGACGCGTGACATGAGAGAAGCAACAACAGACGATGCGACACGCCGTATCCTACGCGAGGCACATGTCACCCGCAGTCACGAGATCGCCGCGCTCTGGCGTGCCGTGCGTCGCGGTTTACACCTCTGATACACGAAAAAAGGCGGCTCGTTTGAGCCGCCCCATTTCTTAAGTCAAGCGATTGCGGGGTTTTCCCGCCTAGACAAAGAACTGCGCACCGTTCGCCGAGATGGTCGAACCGTTAATAAAGCCAGCGTCATCCGCCACGAGGAATTTAACCACACGGGCGACTTCTTCTGGTTCGCCCAGACGGCCTGCAGGTATCTGTGCGATGATGCTTTCGCGTACTTTTTCCGGCACTGCCATCACCATATCCGTGCCGATATAACCCGGGCAAATCGCGTTTGCCGTGATGTTGGCCCGCGCGCCTTCCTGTGCGAGTGATTTCACGATCCCCAGATCGCCCGCTTTGGTCGCCGCATAGTTTACTTGAGCGAATTGGCCCTTTTGACCATTGATCGAAGAAATCACGACGATGCGGCCGAACTTGCGTTCGCGCATGCCGGGCCAGATCGGGTGCACGGTGTTGAACACGCCGGTGAGGTTTGTGTCGATGACCTCGTGCCATTGCTCGGGTGTCATTTTGTGGAATGGCGCGTCGCGGGTGATCCCTGCATTGGCCACGACCACTTCAATAGGGCCGAGGTCGGCTTCGACCTTTTCGATGCCCGATTTTGATTCGTCATAGCTGGCGACATTCCATTTGTAGGTTTTGATGCCGGTTTCAGCTGTAAAGGCGGCAGCGGCCTCGTCATTGCCAGCATAAGTCGCGGCAACGGAATAGCCTGCATCTTTGAGTTCTTTGGAAATGGCGGCGCCGATTCCGCGGCTGCCTCCGGTGACAAGTGCGACACGCGACATAGTATTCCTCCGGTAGGTAATGTTATTTCTTTATTTGCAGTGGGCGCGCAATATTATTGCGCGCCCAATCTAACTTACGGGCGCTCAAGACACATGGCAACACCCATACCGCCGCCGATGCACAGGGTGGCGAGGCCTTTTTTTGCGCCACGGCGTTTCATCTCGAACAGCAGGGTGTTGAGGATACGCGCGCCGGAAGCACCGATGGGGTGACCGATTGCGATCGCGCCACCGTTCACGTTCACAATCGAGGGATCCCAGCCCATGTCCTTGTTCACCGCACAGGCCTGCGCAGCGAAAGCTTCGTTGGCTTCGACCAGATCGAGGTCTTCAGCTTTCCAACCGGCCTTTTCCAATGCTTTGCGTGAGGCATAGATCGGCCCAACGCCCATGATCGACGGGTCCAGACCCGCTGTGGCATAAGACGCGATTCGCGCGAGCGGTTCGATGCCGCGCTTTTCCGCTTCTTGCGCGCTCATCAAGAGGGCGGCCGCCGCACCATCGTTGAGACCAGAGGCGTTCGCGGCGGTTACAGAGCCGTCCTTGGTAAACGCAGGGCGCATTTTCTGCATCGCCTCGAGAGTGGCGCCGTGGCGGATATATTCATCGGCATCTACAATGGTATCACCTTTGCGGCCAGGAACCGTATAGGCGACGATTTCGTCAGCAAATTTGCCCGCCTTTTGTGCGGCTTCCGCCTTGTTTTGAGAAGCGACAGCAAACTCGTCCTGCGCTTCACGGCTGATTTGCCATTTTTGTGCGACGTTTTCAGCGGTCTGCCCCATGTGGTATCCGTTGAATGCATCCCACAATCCGTCTTTGATCATTGTGTCGATCAACTGCATGTCGCCCATCTTTTGACCTGCGCGCAGGTTTTGTGCGTGGGGGGACAGGGTCATGTTTTCCTGACCGCCAGCTGCAATAATGGATGCATCCCCCAACTGGATGTGCTGCGCAGCAAGGGCAACGGCGCGCAAACCGGATCCGCAAACCTGATTGATGCTCCAAGCCGCGGCTTCCTGCGGATAGCCGGCATTGATATGAGCCTGACGTGCGGGGTTCTGCCCCTGTGCTGCGGTCAGCACCTGACCCAGAATCGTCTCACTTACGTCAGCGGGGTCAACGCCTGCGCGGGCAATGATTTCCTTAAGGACAGCGGCCCCCAGATCATGCGCGGGCGTTGTGGCGAAAGAGCCCCCGAAGCTGCCAACAGCAGTACGGGCGGCGGATGCGATGACGACGTTGGTCATTGGTGATTTCCTCTACCATGTTGGCGGAGAACCTATGCGCATGCCCCTGCGGCATGCATCATTCCCCGCTTTCTAACGGAGTCTTAGCGCAAGCGCCTTGGTGCAGCAACATAGTGGCTGAGGGGACAGATTTGCGTATGGCGCAATCCAACGGTTCAGGCAGTGAGTTGAGCCTTGTTTTGCAGCCATGAGGGGCGTGTGGTGGGTGCGGCAAAGTAATAGCCTTGCAGGCAATCGACACCCAATTCGGTGATTACAGCAGCATCGTCTGCGTTTTCGACTGATTCAGCGACTGTCATCATGTCAAAATGTCGCGCAATTGAAATCAGTGCTGCGGCCAGTGCGCGATTGTCCGCATCTTTGGCAATGCCTTGAATGAACTGACCGTCCAGCTTGAGCACGTCAAAGAAGAAGTCTTTAAAATACCGTATCGCCGTATACCCTGCGCCAAAATCGTCCATCGCAAAGCAAACGCCCTGATCCTGAAGATTCGCCATGAAATCAGCGACTATTTCGGGCACCAGCATGGCGGAGCTCTCGGTGATCTCGAGGATGAGCCTTTCGCCCAGTGTTTTGTCGCTGGCGAGGTATTTTCGGAGTGTCTGATTCCAGGACTGATACCCGATGGACCGTGCCGACATGTTTATCGACAGTCGCAACTCCGGGTTTTGTTGCAGGGTCCGCAGCCCCATGCGCAGGGCGAGCACGTCAATTTCGCGACCCAGTTCGTTGTCTTCGATGGCAGGCATAAAATCGCGCGCGGGAATGATCCGGCCTGTCGCATCCAGAATCCTGATCAATCCCTCGTGAAACGCGACGCGTCCATGATCGTGGGCAAGAACGACAGGTTGAAATGCCAGCAATGATTGCTTGTGCCGGATCGCGTCACGGACCATTTGCAACGTCGATTTGTCCCGCTGCGCCAGTGCGTGATTGAGGGGATTTTCGGCACCCGGGGGCACTTCGACTAAACGATGTTTGAATTTATCTGACACAGGCGAGCACTCATTCTTGCGGTTTTCAGTGTTGCTTTGGTGTCGACTTTGGCGCGTAAGTAATAAGTGCGGGTTAATTCGCCACTTTGGCTTGAATTCTAATGACTTGGGGGATGCAGATGACAGAGCGTTGCGGCTGGGCGGGTCTTGAGCCGATTTATGTAGAATATCACGATAAAGAGTGGGGCGTCCCAGAGTATGACAGCCGCCGCTTGTGGGAGAAACTAATTCTGGACGGCTTTCAGGCGGGGCTGAGTTGGATCACAATACTGAAAAAGCGCGACAATTTCCGCGCGGCCTTTGAAGGTTTTGATCCCCAAAAGATCGCCAGATGGGATGAGGCGGATGTTGAGCGCCTGCTCGGTGATTCTGGGATTATCCGCCATCGCGGCAAGATCGAGGCGACCATTCACAACGCCCGCGCCTATCAGGAGGTTCAGGCCCAAGGCGGGTTCGATCAGTTCATGTGGCGCTATGTTGATGGTGCGCCGTTGCAGAACCGCTTTTCTAGTCAGGGGGATGTACCGCCAAAGACACCATTGTCAGAGCAGGTATCAAAAGATCTCAAAAAAGCCGGGTTCAAGTTTTGCGGCCCCACGATTGTCTATGCCTGGATGGAGGCCTGCGGATTGGTCAACGATCACATTCTGACCTGCCATCGCCACAGCGAATGTGCCGCGATGGTGAAGAAAGCTTGAGAGTTGCCGCCATCTCCGGTTGCCTGAAATCCTGCATTGACACCCGACTGCGCAGGCGTATAAGCGCGGCTTCATTGGTGTTGGTGGCCCCTGCAAGGGGATGCCTGTCGGGGGGAAACCCCAAAGGACAACGCCCTTTATAACATAAAGGAGAACAGCCGTGACAAAACGCACGTCTGCCAAGCACAAGCTAGACCGCCGTATGGGCGAAAACATCTGGGGCCGTCCAAAGTCACCAGTCAACCGTCGTGAATATGGCCCCGGCCAGCACGGTCAACGCCGTAAGGGCAAGATTTCCGATTTCGGTATCCAGCTGCGCGCCAAGCAGAAGCTCAAGGGCTACTACGGCGACCTGACCGAAAAGCAGTTCCGCCGCATCTACGGTGAGGCCGAGCGTGTTAAAGGCGATACAGGCGAGAACCTGATTGGTCTGCTGGAAAGCCGTCTGGACGCTGTTGTTTATCGCGCCAAGTTCGTGGCGACAGTGTTTGCCGCGCGTCAGTTCGTGAACCACGGCCATGTCCGCGTGAACGGCAAGAAGGTCAACATTCCCTCCTACCGTGTAAGAGAGGGTGACGTGATTGAAGTGCGTGACCGCTCCAAACAGATGGTTGCGTTGCTGGAAGCGACACAATTGGCCGAGCGTGATGTTCCGGATTATATCGAAGCAGATCACTCCAAGATGACCGCGACATTCGTGCGCGCACCCGGTCTTGGCGATGTGCCCTATCCGGTTCTGATGGAGCCGAACCTGGTGGTGGAATTCTACGCGAAGAACTAAGGTTGTTCGCATCCGCGAAATTTGAAAGGCCGTCCTTCCGGGGCGGCCTTTTTACATGTCCGCGCAAGCGTGATACCAGCAGACCCCCCGAAAAGATGTACCACCACGCACCAAAGGCGCGATTAAATGTGTTGGCCCGGTGAAAACTGTCTTGGAGGGGCTCCGGGGGCGTAACAGTAGAAGACATGTCTAAAATGATAAGTCTTCAATCGGAACTGGGCACTCCGCGTCCTGCCGTGTAACACACCCCTCAAAATCCCAAGGAGACAGCCTATGGACATCCCCTTCACAACCACCCGGATGCTGACGTTCGGCGACTGCGACATTTCCGGCACCGCCTATTTCCCGTCATATCTCAACATCCTGAACGGCGTGAACGAAGAATTCTGGCTTCACCTTGGCTGGCCATGGCACGAGATCATCTGGAAAGAACGCTGGGGTACGCCAACCGTGCACCTTTCCAGTGATTTCTCCAGCCCGTCCTTTTTCGGCGAAGAACTGACATTTTCTGTGACGGTGGTGAAAGTGGGCCGTTCGTCGGCCACATTCCATCATGAGATCAGCTGCAAAGGCGAGAACCGCTGGTCCAGCACACAGGTGCTTGCCGCATCTGATCTGGATAAACACATCTCGATCCCGTGGCCCGCAGACGTGCGTGCCGCGCTTGAGGCTTGCATTCAGCCATCACCCGAGGATTGATGTGCGGCAAGTTGACGGTGGTATCATCGCGACGCCACCGCTAAGAAACGCTGCAGAGTTCAACAGGAGTGTCACGATGACACAGATCACACCGCAACCCGGCATTATGAACATCGCGCTGTATCAGGGCGGGGCAAGCCATGTGGCGGGCGTTGAAAATGTGGTCAAGCTCAGCTCGAACGAAAATCCGCTGGGGCCAAGTGACAAAGCCAAGGAAGCGTTTACTCGGGCCGCCCATTCCCTGCACCGCTATCCGTCTTCTGATCACGCGGCACTGCGCAACGCGATTGCAGAAGTGCACGGTCTGGTCGCCGACAATATCATTTGTGCGGCCGGCTCCGGCGATATTCTGAACCTTCTCTGTCAGGCATACGCCGGTCAGGGCGATGAAGTGATCTACACCGAACACGGCTTTGCGCTCTACCGTATCTATGCCCTCGCTGCCGGTGCCACGCCTGTGGAGGTCGCCGAACGCGAGCGGGTCACAGACGTGGATGCGATTCTTGCGGCCTGCACCCCTGCAACGCGGCTTGTCTTCATCGCCAATCCCAACAACCCGACGGGCACCATGATCGGGGATGCGGAAATCGCGCGGCTGGCTGACGGGATTCCCGAAGCCTGTCTGCTGGTTCTTGACGGGGCCTATGCCGAATTTGTCGAGGACTATGACGCTGGTGCATCGTTGGTTGACGCGCGCGAAAACGTGGTGATGACCCGCACATTTTCCAAGCTCTACGGGCTCGGCGGATTACGTATCGGTTGGGGCTATGCGCCGCGCCCGATTATAGATGTGCTGAACCGCATTCGCGGCCCTTTCAACCTCAGCGCGGCGGCGCTGGATGCAGCCGAAGTTGCCGTGCGTGATCGCGCGCATGCAGACCATTGCCGTGCCGAGAATGCCAAGTGGCGCACCTGGATGGCGGATGCACTCGCCAAGATCGGCGTACCGTCGGATGTTTCCTGCGCAAATTTTATCCTGCCCCGTTTTGCCAGCCCCACAGAGGCAGAAGCCTGCGATCTCTACCTGCAGTCCCAAGGCCTGATCGTACGACGCGTTGGTGGATACAACCTGCCGAACTGTCTGCGTATCACCGTCGGGGATGAATCTGCGTGTCGCCGAATTGTGCACGCTATCCGGCAATTCAAAGACGGAGGCACTGATGGCGCAGACCTATGACCGCATTGCCCTGATCGGCCTTGGCCTGATCGCTTCCTCCATGTTCTGGGCGATCAAACGCGC
The DNA here is from genome assembly GCA_049645905.1 of Sulfitobacter sp. Taxonomy (GTDB): domain Bacteria; phylum Pseudomonadota; class Alphaproteobacteria; order Rhodobacterales; family Rhodobacteraceae; genus Sulfitobacter. Next base: position 16,397 of record JBARUV010000267.1, read on the forward strand.
TGGCCTGCCAAGTGAAGTAACGGGGTTCGCCCGCTCTGCCGAGACCCGCGATACCGCCCGCGAAATCGGGCTATGCGACCGCGTATGCGACACCCTGCAAGAGGCTGTGGAGGGCGCCGACCTTGTGGTGCTCTGCGTGCCTGTTGGCGTTATGGGGACAATCACAGCAGAAATAGCGCCCTATTTGAAGCCGGGCGCAACTGTCTCGGATGTCGGCTCGGTCAAGGGCGATGTGATTGCGCAGGTCACCCCCCATCTGCCCGCAGGCATACATTTTGTGCCTGCACACCCTTTGGCGGGTACGGAACATTCCGGCCCCCGCTCCGGCTTTGCCGAGCTTTTTGACAACCGCTGGTGTCTGCTGGTCCCGCCAGAAGGGTCAGATTCAGACGCCGTGGCACGGTTACGCGCGTTCTGGGAGGCGCTTGGCGCAAATGTCGATGAGATGGATGCGGATCACCACGATCTGGTGCTGGCTGTAACGTCTCATGCGCCACACCTTATTGCCTATACGATGGTGGGCGTGGCGGACGATTTGCGCCGCGTGACAGATAGCGAAGTCATCAAATATTCTGCCGCGGGTTTTCGCGACTTTACCCGCATTGCGGCCTCTGACCCGACCATGTGGCGCGACGTGTTCCTAAGCAACAAGGACGCGACGCTGGAAATTCTGGGCCGTTTCACCGAGGAACTTTTTGCACTGCAACGCGCGATCCGGCAAGGCGACGGACAACATCTGCACGATTACTTTACCCGCACTCGTGCCATTCGCCGCAGCATTGTTCAGGCCGGTCAGGACACCGATGCGCCAGATTTCGGGCGTGGCGCGCGGAAATGAGTGCGCGCGCAATCCTCTTTGCGATGCTCATCGCGGCGACAAGTGCCGCAGCCGAAGCGCCTGGTAATTCATTGCGCCCCACACCGCGCGGCGGTGAAGCGGTGGTTCAACCGGTTCAGGCCACCCCGTCAGGTGATATTGAACGTTCCCAGCCACCCCAGGAGACACGCGAACGCGGCGGGTTGTTCAAATCCCTGCGGCCTCTGTTCCGGTCCCGTAAGGTCGAGAAAACTGCGCGCAGCCAACGTCGAGCGCGTGCAAAGGGTGCAGTATGTGGCGATCTGGCCATTCAGGGCGACACCGTGGGCCGCGTGACTGGCAAGATACGTGGTTGCGGGATCGAAAAAGCAGTCCGCGTGCGTTCCGTTTCCGGCGTTGCACTCAGCACCGGGGCAGTGATGGATTGCGGCACTGCTACGGCGCTGAAACGCTGGATGGAGAGTGCGGCCAAACCGGCCCTGTCCGGCAAGGGCGGCGGATTGAAGTCCGTCAAGGTTGCCGCGCATTATGCCTGCCGCAGCCGCAACAACCAGCGCGGCGCGAAACTGTCGGAACACGGTAAGGGCCGCGCAATTGATATCTCTGCATTCCGGCTTCAGAACGGTTCAGAAGTCAGCGTGCTGAAAGGTTGGAACACCAAAAAGTACGCCAAAGCGATGCGACAGATGCACAGGGGCGCCTGTGGTCCGTTCGGGACTGTGCTTGGCCCCAATGCCAATAAATTCCACCGTGACCATTTCCACTTTGATACGGCGCGCTATCGTTCGGGCAGCTACTGCAAATAGCTATTCTAAAACCAGACGTGGCGCGGGCCCGAGGGGAATACCACTCAGCGTCATTTGTCCTGCTGCAAATGTCAGCGCAAGATCAAGGTTCTCAGGCTCGCCAAGGCGCTGCGCGAGCAAGCCCAACAGTAGTTCTGCCTGTCCGCGTTGAAGGGCGGGCAGCGCCCCTGCATCCTGTGCAAGATCCAGCAATCTGCGCCAGTCTTTGGCTTGCATGATAACTTCACCACTGGGCAGTCCGGTAGCGTCGATTTCAACGGACCCGACAGCAGAAAGAGCGATCTCGCCCCAGATGATTTTGGTCGTGTCCAGCGTAATCTGGCGAAACTGCGGGGGAGAGCAGTCAAGAGATGTCCGGCTAAGGGGGGCATCGAACATAACCGATGCAGTGGCGGCAAAACGTTCAAATGCCGCCGGCCAATCGGCTGGCAGGGACAGTATCTGTCGGAGCAGGGCGCCGGGTGTCAAATTATCGGCGTTTATCGTTATCTCATAGGTCGCGGCACGATCGCTGTCTTGGGCCGCGTCAAGGACCAAGGCATCACCTTGGAACAGCGGGACATCATTCAGGCGCACTTCCCAGTTGTCACTGAAAATCTCAATGCTGCCCAGTTCCAGTGCCGTACCGGGATGCAAGCGAAGCTTTGCGCCACCATTGCTGGCAGCAAACGCAAGCTCCCCGACGGGTCCGTCAAATAGAATTGGCGTGTCTGGCAGATCAAGATACAGATGCCCGGGCCAATAGGTCCGCGCACGCAAGCTGCCACCCTGTGCGCTGAACACAGCGTTATTTTCGGGATTTACCAAACGCAACACGCTGACGTGCGTCCGGATGTTCAGAGGGAAACCACCCTGAGACGTCTGCGCCTCGACCTGCCACCCCTCGGCGCGCCGCGCTTCAACCCAAGCCATGACCCCACGAGACACCCCGTAACTGGCAAGCGCCCACCACGCACACCACACGATGGCCGAAAGGATGATCAGCCGGATCAACAGGCGCGTCATCAAAACCCCTTTAACTCACTGTCTGGATGAGGTTTACCCCCAGCATCAAAGAAGGACCAGTGGCATGACGATGTGGGTATTCGGCTATGGCAGCCTCCTGTGGAATCCCGGTTTCGAGGTGGCCGAAAGCGTGATCGCGATCCTGCCGGATTATGCGCGTTCCTTTTGCATGCGTTCCATCCACCACCGGGGGACAGAGACTGATCCGGGGCTTGTGCTGGCGCTCGATGAACAACCAAATCAGGCCTGCGAAGGTGTTGCCCTGCGTGTCAAAGCCGGGCTTGAAACGGAAACACTGGCCTATCTGCGTGAACGCGAGCTGATTTCTTCTGCATACGTCGAAAAAACCCTCACCGTGCAAATGTCAGATGGGCGTGAAGTGGAGGCGCTGGTCTATGTCATCGACGAGGACCACAGCCAGTATTGCGGCGGTTTGCCACTGGAAGAACAAGCGCAAATCATTGCCCATGCGGTGGGGGGACGGGGGCCAAACACCGAGTACCTATATAATACGGCGAACCACCTGAGTGAAGTCGGTTTGCATGATCCGGCACTTGAATGGCTGCACGAACGGGTCAAGGCCCTGACGTCATAAAAACTTGGCATCGCCCTCTGCTTTCGGTGTAAGCTTTGGCGAGAGCAGTAATAAGGTCAGGAGCAAGGCCGTATGGCGCAGCCCGACGCCAAATCACGACCGCAATTCTCGCAACCCGTGCGCCAGATCACCCTGATGCTGGTGGTGCTTGGGCTGACAGGTGTGGGCGGCGTTCTCGCGCTGCCTTCGGTATTTCCGATTTTTGCCGCGAACCCCTATCTGAACGGCGTGATCATCTTTGTGTTTCTGATCGGCGTGGTGGCGTGTTTCTATCAGGTATACCAGTTGATCGGCTCGGTTCGGTGGATTGAGAATTTTGCCGCTGACGACCCTGACCCTTCAACCGTTGCGCCGACATTGCTGGCCCCCCTTGCGGCGCTCTTGCGCGCGCGCGGCGCCCGGATGCAGGTAAACGCAAGCTCCAGCCGCTCTATTCTGGATTCAGTTTCAACCCGCATCGACGAAGCGCGTGAAATTACGCGGTACATCGTCAACATGCTGATTTTCCTAGGCCTTTTAGGAACGTTTTACGGCCTTGCAACCACCGTTCCGGCTGTTGTTGATACGATCCGCTCTCTTGCCCCCGCCGAAGGCGAAGGGGGCGTGGATGTCTTTTCCCGCCTGATGACGGGACTAGAAGCGCAATTGGGCGGCATGGGCGTTGCTTTCGGCTCATCGCTTTTGGGGCTCGCCGGATCGCTTGTTGTGGGGTTGCTTGAGCTCTTTGCAGGCCACGGCCAGAACCGTTTTTATCAGGAACTTGAAGACTGGCTCAGCTCCATCACCCGTGTCGGATTTTCCAGCGGCGAAGAGGGCACGGGCGAGCATCACGTGATGGCGGGCGTTGTCGATCACATGGCCGAACAGATGGAAAGCCTGCAGCAGATGTTGACCCAATCCGACGTTAGCCGGGCTATGGTTGACGAAAAACTGGGAAAGTTGGCTGATGCTGTGGACCGCATGACGACACGGATGGAAGCAGGCAGCCCTGCAACAGCCGCATTGGAACGGGTGGCCGTCGGGCAGGAACGTCTGGTGGAGACATTGGAAGCGCGGGCGGCCAGTGCGGTTGTCGAGAGCGGCATCGACGCAGAGAGCCGCATGCGCCTTCGCTCCATTGACGTGCAGATGTTGCGAATTCTCGAAGAGATTTCTGCGGGCCGTCAAGAGACAATGGCCGAGTTGCGACAGGACGTATCGGTGCTGGTGAATGCACTGACCAAGCAGCGCACAATAGAGCCACGCGGTGCGCGTCCGGCAGCCAAAACGACTGACCGCGAAGGGGGCTGATCATGGCGCTGTCGCGACGCACTGGCACGCGGTTTCAAAGCTCTATCTGGCCGGGATTTGTGGACGCGATGACCGGGCTTTTGCTGGTGCTGATGTTCGTGCTCACCATCTTTATGGTGGTACAATTTGTTCTGACGGAACGCATTACAGGACAGGAAAGCGAGCTGAACACGTTGGCAGGCGAAGTGGCCGCACTGGCATCGGCGCTGGGCCTTGAAGAAAGATCGAACGCGCAACTTGAAGAGCGGTTGGGCGCACTGAGTGCGTCGCTGAATGACGCGCGCGCGCAGGCCGCAGATCAGGCATCGCGGATTGCCGCCCTGACCTCTGAGCGGGACGCACAAAGAGCGGCCTTGGGGGAGGCAGCGGCAGAGATCACGGGGTTTGAGGCGCAGGTCGCTGCGCTGTTGGCGCAACGCGATACCGCGCTAGGACAGGTTGCCGACCTCGAAGAGCAGAACACAGCGCTGCTGAGCGATACCGAAGCGCTTGATTTGGCTTTGGCGCAGACCCGGGATGAAGTCGATGCCCAAGCGGAAGCGGCCCGTCTGGCCGCAGCACGGCGTGAGGCGCTGGACGCCCTGATTGCCGATTTGCGCGCCCGCAACGCAACAGCACAAGCTCAGGTCGAGGATTTGACCGGACAGGTCACTCAAGCCAGCGAGGCGCTGAGCGCAGAGGAGGCAGCACGTTTGGCAGAAGCCGCTGCCGCAGAGGCGTTGCGGGCACGACTTCAAGAAGCCGACACAGAACTGACGGCCATGACAATGGCGCTCGAAGCGCAGCGCAAGGAGGCGGAAGATACCCTGACCCTTCTGGCCGCTGCCCGCGCGGCCGAAACGGATTTGGATACCCAACTGGCTGCCGCACTGCTGAGCCTGCAGGGAGCACAGGATCGCGCCCAGATCGGTGCTGCGGCGCAGGACGAACTGGCCACAGCCCGGAGCGAAATCATTGCCCTGCAGGCGCGACTGGCAGAGACCCAGACCACCCTGAACGCTGATCGCGAGACGCTGCGCTCTGATCTGGATGCCGCCCAGCAGCGCATTGCCGCGCTCACTGCAGAGCTGGCAGACGGAGCCGAGGCGCAGACCGCGTTAAGTGGCAACCTCAGCACCGTGGCGGTTGCGCTGTCGCGGGCACAGGAACAGGTCGCGGATTTGCAGGGACAACTGGACGCGGCGCAAGCGAGCCAAGGGTCACTGAGTGCGGACCGCGAGGCGCTGGCCACCGAACTTGCGCAGGCCCGTCGCCAGATTGTGGACCTCAGCGCACAGTTGCAGGATGCGCAGACCACACTGAACACTGACCGTGATGCTTTGCGCGCGCAGTTGGCCAAGGCATTGGCGGCGCGATTGGCTGCTGAAACACTGGCAGGCGACCAGACCACAGAAGCCGAAAAGCGGGCGGCCCTGCTCGCTGCCGCGCAGCAACGGCTTTCCAGTGAAAAGGCGATCAGCGCGGATGCTTTGCGCAAAACCGAACTGCTAAACCAGCAGGTTGCGGCCCTGCGAACCCAGTTAGGCGATCTCAAGGCGCTGCTGGATGATGCCAAGTCACGCGATTCGGCCAAGGATGTGCAATTGCAGTCGCTTGGATCAGAGTTGAACACCGCGCTGGCGCGGGTTGCGGCAGAGCAGAGCCGCCTTGCAAGACTGGAAGCCGCAGAACGGAAGCGGCTCGAAGAACAGACCAAGGATCTGGAACAATACCGCTCGGAGTTTTTTGGTCGGTTGCGCGATGTACTGGGGAAACAGGAAGGCGTCCGGATCGAAGGCGACCGGTTTGTATTTTCTTCGGAAGTGCTTTTCCCGCCGGGCGGCGCCGTCTTGTCTGACGATGGTCGCGGCGAAATTGCCAAGGTCGCCAATATTCTGCGTGCCGTGGTGGATGATATTCCGCCCGAGATCGACTGGGTGATCCGGGTTGATGGGCACACCGACAATGAACCGCTTTCTGGCACGGGCGAGTTTCTGGATAACTGGGAACTCAGTCAGGCGCGTGCGCTGTCCGTGGTCAAATACATGATCAATTTTCTGGGCATCCCGCCGGACCGGCTGGCAGCGAATGGCTTTGGGCAGTATCAGCCTGTTGCCTTGGGTGATAGCGATGAAGCGCGCGCGCTGAACCGGCGGATTGAGCTGAAATTTACCGAAAAATGACCGGGCGTTCACCGGGCCGGATCCCTTTGGCTTCCTTCGTGGGTGGCTGATGCCAGCGTGGGCCCTTAAATTTCATCGGTGGATACTGGCGTTGGGATAGACGGATATTTAGGGCGAAAAGAAGCGATGTCAGTGTAAAGTGATTTCCGTTTTGCGCTGCTCAATCGTTTTGCCTGCGCGGATCAGGGTCACAGTGCCAACATAGGCGCCTGCGGGCCAAGGGGCGTTGCGACGCTTTTTGCCGATGGCGCGAAAGGCCTGTGCCTGAGGTTTTGTCATCACCACGTCATCGGCAATGATGATGCCGTCCGGCCCATCCAGCGAGAGGCGCATGATGTCGTCTGCCCGCGTGCCAAAGCTGTACCCCCAGATTACCAGAGCGGGCGCATTTGTGGTCAACCCGTCGGCGTCGGCAGTCCCTTCTTTGATGGAAGCATAGTCCGGCACAGCATCAGAGAACCCGACTGCAATTAAACCACCGGGACGATAAACCGGCGTATCCACCCAAAGACTGCTGTCACCGGGCGTATTGCAGGCAAGTGTGTCGTCACTGTCGAATGGATCCGTTGGAACACCGTTTTTGCGCAGGCTCAGATGGACATGGGGGAATGCTGCGCGGCCTGATTGCCCGACCTCACCAAGTGGATCGCCCGCGGCGACGGTCTGCCCTTGGCGCACGACAAGCGAGCCTTGTTTGAGATGGCAATATTGCGTGGTCCAGCCATTTGCGTGGTCGATGCGGACGCCATTTCCACATTCACGCCCTTCAATATCGGCGGCATTGTCGGCAGTAAATCCGGCATCAGACATGCCATCTCTCACGCCCATCACCACACCCGCTGCGGATGCCCGTACGGTGACGCCTGCCGCCATCATTGCGCGCGAGGGGAGGGCGAAGTCCGTCCCCTTGTGGCCATCATAGCTGAGACCCGCGCAAGTATAGTCCTGCGCACCGGTGCCGGGGTCCCGGTCCATATATTGCTGGATGAAGCACGTGGAACTCAAATCGCAATCGATGGGAGATTCCAAGGTAATGTCCTGCGCCAGGGTAGGCCCGGCGCAGGTTAACAGGACGGCCAGTACGGCCTGACGCATCAGTCTGCCGTCAGCAGGGGGGGCTTGTTGCCCGAAAGGCGCTTTTTCTCCAGACCGATGATCTCGATGTCCAGCTCGCCCTTTTTGACACCCACCTTGACGACACCACCTTTGGCAAGTTTGCCGAACAGCAATTCTTCGGCCAATGGCTTCTTGATGTGTTCCTGAATCACGCGGCCCAGAGGACGCGCGCCCATTTTGTCGTCATAGCCTTTGTCAGCCAACCATTCGGCGGCTTTCTTTGACAGCTCGATGGTGACATTGCGGTCCATCAACTGCGCTTCAAGCTGCAATACGAATTTTTCAACGACTTGCAGAATGACTTCTTTAGGCAGCGCAGAGAAGCTGATCACCGCATCCAGACGGTTCCGGAATTCGGGCGTGAACGTGCGTTCGATCGCCGCTGTATCCTCACCCGTGCGCCGGTCACGGCCAAAGCCGATGGCCTCTTTCGCCTGTTCTGCCGCACCCGCATTGGACGTCATGATCAACACCACGTTGCGGAAATCAACAGTTCGGCCATTGTGATCCGTCAGTTTGCCGTGATCCATCACCTGCAACAGAATGTTGTAGACATCCGGATGTGCTTTTTCCATTTCGTCCAGAAGAAGCACACAGTGAGGATGCTGATCCACACCGTCCGTCAGCATGCCGCCCTGATCGAATCCGACGTAGCCGGGAGGTGCACCGATCAGTCGCGAAACCGCATGTTTCTCCATATACTCGGACATGTCAAAACGCAGGAGCTCCACGCCCAATGTATCGGCAAGTTGCTTGGCGACTTCGGTTTTACCCACACCGGTTGGACCTGCGAACAGGTAGTTGCCGATCGGTTTTTCAGGTTCGCGCAGGCCCGCGCGTGCCAGTTTGATTGCAGACGCCAGCGCATCAATCGCTTTGTCCTGACCGAACACAACGCGTTTGAGAGACTTTTCGAGGTCTTTCAAAACGATCACGTCATCCTTGGAGACCGACTTGGGCGGAATGCGCGCAATCTTGGCAACCACGGCTTCGACTTCTTTGGTGCCGATGGTTTTGCGGCGCTTGCTGGCAACAACCAGATGTTGGGCAGCACCTGCCTCGTCAATCACGTCGATTGCAGAGTCAGGCAACTTGCGGTCGTTAATGTACCGCGCTGCCAGTTCCACGGAAGTCCTGATCGCATCGGATGTGTATTTAACGCTGTGATGGTCCTCGAAATACGGCTTGAGGCCTTTCAGGATTTTCACTGCATCTTCTACCGAAGGTTCGTCCACGTCAATTTTCTGGAACCGGCGCGCCAATGCGCGGTCCTTTTCAAAATGTTGACGGAACTCCTTGTAGGTCGTGGAACCCATGGTGCGCAGCTTGCCCCCTGCAAGTGCAGGTTTCAGCAGGTTCGAGGCGTCCATTGCCCCGCCTGAAGTGGCGCCGGCACCAATAACGGTATGGATCTCGTCGATGAACAGTACCGCATCCTTGTGATCTTCAAGTTCGGTTACAACGGCTTTCAAACGTTCCTCGAAATCGCCGCGATACCGTGTGCCGGCCAGCAATGCGCCCATATCGAGCGAGTAGATCGTCGTTTTTGACAGCACTTCAGGTGTCTCGCCCGCAACAATTTTGCGCGCCAGCCCTTCGGCAATGGCGGTTTTGCCCACACCGGGGTCCCCCACCAGCAGCGGATTGTTCTTGCGGCGGCGGCACAGCACCTGAATGCAGCGTTCCACCTCGGCATCTCGACCAATCAGCGGGTCGATGTCACCCTCACGGGATTTGGCGTTAAGATCCACGCAGTATTTTGACAATGCGGATTCTTTTTTGTCTCCCTCGGTGACGCCTTGGGCCTCTTCCTCGTGCTCTGGCGCGCCTGCGACGGGTCGCGGTTCGCCATACGCGGGGTCTTTTGCAACTCCGTGTGCGATATAGTTGACCGCGTCATAACGCGTCATATCCTGATCCTGCAGGAAGTACGCGGCATTGCTTTCGCGCTCTGCAAAAATGGCGACCAGCACGTTTGCGCCTGTCACTTCGGTCCGGCCGGAGGATTGTACGTGTATCGCGGCGCGCTGGATCACGCGCTGGAAAGCTGCGGTTGGCACGGCCTCTGACCCGTCAACGTCGGTGACAAGATTGCTCAGGTCTTCATCGACGAATTCCACCAGCGTATCGCGCAGCTCGGAAATATCGACTGAACAGGCTTTCATCACCTGCACCGCGTCGGGTTCATCAATCAGAGCCAGCAGCAAATGCTCCAGCGTGGCGAATTCGTGGCGGCGGGCGTTGGCCAATGCAAGTGCTGCATGGATAGCCTGCTCAAGTGTTGTCGAGAATGAAGGCAAGGGGGCATTCCTTTTCATTCGGGGTCAAAAGGGTGCCGCAACATAGCGGGACCCTTATTTAACCATGGCCTCTTAGTATTAGAGTTTGGTTGATCGCGGTCACTCTTCAAGCATTTTCTCGAAAAAACTTCTCACTTTTGCCGTGAGCGAGTCTTTTTGACCATGATTCAGGCGTTGATCGGGACAGTCAGAATTTGTCTTTGCGTTTGCGGATTTCCGCGAACACTTCTGTGTCGGTGGAGGTTTGCATCCCCAGATGGGCGCGTATGTCCGGGTCGGCGACGCGCAGGAAGGGATTGGTTTTCATTTCGGTTGAAAGTTGACTGGGTACGGTGGATTGCCCTGCTTTGCGGGCCGCCTCAACCTCTTCAACACGTGATATAAGGTCAGGATTGTCAGGATCAACCGTCAGCGCGAACTTTGCGTTTGATGCGGTATATTCGTGCCCTGAACATATGGTGGTTTCGCCGGGCCATTTCATCATCTTCTGCATCGAATCCCACATTTGTGCCGGTGTGCCTTCAAACAGACGCCCGCAGCCCAATGCCATAAGGCTGTCCGCCGTAAACGCAGCGGAAGCGCCGGGTACATAAAAGGCGATATGCCCTGCGGTGTGTCCGGGCACTTCAACCACATGGGCTTCGAGCGCACCCAGATTGATGGAGTCGCCCTCTTCTACCATGCGGTCCAGACCAGGCAACCGGTGTGCGTCCGCCTTGCCGCCAATGACGTTGGCGTCATAGGATTCCAGCACCTCTTCCAACCCCTGCACATGGTCATCGTGGTGATGGGTCAGCCAGATCTGGCTCGGTTCCCACCCGCGGTCTTTCAGCGCGGCCAATATCGGCGCTGCTTCGGGGACGTCAATCACCGCAACTTTACCGCTGTCGTGATCGCGCAGCAAAAACGCGTAATTGTCTGAGAGGCAGGGAACGGTGATCAGATCAAAGGCCATGGTTAAACTCTCCTGTCGCACTTACATTGGGTAACAGAGTGACACTGACCGGGACTGGCTGCAATGCATCTTGATGTGCAGGATCTGCGCAACTTCTATTATCGCAGCGCGCTGGGTCGCGCGGCACAGGCCAGCATGCGTAATCGCCTGTTGGAGCTTTGGCCCGAGGCCAAGGGGCAAACCGTTGTTGGCTACGGCTTTGCCGCGCCGTTATTGCGGCCCTACCTCAAGGAGGCGCGCCGCGTTGTAACCCTGATGCCGGGGCCGCAAGGCGTAATGCCATGGCCTGCGGGCATGCCCAATACCTCGGTTCTGTGTGAGGAAACTCTATGGCCGATCGAGACCGGACATGTGGACAAACTGGTGCTGCTGCACGGGCTTGAGACCTCCGAACGCCCATCGGATCTGCTGGAAGAATGCTGGCGTGTGCTCGGGCCGGGGGGCAGGGTGATCTTTATCGTGCCCAACCGCGCGGGTCTCTGGGCGCGGCGCGACCGCACGCCTTTCGGCTACGGCAGGCCATATTCACCCGGGCAGTTGGAAAGCCAGCTGAAAAAGCACCAGTTTCTGCCGGAACGCCATCTTGGGGCTTTGTTCCAGTTTCCTTCGCAAAAGCGCATATGGATGAAATCAGCAGGAGTTTTTGAACGGGTGGGACGATATGTGCCAACGATGATGGCGGGAGGTGCATTCATGGTAGAGGCAACCAAGCTGGTTTATCCGCCAAAGGGTAGGGTCAATCGCAGCAGGCGCAGGATCAGCGTGCTGGAGGGAGTTTCGGCGCCGACAGCAAAACCTGTCTGAGTTAAGCGCCCGGCGGTTAGGCCAGCAACGTGATATCAGCAGTGTCGATGCCGCTGACACCCAACAGTCGCACGGTCACGACTGATTGTGCGCCACCAATCAGCTGTACGGCGTCTATAAGCACATCGGTGTAACTTGCGTTGGCAGCCTCGTTCAATGTGTAATCGCCAAAAGTGAACGCAGGTGGATCGGTATCCTGCCCGTCGATATTGGCAGTATCAATGATCAGCGTGTCCTCTTCAGGATCGAAATCGGTGATCCGGACACCGGTGATCAAACCCTCTTCGGTCCCCTCACCGCTGATCAGGTCCAGCATAAATGTGTCGCCGCGTGTTCCCCCACTTAGCACATCCGTCGTTTCGTCGACCTGACCGGCCAGATCCAGCTGCACCTGAAGCGTGTCGTTGCCTGCGCCACCGTTGGCCTGAAACACCAGAGGCGCGCCGCTGTCGCTTGTGCCTTCGATCAGGACATCTTCACCGCCGCCGCCGTTGAGGACGGCAATTGCGCCATCTGCACCGCCAGAGGCCGTGATCGTGTCGTCCCCATCACCGCCGTTTGCTGTGTTGCCGCCTGCCAGCGTGATCACATCCTGACCGCTGTCGCCATTGGTGATGTTCCCGGTACCGGTCAGCTCGATGATGTCGCCTCCCTCACCGCCGTTCAGTACGGCCCCTTCTGCGCCAGCATCGCTCAGCACATCCACACCCGCGTCGCCGTTCAGAGTGGAGAATACGCCGCCACCTGTCAGGGTGTCATTGCCGTCACCGCCATTTACCTCAGCGCCGTTTGCATTCGCTTCAACGCCCAACACATCATCTCCGGCGCCTCCGTTCAGCGTGTCGTTACCGCCCGCACTCAGTTCATCCGGGCCAGCCGTGCCTTCCAGTACCGAACCCGGTTCAACCGGTTCAGCGGGATTCGCGGGATCAACGTCTTCGTCCTGATCTCCAAAATCTTCAAAGATCGGAAGGAACATGGTGATGGTCAAAAGACCCATGAGAACCATTGCAGACATGGCAAAACCTCCGAATTGGATGCGCGAGACTGGCACAATCCTGAAATTGAATAAATTTTGTGTTGATTTTAAGGACCGGCGGGGGCGAGAGCGAGACATTATGGTCTGTTTTGCGGGATTGTTTCCAAAATCGGTGAATTCCGCCAAATGTGAGGTGTCTCCATTCAACCGGCAGCGGGCCGTCGCGAGAATCGGATGAAAGCGGCTCGGCGGTGGACTCTGACCAACTTTATTTTGCCTAATTTGGATGCTGTTTCTGCAGCATCAACAAAATAAAGCTTTAGCCGCATCATATCCCCGCACTATACTGTGTTGCGGGCGGTGAACCTGTCTGCTACATCGCCCCTGATTTAGACGTCTTGAAACCCTTCAAGCCGCGCCAACACTCCGGTGACGCGACTTTTTCGCGTATCCGGCCTGACGAATGAGAGGATGGACGTGTCCGAACCTGCTTCGATCTCCACCGGCATTGCGCAGCGATACGCGTCTGCGGTCTATGAGATTGCCAAAGAGTCCAAAAAAGTAAAAGCACTTGAGACCGATCTTGATGGTCTGCAAGACGCACTGAAAGTCAGCGATGACTTCCGCGCATTGATCCATTCCCCGATCTACACGCGTGACCAGCAAACTGCGGCTATCTCCGCGATTGCAACAAAAATGAAACTTTCCCCCACCATGGCAAACACACTGAAGCTGATGGCGTCCAAACGCCGTCTGTTTGTGCTGCCCCAACTGGTGCAGACTCTTCGCGATACAATCGCAGAGGACAAGGGTGAGATCGCAGCAGAGGTCACGTCTGCCAAGGCGCTGACCAAAGCGCAGGCCGACAAACTTTCCGCGTCGCTGAAAAAGTCGACCGGCAAGACTGTAACTCTTAATCAGTCCGTTGATGAATCCCTCATCGGCGGCCTAATCGTCAAAGTGGGCTCCAAGATGATCGACACCTCGATCCGCTCGAAGCTCAATTCCCTCCAGAATGCAATGAAAGAGGTCGGATAAATGGGTATCCAAGCAGCAGAGATTTCCAAAATCCTGAAGGACCAGATCAAGAATTTCGGTCAAGAAGCAGAAGTCGCCGAAGTCGGTCGGGTTCTGTCCGTCGGTGACGGTATCGCCCGCGTCTATGGTCTAGACAATGTTCAGGCCGGCGAAATGGTCGAATTTCCGGGCGGCATTCAGGGTATGGCCCTGAACCTCGAAAGTGACAACGTGGGTGTTGTTATCTTCGGTTCCGACCGCGACATCAAAGAAGGCGACACCGTCAAGCGTACGAATTCCATCGTGGACGTGCCGATCGGTGACGAAATGCTGGGGCGAGTTGTTGACGGTCTGGGTAACCCGATCGACGGCAAGGGTCCGATCAAAACCAAGAAGCGCGGTATTGCCGACGTAAAGGCACCCGGTATCATTCCGCGCAAGTCGGTTCACGAGCCGATGGCGACAGGTCTGAAATCTGTTGACGCGATGATCCCCATTGGCCGTGGCCAGCGCGAATTGATCATTGGAGACCGTCAGACCGGTAAAACTGCCGTCGCACTGGACGCGATCCTGAACCAGAAGTCTTATAACGAGGCGGCTGGCGACGACGAAGGCAAAAAGCTGTACTGTATCTATGTTGCCATTGGTCAAAAGCGTTCGACCGTTGCCCAGCTGGTAAAGAAACTCGAAGAAACAGGTGCGATGGAATATACCATCGTTGTGGCCGCCACCGCGTCCGAGCCTGCACCGATGCAGTTTCTTGCACCCTATGCTGCGACAGCGATGGCGGAACATTTCCGCGACAACGGCCGCCATGCACTGATCATCTACGATGACTTGTCCAAACAGGCCGTGTCGTATCGTCAAATGTCTCTGCTGCTGCGTCGCCCACCGGGCCGCGAAGCTTACCCTGGCGACGTTTTCTATCTCCACTCCCGTTTGCTTGAGCGTTCCGCCAAGCTGGGTGATGACGCAGGCAACGGTTCTTTGACCGCGCTGCCAATCATCGAAACCCAAGGTGGTGACGTTTCAGCGTTTATTCCGACAAACGTGATTTCGATTACCGATGGTCAGATTTTCCTTGAGACCGAATTGTTCTACCAAGGCATCCGCCCTGCTGTGAACACCGGTCTGTCGGTTTCGCGTGTGGGTTCATCAGCACAAACCAAAGCGATGTCTTCGGTCGCTGGCCCTGTGAAACTGTCACTGGCCCAGTATCGTGAAATGGCCGCCTTTGCGCAGTTTGGTTCCGATCTTGATGCCGCGACCCAGCAGTTGCTGAACCGTGGTGCGCGTCTGACCGAACTGATGAAGCAGCCACAGTATTCGCCGCTGACCAACGCTGAAATCGTTGTGATGATCTTTGCGGGTACCAATGGTTTCCTCGACAAGCTGGCGATTGCGGATATCAAACGTTTCGAGGCAGGTCTGCTGAACCACATGCGTTCCAAGCATAAGGACGTGATGGACTGGATCACCAACGAGGACCCCAAGATCAAAGACGATGCGGCTGACAAACTCAAAGCCGCCATCGCTTCGTTCGCCACTGACTTCTCGTAAGGAGAGATAAGCCAATGGCAAATCTCAAGGACCTTAAGAACCGGATCGAAAGCGTGAAATCCACGCGTAAGATCACGAAGGCCATGCAAATGGTTGCCGCGGCGAAACTTCGCCGCGCGCAGGAAGCTGCCGAAATGTCGCGCCCCTACACGGAACGGTTTAACGCCGTGATGGCAGGGCTCGCGGCATCCGTGGGCGACAGCGACAGCGCACCAAAACTTCTGTCGGGAACGGGCAGCAGCAAGGTGCATCTGCTGGTTGTTATGTCGTCGGAACGTGGACTTTGCGGTGGTTTCAACACCAACATCGTCAAGCTGGCAAAATTGCGTGCAAAAGAACTGCTTGCTGCGGGTAAAGAGGTGAAAATCCTTACTGTCGGCAAGAAAGGCCGTGACCAGATGAAGCGGGAATATTCCGCCCACCTGATCGGCCACGTGGACCAGAGCGAGATCAAGCGCGTCGGTTACGCGGATGCACAAGTCGTGGCGCAAGACGTCTTGGCACGGTTTGACGCGGGCGAGTTTGATGTGGCGACAATCTTTTACGCGAAATTCGTAAATGTGGTCAGCCAGATCCCGACGGCCTACCAGATCATTCCGGCCTCGTTCGAAGATGGCGAAAGTAGCGGTGACGCGGTATCAACTGTGTTTGACTATGAACCAAGCGAAGAGGCGATCCTTGCGGATCTTTTGCCGCGCGGTGTCGCCACTGCGCTGTTTTCCGCGATGTTGGAAAACGGTGCGTCCGAACAGGGCGCGCGGATGTCTGCAATGGACAACGCCACACGCAACGCGGGCGAGATGATCGAAAACCTGACGATCGTGTACAACCGTTCACGTCAGGCTGTCATCACGAACGAGCTGATCGAAATCATTTCCGGCGCGGAAGCGCTGTAGAACAAATCGGAGAAACGACATGGCACAAGCAGTCGGCAAAATTACCCAGATCATCGGCGCGGTCGTCGATGTTCAGTTTGAGAACGAACTTCCCGAGATTCTCAACGCTCTGGACACAGACAACAACGGCAAGAAGCTGGTCCTCGAAGTGGCCCAGCACCTTGGCGAGAACACGGTACGGGCCATTGCGATGGACGCCACAGAGGGTCTCGTGCGTGGTCAGAAAGTGACCGACACCGGTGGGCCGATCTCGATCCCGGTGGGCGCTGCCACACTGGGGCGCATCATGAACGTCGTGGGCGAGCCTGTGGACGAAAAGGGTGCAGTTGACACCAAGGAACGCCGCGCGATCCACGGCGACGCGCCCAGCTTTGCCGATCAGTCGACAGCAACCGAAATTCTTGTGACAGGCATCAAGGTTATCGACCTGATGGCGCCTTACACAAAAGGCGGTAAAATCGGCCTGTTCGGCGGTGCCGGTGTTGGCAAAACAGTTCTGATCATGGAACTGATCAACAACATCGCCAAAGTACACTCCGGTCTGTCCGTATTTGCGGGCGTGGGCGAACGTACCCGTGAGGGCAATGACCTTTATCACGAGATGATCGAATCCGGCGTTATCGTTCCGGACGATCTGGGTAAATCCAAGATTGCACTGGTCTACGGCCAGATGAACGAGCCTCCAGGTGCTCGTATGCGTGTGGCTCTGACCGGACTGACATTGGCCGAACAGTTCCGCGACGAATCCGGCGCCGACGTTCTGTTCTTTGTAGACAACATCTTCCGCTTTACCCAAGCGGGTTCCGAAGTGTCTGCCCTTCTGGGCCGTATCCCTTCCGCTGTGGGATACCAGCCGACACTGGCGACCGACATGGGTGCGATGCAGGAACGTATCGCTTCAACCAAGGCTGGTTCGATTACTTCCGTTCAGGCCGTCTATGTACCTGCGGACGACCTGACCGACCCTGCGCCTGCAACATCCTTTGCGCACCTCGATGCGACAACCGTTCTGGACCGTGCGATCTCGGAAAAGGGTATCTATCCCGCCGTTGACCCGCTGGGTTCCACGTCGCGCCTGATGGACCCGTCCATTGTGGGCGAAGAACACTACAACGTTGCCCGCGACGTTCAGGGTGTCCTTCAGCGCTACAAATCGCTTCAGGATATCATCGCAATTCTGGGTATGGACGAACTGTCAGAAGACGACAAACTGGCTGTGGCCCGTGCCCGCAAGATTGAGCGTTTCCTGAGCCAGCCATTTGACGTTGCGAAAG
>JBARUV010000268.1:0-9029 GCA_049645905.1 Sulfitobacter sp.
GATGTAACGCTGCTTGAGGTGAAAGATGCAGCCGACGGAATGAGCGCCTCCCTGCGCGCCGCTTTTGGGGCCCTGCCGCGAAATGCACCGGCCGCAATGTTGCTTTTGGCCGATATGCCGGACCTTACTGAAGGCGACCTGAGGATTGTCCTGCAAGAAATTGATCTGAAATCAGAAAACCTGATTTGGCGGGGCGCAACACCATCGGGAAAACCGGGCCATCCGGTCGTCTTTGCTGCGTCGCTTTTCCCACGGTTCTCAGATCTCACCGGCGACAGTGGCGGACAACAGGTGGTCGCCGGCGCGCAGGGCAGGATCAAATTGATCCCGCTGCCCGACAGCGATGCACGCGCTGACTTGGATACGCCCGAAGACTGGGCAGCGTGGCGGGCGCAACGGCTGAAGTAATTCTTTTAGGTATCGTTTGCCATCACCAACACGTGAGCCTTGTGGGTACGCATAGAACGGCGGACTGACTCCGATTTTTCAACAATCCAGATTGTAAGGGTAACAGCCATTATGGGAAACTCTGCGCAGTACAAATTTCACTTGGTCAGAAGCTCCGCCTCGTACCTTTTTAATGAACGACGGGCAGAAACGTAGGCGTCGACGCCCTCTACAGTCGAAAGTCCGGGGAAGAGCTGCAGAATTTCCTGACGCTGGGCGTCTCCAATCCCTGCCATGGACTGATCGCCGGGTTGAAAGCTTTCGGCCCAGACACCGTCGGCCAGCACCACTTCGTGACGATCAAACATGATATGGATATAGCTCACGTTCGACACCAACGCGACATTGACCCCATCAAGTCCGGTAAGGTGTTTGGCGGCTGCCAGCACTTCGTGTTCGCCGAACAGCAGCTCGGCCAGTTTTGAGGTGACCAGCATGCGGTGATTCGGGCTGACCATCATATCCCGCTGCGGCATCCCTTCACCCAAGGCCCCTGCCTGAATCATGATGGGCGAAAACGCAGGAGTATGTGTAAGATCAGTACGATCCAGATTGCGCCGCCCGACCCAGCGCAGCTCTTGCTGACCATTGTCGCGGGTAAGAACAAGGTCGCCTTCTCTTAGTTGCTCTACCGGTACTTCACCCCGTTTTGTTGCAATCCGGGTGCCGGGGGTAAAACAGATGACCCCCGGGAGCGGACCTGTGAAAAACAGGTTGTTGCCTTCCTCGACCGGGCCGGGAGTTATCGTGCCGTCGCCGTTGAAATCCACGTCTGTATTACGGTCGATCACTAACGACCCGATATTGTCGCCCGCATCTGTCCCGGGGAGAAGCATAAGATTGCTCAAGACAGGCGCGGTGGGATCAGGGACGCCGGCAGGGGTGCGCGCAATAAGGACGTTTGCGTTGAAGCGGACATAGGTATCGCCCAACCCGTCGCCCGACGCCTGAATACTTGCAGTCTGTCCGAGGTTCTGAGGCGTATAGGTGTACTGGACAATGCCCGCGTTCCGGTCAGCCGCGTTCGCGTAGACCGTTATCATGGTAAATGCGGAACCGCCGTTCAGCTCCCCATCTGCGGTTTCCCCGATGGTTTCGAACACGAGAATGGCGTCGTCCGCGAACAGCTGGGTGCCGCCCTGCAATAGTATGCTACCCTGACCATCATTGCCTGAACCGCTGGTAAAACCAATTGCGGCATTATTGATGACGTCAATTCCCAGTACTGAAAACGTACCCAACTTCGTTCTCCTGATAAGCCTTCGGAGGCATAGAACACACCACCGCCATATTAAGGACAAAAAGAGCAAGAGTCCGAGCGAAATCGATTCTGTACGATCAACAGAACGTCATATCGCCTAAAAATGCAGTTTCCCCATCAGGTTGTATTTTTGATTTGGAAACAATGCACTCAAATCGACGTAATTATGCAGGAAAATAAGGCAATCTCATGCCTGATCCTTCACTCGGGCAGGTTAAATCTGAAACAAGGCAAAGGGATTCGCATGCCCTGATTCCGAAGCAGAGCACATAGAATCCGGGGTTCTTGACGGTGAGGTGTGACGCCACGTAATTGCAGTCTCCTTCATGGTTTGCAGCTGTGGAGCCTCCAAAGAATCCCCCGCAACTGAATCCTTCAGCGTCAGATTGGAAGTCAGGACCGGCACGCGGCAAAAAGACATAACGCAGCCGTTTCCTGCACCGTCACCCATCGCTGACAGGACGTTTTACCACCTCAGCCAACGCAACTTAGACCACACGAAATAGCCCGCTTATCTCGTGATAAGTTTCGCTTCATGCTTTTTCAGCGAACGACGGGCAGAGGCATAGGCGTCAACGCCTTCCTCCGTCGCCAGTTCCGGGAACAGTTCCAAAATTTCCTGACGCTGGGCGGTGCCGATTCCGTTAAGGCTCTGGTCACCGGGCTGGAAACTTTCGGTCCAGGTGCCGTCCGACAGGATCACCTCGTGCTGGTCGAACATAATGTGGATATAGGTTGTTCCCGACACATCCACCACATCGACGCCTTCCAAACTGACCAGATGCTTGGCCGCGACGAGAACCTCGCGTTCTTCGAAATAGAGCGCTGTCTTGTCATTTGCCACCAGCACACGATGATTGGGGCTGACCATCATGTCACGCTCCGGCAGATCATTCCCCAATGCCCCCTGCCGGATCAAGACCGGCTTGAGGTTCACTGCATGTTCCAGCTCGGCACCCGACAGTGCCCGTGCCCCGACCCAGCGGATTTCCTGAATGCCGTTATCGCGGGTAATCACACGGTCGCCGACACCCAGATCTTCGACTTTGCGCGCACCTTTGGGGGTCGCGATCAGCGTCCCGGGGGTGAAACAGGGGATGATGTTTTCAATCTCCTGAAACACCAATTGGCCGCCCGCATGGGTGTCCAAAGACGGATTTCCGTCCGCATCTAAGTAGGTGACGATACCGTCTTCTCGGTCGGCCGAGGTATAGGTGATCGAAAAGCTGCCACCGGCCGGTACAGAGCCGCGCAAATCCAGCGTGTCAAAGTCCTCCGGACCGGAGCCGCCGTCCACAAAGTCACCCGCGTTGACGTTAACAAAGGTATCCCTGCCCGCGCCGCCCAGCATGATGTCACTTCCGGCGCCACCGTCCAGCAGATCGTCGCCCTGCTCCCCTTGTAGCGTGTCATCACCGGTTCCACCGGATAGGCTGTCGTTGTCCGCACCACCATTCAGGTTGTCGTCACCTTTGCCGCCGGTCAGTGTATCGTCGCCACCTTCGCCAAAGAGTTCGTCGTTACCGTCCTCACCATCCAGATCGTCGTTGCCGTTCGCCAGGGATGTCGCGGGATCGGTCAGCGCAAATATGGTGACGTTGTCGATGGATGCGCCAATGTTGTCATTGGCGCCGCCCGCATCGCGGAATTCAAGCCGGTCAGAACCGTCACCTGACCCGCCTTCGACTGTGTAGGTATAGCGCACCATGTCGCTTGAGGCCGGATCAATAGTCTCAAGCAGAAGCCCCCCCAATACACTTCGATCAGGTTGTTTTCGCCATTGCCGTCAGCGGCGTCAAAGGACACTTCATAGGTGTTCCCCTCTGTCAGTCCGCTGACGTTCTGGCCCATTGCGCCCATCGACGGGCTGGCCGCAAGATCAAGCCAGTTGTTGCCGTCAGAAGCATCGACACCACCGCGCCCGTCGCTGTGAAAATCGATGGCTGCGCCATTGGTTTCGGTCCAGCCCGGCGCCGCTCCATGCCCGACAAAACCATAATCGGTGCGCGTCATGCCGCCGGTCTCTTCGAACGACCCATTCACAATCAGGTTCGGCCCAGTTGGCGTGCCGGAACCACCGGCAAATACGCTGTCGCCAAAGATGATGTCATCCCCGGTGCCGCCCCGGACAACATCATTACCTGCCCCTGCAAAGACGTCATCGTCGCCTTCACCGGATAAAATCGTGTCATTGCCGCCCCGCGCATCCACAATATCGTCCTGTGGCGCTTCGCCTGCGACAAGAGCGTCGCTGCCGTCGATCCTGTCGCCATCCGGATCGCCCGTGTAGGCGATATCGATCACATCGCCGTCGTCATCGTTGGACACGATGCCATCGGCGACAGGGGCACTGCCGGGATCGTCGAAAATAACGTTGTCAATCGCACCGGAGCCTTGCAGGACAACTTCAATCCGCGCCGTTTCGGGCACGGAAAACTGAACCGTAGATTCACCGCCGTCACATGTAGGAGGTACAAACCGGGTCTGGATCACCGCACCGTCGACATCGTAAAAGATGACACGAGTGCCGCCACCGGATGTCTCTTCGATATCTTTGAAGGTGATAGACTTCATCGTGACAAGGTTCGCGAAATCGAAAAAGATACTGCCGCCCGACGCATTGTCATCAGGGTCGGAACTGTCGCCGTCCTCGGAAATGATCAGCATCCCGCGCAATGTAGCGGAGGCCAGATCGTGATCGCCCCCTGTCGGATTTGCGCTGTCAAAGATCATCGCCTGACCGCATCCGCCGTTGGCTGATATTGTGACGCCCTCGTAGTCGTCATCAATGACCGTGCCGGCGGCGAATGGGTTGAAATCAAGTGTTCTAATCATTTTGGATAACTCTCAAACGGCGTTGCGGATGGTCTGCAACGTTAACTCGATAAAAACGGATGGGACGCCGTCAACGCAGCGCAAGGGAGCGGCCGCACGACCGGTGCCGCGGAAAATTGTAAAATACTAAAATCGTTCATTATTTTACTCCCTTGTTCTGCGCGCCCCCGGCAACAAGAGCACAGGTAAAAGCGGCACACACCTGCACCAAAAACCAGAGAGGGAGATCCGATAGACGGCCGTACCAACAGATACGCGCTAGCGACTTTGTGAAACCGGCAGACTTGCGCGGCATACACACGACTCCCGCACCGTTGATTGATGCGATCAGGTGTGGCCGCCCCCGTGACCTATAGACATACCCCCCAGTTGGGCATGCCTGTTCCTAACCTTTGGGATAGCGGGTAAAAAGCGAAATCCGATGGAAAAACATCCGGTTTGCCGTGGCTTACCAGTTAATGGCCGGGTGTCGCACAGCCCGATTTCCACCTGAACGAGAGAACTGTTTCCACGCTCCGATGGGTCATGCCCCTTTGCGCCAATATACATGGGGTCGCGGCACAACCTGAAGGCAAGGCCCGCTCTGTGCAAAATGCATGACTGTCGTTGATCAAGAAACAGTGAGAATCCTCCGGCGTGACGTGGCTTATTGCCTTATTCCCGCCATAGTTCGGTTTTCTGCGGCGCCATACCGGAACCAATGGCCAAAACCGCACCGGATTGGTTCCCGAAACAGACGACGACTGCCACATTTCGTTCGAATCAGTTTTAGATTCCTGAAGATTCGATGCAATTATGGCTCTGTGCGTCGCACAGCCATACCGAAGCAACAATCAAAGAAGAGGTGGTACCCGAGGCCGGACTTGAACCGGCACGCCTTGCGGCATTGGATTTTGAATCCAACGTGTCTACCATTCCACCACTCGGGCACGGAGGTTTCTCTACCCCGCATCACGCAGGGCGACAAGTGTAATTTCACGTCCTTTTGTCCTGCACTGCCCGCAACCCTCTTGACCCCGCCTGCCCTGCATGATGTTGCAGGTGAACGACATGCAGGAGCAGCCCGTGATCCAACGGCTTTACAACTGGACCCTTGGTCTGGCGCAGCACCCCAGGGCGCTTTGGGCGCTGGCCTTTGTGGCATTTGTCGAAAGCTCGGTTTTTCCGATCCCGCCGGATATCCTTATGATCCCGATGATCATCGCTACCCCCCGCCGTGCCTGGCTGATTGCCGGTGTTGCATTGTGCGCCTCTGTCTTGGGCGGGATGCTGGGCTATGCTATCGGGGCGTTCGCGTTTGAAACGATTGGCCAGCCGATCCTTGCGTCCCTTGGCAAAGCAGATTCCATGGCCGAATTTTCCCAGCGTTTCAATGATATGGGTTTCTGGGCAGTTCTGGCCGCGGGCGTTACCCCGTTCCCCTACAAGGTCATCACCATCATGTCCGGCTGGACCGGCATGCCGATCGCTACATTCCTGATGACCTCGATCCTTGCGCGCGGCTTGCGGTTTTTCATTGTCGCGGCCCTGTTGTGGAAATTTGGCGCTCCCATCCGCGATTTCATAGAAAAACGGCTCGCAGTGATGTTCACCCTCGCCGTCGTGCTTTTATTTGCCGGTTTTGCAGCGGTGAAATACTTATGAACGCACGCATTGCCCTCCTGCTTGCCACTCTGGGCTCGGCTGCTGTGCTGCTGGGCGCTTATGGGTTTCAGCATATCGGCGGGCTGTTGCCCTGCAAAATGTGTCTGTGGCAACGCTGGCCGCACTTCGCTGCGGTGGGGATCGGGGTCATTGTTCTGGCGGGGGGCACAAGGCTTCTCTGCTGGCTCGGTGCTGCTGCGGCCCTGACGACAGGCGCCATCGGCGTTTTCCATGCGGGAGTTGAATGGAAGTGGTGGCCCGGCCCCTCGTCCTGCACCGGCGGTGGCATGGATCTGGGCGCGATGACGGGCAGTGATCTGTTATCCACCACGGCCCCCAGCGGTCTGGTGATGTGTGATGAGATCGTCTGGCAATTGCTCGGCCTGTCCATGGCAGGCTGGAATGCTGTGATCTCGCTGGTTCTGGTCCTGCTTTGGATCATGGCCGCGCGTCGCGCCTAGTGACCGGGGGGTGGTCGTCCGCGCCAGCGTGGCCCAAAGTAGGGACCATCTAGCGTCATTCATACAGCTCGAGAAACGCTTTATCACGAGACACCTAAAGCCCGCACCCTACCCCGCTTTACGTGTTTTCAACAGCAGCGAGGTTTCCGAGGCCACGACACCGTCGAGATTGCGGATGCGCGCAAGTACTGCATCGAATTCTTCCAGCGTCGCTGTGCCGATCTCGACAATGACATCCCAGCGTCCATTGGTCGAGTGCACGGCGCGCACTTCGCTCAGGGTTGTCAGCTGGCGCGTGATCCGCTCCGTCCCGCGCCCTTCGATCCCGATCATCATCATGCCACGCACAGCGTCTCGCGCGACATCCGCACGGGTCACGACGCTAAATCCGATAATCTCGCCGCGTTCCTGCAAACGTGCCATCCGCGACCTCACGGTGGTGCGCGAAAGGTTCAGGCGCGCGGCCAGATCCGACAGGGCCGCGCGGGCATCATGACGAAGAGCGGCAATGAGGCGTTCGTCCGTTTTGTCCATTAGATTTATCCAAATCGACCAATTAATACACATTACGATCAATTTGATGAATTGTCGATGTGCACAAACGCGGCGTACCTTCTGCCCGACACAGTAAAGGAGTTTTCAACATGGCTGAACAACATTGCATTCTCGTCGGCGCGCCGCTGGACAGCGGCAAACGGCGCAAGGGTTGCCTTATGGGGCCTGACGCCTATCGCACCGCCGGTCTGGGACAGGCATTGCAAGACCTCGGCCACAGTGTCAGCGATTTTGGCAACGTCGCGCCCGCGCCGTTCACCGCCAAAGATCACCCCAAGCTGGTGCAACTTGAAGAAAACATCGCCTGGACCCACAGTCTTGCCGACGCTGCCGAAGCGACACTCAAAGACGGCCTGCCAATTTTCATGGGCGGCGATCACGCGTTGTCACTGGGCACGGTTCTGGGCGCGATGCGCCACGCTGACAGCGTTGATCGGCCCCTGTTTGTCCTCTGGCTGGATGCACATACCGATTTCCACACACCGCAAAGTACCGACAGCGGCAACCTGCACGGCACGCCGCTCGGCTATGTCACGGGTCGTGAAGGGTTTGACGGGTTTCCTGAGATCGCCACCCCCCTGCCACACGATCAAATCGCCATCATCGGGCTGCGCTCGGTTGACAGGGCCGAACGCGAGGCGCTTCAGGCCACCGACATTACCTATGTCGATATGCGCGAAATCGACGAAACCGGCATTGCCCGCCCGCTGACCGCGTTTCTTGAAAAAGTCAGCGCCGCCAACGGCATGCTGCACGTATCGCTCGACGTTGATTTTCTTGACCCCTCTGTTGCGCCTGCCGTGGGCACAACTGTTCCGGGCGGTGCGACCGTGCGTGAAGGCCATCTGGTGATGGAGATGTTGCACGACTCCGGGTTGATGACCTCGCTTGATCTGGTTGAACTGAACCCCTTCCTGGATGAACGCGGACGGACGGCATCGCTGATGGTTGATCTAGCTGCCTCCGCCCTTGGTCGCCGTGTCTTTGACCGGCCCACACGCGCTTTTTGAGCGCCCCTCTTAGAAAGAAAATCAAATGACCACTCTCAAACCCTCTGCAAAGGCGCTGGTGCCCTTCGTTTCCGTCGATCACATGATGAAACTGATCCACCATATCGGTGTCGAAGAGATGCTGCGCGGTATTGCAGCCTATATCGAGGCCGATTTCCTGCGCTGGGATCTGTTTGACAAGACGCCGCGGGTCGCCAGTCACTCCGAAACGGGGGTGATCGAACTGATGCCGACCTCTGACGGGGATGTTTACGGTTTCAAATACGTGAACGGGCATCCATCAAACACAAAGGACGGGCTGCAAACCGTTACCGCCTTTGGCCTGCTGGCAAACGTCGACAATGGATATCCGGTCTTGCTGAGCGAAATGACGATCCTTACCGCCATGCGCACTGCTGCGACATCCGCACTGGTTGCGCGTGTTCTGGCCCCCAAAGGCGCCCATGTCATGGCGATGATCGGCAACGGTGCGCAATCCGAATTCCAGTCGCTGGCGATGAAGGCCATCGCGGGTGTGGATGAAGTGCGTCTGTATGACATCGATCCTGCCGCCACTGAAAAATGCGCGGCGAACCTTGCGGGTCAGGGCCTCAAGGTGGTGCGCTGTTCAACGGCAGAAGAGGCGATGCTGGGCGCGCAGATCATCACCACCTGCACGGCAGACAAACAATATGCGACGATCCTGACTGACAACATGGTTGGCGCGGGCATACACATCAACGCCATCGGCGGGGATTGTCCGGGCAAGACAGAACTGGCGCCTGCGATCCTGCACCGCGCTGGCATTTTTGTGGAATACCCCGAACAGACCCGCAT
>JBARUV010000269.1:0-3107 GCA_049645905.1 Sulfitobacter sp.
TGGTACCTATGCTCCACGCTCAGAGACCCCGACTTTGCAAAGCCCATTTTTTGCGCACAGCAGTCTTTGACGCATGTCGGAGCGAAAGCCGGATTTCTGCCAAATATTGTAGTTTGCAAGCTGTGGCCTTGGTCACGATAGCCTGGTTCCAGCGACCAGAATTTTCTTCTCGGATGACCGGATCGTCATTGTAAGCCGACACAGGGTTGGTCGGCCCAATTCAATCTGTCGGTGTGAGACATGGGAGTGGCAGGACGATTTCCCTTATCACATATTTTTTGGACCGACCAAGAGCTGCTTGAACCAAAGTCGCGTTGGTCGGAACAAAAGGTTTCAGAAGTTTCATGTGGTACTGAATGTGGAATTAATTCAGGGAAGGAAGCAGCACATACCCGTTGTGTAAAGCTCTACGATCACGGGCGGGGTTCTTACTCGGAGGCGGCGGGTTGTGCCACTGTAAAGCCGCCCAGTTCTGATAGGAGCGCCAATATCTGGTGCGCGCCTTCGCCATGGCGCAGGCTTGCAAAGACAAACGGTTTGCCTGTGCGCATGCGTTTTGCATCCCGCTCCATTACCTCCAGCGACGCGCCGACATACGGGGCAAGGTCGGTTTTGTTGATGACCAGAATATCCGACTTGGTTATCGCCGGGCCGCCTTTTCGCGGAATCTCTTCACCTGCTGCGACGTCAATCACATAGACCGTGACATCTGCCAATTCCGGGCTGAACGTGGCCGACAGGTTATCACCGCCGCTTTCGATCAGAACCACCTCGACGTCCGGATGTTGTTTACGCATCTGCGCAATGGCGGCCAGGTTGATAGAGGCATCCTCGCGGATGGCAGTATGCGGGCAGCCGCCTGTTTCAACGCCGATCACCCGGTCCTGCGGCAGGATCTGCATGCGCATCAGGGCTTCGGCATCCTCTTGGGTGTAGATATCATTGGTGATCACGCCGATGGAAATCTGTGGATGCAGCAACTTGGCGAGGGCGGCTGTCAGCGTGGTCTTGCCAGCCCCTACAGGGCCGCCGATCCCGATACGCAGGGGGCCGTTTTTGGACATGATCAAGCTCCTTTCAGGTGCGGAAGATGCGGGAATACTGGGTCTCATGGCGCATCGCTGCGATGTCTGACATGAACGTGTTGCTGTAGAGATCGTCAAGGGTGGCCCCGTGCGTTTCGGCGGCGGTGCGCAGCGCACTGGATTTTAGCGCCTTTTGCACGCGCTGGCCGTCGGTTTGCCCCAGCGGGACAAGCCGCATCGCCGCGCCACACAGGTTTGCGACGAAAGCCTGCAGGGCAAACGCCGTCGTCAGTTCCGGATCGAGCTTCAGCAGGCGCGCGGTGCGGCCAATCGCAACAGGATAGGTGAGGCGGGGCAGGGCGATCCCCCAGACTTCCGCGACCGTCTCACAAAAGGCCGCGCCTTGCAGATCGGTTTCCTGGATCCGTTCTTTTGATGCCGCGAAGGCCCTTGCGTGATCATCAACGTCGCAAAGATCACTTTCGGCCGCGCCGTAGGCCGCGTTCAGCAAGACCGCATCAGCGCGGGCGCTGCCGTCTGCCAGCAGGCAGTCCAACCAGTCCTCTAAAGTGGCAGCGTCTGTCACGTATCCATCGTGCACGGCCCGTTCCAGCCCATGGGAATAGGCGAACGCCCCAACCGGAAAGGAGGGTGAGAACAGTTGCGCAAGTATAAGGATATCGCCGTTAGTGGTCATGCGCAGTGTGGCCGTGTTCGTGACTGTGGGTGCGCCCGTGACCGTAAGCGCCCCCTTCGGGCGTGAAAGGTTCCTCGATCGCGGTAACGGTCGCGCCGAGATGTTCCAACATGTGACCGATGACGGGATCAGCCAGAATGAGGAGCCTGCCCGCTTCGATCTGGCAGGGCGTGTGGCGGTTGCCGATGTGCCACGCAAGCCGCACAAGATCATCGCCTTTTATCTCAAGTAACGGTTCCCGTGCCGCAATAATTTCAACAAAACGGCCATCCTCCAGCACCAGGGCATCGCCGTGATCCAGCGAGGTGGTCTGTGCCAGATCGACCAATATCGGGTCATCATTCAGGGTATGAATAACCTTGCGGCGCAAGAAACGCGCATCGTAGGTCAACTTGCAGTGGTCAAACGCGCCCGACCAATCGCCCGCACGGCGGACCTCGGAAGATGAAAAATCAGGTTTCAAAACAGGAAATACCTTTGTGCCATGGGCAATTCGTGTGCCGGTTCACAGGTCAGCAACTCGCCATCCGCGCGGACCTCGTATGTTTCGGGATTGACGTCAATCTGCGGTGTTGCAGTGTTGAGGACCAGATCGGATTTGCCAATATTGCGGGTGTTGCGCACTGCAACGGTATCTTTCGCCAAGCCCAGCTTGCCGCGGATGCCGTCATCCACCGCAGCCTGCGAGACAAACGTCACGGCGGAGTGTTCGACCGAACGGCCAAAGGACCCGAACATGGGGCGCGAATAAACCGGCTGCGGAGTGGGAATTGAGGCGTTCGGATCGCCCATCTGCGCCGAAACGATGGTACCCGACATCAGGACCATTTCAGGTTTCACGCCAAAGAACGCGGGGTCCCACATCACCAGATCGGCGCGTTTGCCTTCTGTGATACTGCCGATTTCATGGGAAATGCCGTGGGCGATAGCCGGGTTGATCGTGTATTTCGAGATATAGCGGCGCACGCGGAAATTGTCGTTTTCGCCGGTTTCCTCCGGCAGACGCCCGCGTTGCTTCTTCATCTTGTCGGCGGTTTGCCATGTGCGGATCAGCACCTCGCCCACGCGCCCCATCGCCTGACTATCGCTGGCAATGATCGAAAATGCGCCGATGTCGTGTAGAATATCCTCGGCAGCAATGGTTTCGCGCCGGATCCGGCTTTCGGCAAATGCCACGTCTTCGGGGATCGATTTATCAAGGTGATGGCAGACCATGAGCATGTCCAGATGCTCTTCCAGTGTGTTTACCGTATAGGGACGCGTCGGGTTGGTCGACGACGGCAGCACATGTTCCAGCCCGCAGATCTTGATGATGTCGGGCGCGTGCCCGCCGCCCGCACCTTCGGTATGGAACGCGTGGATGGTGCGGCCTTTCATGGCGGCAA
>JBARUV010000270.1:0-11244 GCA_049645905.1 Sulfitobacter sp.
TCAAGCCCGGCCCTGTGGCTATGATTTCCCAGTCCGGCGCGCTCGGAGGCCTTATGGCGTTGCGTCTGGGTGAACGCGGTGTGGGTATCAATGCCATCGTTTCCAGCGGCAATGAAACGGATCTGACGGCTGCGGATCTGCTCGAATATCTGGGCAATGACCCGCAGACGCGCGTGGTTCTGTGCTACGTCGAAGAACTGCGCGACGGACGCCGCTTTGCCGAGGCGGCCCGACGGCTGACAAAGCAAGGAAAGCACGTTGTTGCGGTCAAGGGTGGGCGCAGCCGTGCCGGATCCCGTGCTGTCCAGTCGCACACAGGCGCGATGGCCGGAGACGACCGGGTAATCAGCGCGATCTTCCGCGAAACCGGGGTCATCCGCGCCCGAGAATCTGTCGCCGCAGTTGATGCGGTAACGGCCCTTGCTGCGGGCCGGCAACCTGCTGGCAACCGTGTCGGCATCATCTCTGTTACAGGCGGGCTTGGCGTCGAGATGACCGATCTGGCTGAAAGCTCGGGCTTTGAAGTACCGGTGCTGGATGAGGCGACACAGACCGCGCTGTCGCGCTATGTGCCATTCTACGGCTCGGTCTCGAATCCGGTCGATCTGACCGGCGTGGTGCTGGCCAATCCCACCTATGTGGGCCGCTGTCTGGAGGCCGTCGTTGCCGATCCGGGCGTCGATATCGCCATCGCAATAATCACATTTGTGCCAGATCAACAGTTCATTGAGTCCCTTGCCGAGGCGTTCGACAGCACTGACAAGCCGATCCTGATCGTCTGGACCGGCGCGTCGCGCAGTAATGCGTCGGGCGATGCGCTGCGCGAACGCGCTGTCCCGGTATATGATTCGCCAGCACGGGCAGCGTCCGGGCTCGCCGCACTGGCAGCTACAAAAGGAGAAGTGGCATGACCTCCAGAGAGATACTCGAAAGCTGGCAAAGTGCAGGGCGCAAGGTGGTCCACGAGGCAGACGCCAAGGATCTGCTGCAACGGATCGGCGTGCCGGTGCCGAAACGTGACCCCGCTGAAGGGCGCTGCGTTGCCAAGCTTTGTCACGACGACTATCCACACAAATCCGATCATGGCCTTGTCCAGTTGGGTCTGTCCCCCAAAGAGGCGAAACAGGCCGCAGCAGAGATGGCGGAACGATACCCCGGCGGAACGGCCCTGATCGAAGAAATGGAAGAGGACTCCGTTGCCGAGTGGATTATCGGTTGCAAACGCGATGACACTTTTGGGCCGATCGTTCTGGCAGGCCCCGGTGGCATTCTGGTGGAACTGATCGACGGCGCAGAAATCCGACTCGCTCCGGCAGAGCAGCAAACCGCTGAAGCGATGCTGGACGCCGGCCCCGGTGCCAGACTGCTGACGGGGCTGCGTGGTGCAGAACCTGCCGACAAGGGCGCGTTGGCGGACCTCATTTCACGCATATCTGTTTTCTTCGCTGAAAACGCCGATCTGATCTCGGAAATTGAAATCAACCCTGTGATGGTTCGGGCAGACGGGAAAGGATTGGCTGCTGCTGATGCCTTGATCGTATTGTCACCCAAGACGGACCAACAGGAGAATTTCACGTGATACGTCACCCTTTCGGAGAGTTGTCACTGGGCCAAACCGGCGTTTCAATCGGGCGGACCATGACAGAGAGCGATGTTGTCAATTTCTGCATGCTGACGGGAAACTGGCTCGAACTGCATTCCAACATCGAACATGCCAAAGAGGCGATTTACGGCCAGCGCCTTGTTCAGGGCAGCCTCGTGTTTTCCATCGTCAACGCGATGATCCCCTTCGACAGCTCCGTGCTTGCCGCCTTTTACGGCTGCGACAAGCTGCGCTTTCTGCGGCCCACCTTTATCAACGACACCCTTTGGGCTCGCGTCGAAATTATTGATCTGAAGGATCACGATGAAAAGCACGGCGTCGTGACCAGCAAGCTGGAAGGCATCAATCAACGCGACGAAACGGTCCTGCGCTGCGAGTTCAGCCTGCTGATCCGCAAAGCCCGCCTTGATCGCCCCGGCGAACCGCCAAAGGTGCGGGCCGCTCACGAAGAGAGCAAAGGAGAGAACGCATGAACTTTCTGACACCCGAACAGGAAATGTGGCGCACCACCGTCGAGCGTTTCATCGACGAGGAGATCGGCCGCGACTATATCCGCAAATGCGATATTGAGCGCGAATACCCCTATGAGGCCTATGAAAAGGTCGCCAAAGAGGGTTGGCTTGGCATTCTGTTCTCTGAAGAGAGCGGCGGGCTTGGCGGTGACATCATGGATTACGCCCTGATGTGCGAGGGGCTGGCAAAATACGGTTTTGATTTCTCGACCGGTCTGATGGTGGCCACCTTCACCGCAATGAACATCGAGAAATTCGGCACACCCGAACAGAAAGAGCGGTATATCCAGCCCTTCCTTGACGGCGACATCCGCTTTTCGATCTCTATTTCCGAACCCGGTGCCGGGTCCGACGCGGCCTCGACCAAGACCCGCGCGCGGCGCGACGGCAACGGTTGGACGGTCAAGGGGCAGAAGCTTTGGTGTTCTGGCGCAAAGGCAGACAATGCGATCCTTGCCATGCTGACACGCACCGACCCGGACGCGCCCAAGCACAAGGGGCTGTCAGTCTTCCTGATCCCCAACGACACTGAGGGTCTGGACATCCGCAAGCTGCCAACCCTGGCGCGGCGCGCAACGGGCACTACCGAGATTTTCGTCGACGATGTGAAACTGCCCGCCGATGCCCTGCTGGGCACCGAAAACGAAGGCTGGAAAATCATCACCGACCATCTGGAGCTGGAACGTGTCGCGGTCGCTGCCGCCTATGTCGGCAATGCCCAGACTGCAGTGGATGATGCCCTGCGTTACGCGCATGAACGTATCCAGTTCGACAAGCCGATCTTTGACTTTCAGGTGATCCGCCACATGCTTGCTGATATGCAGACTCAGGTCGACGCCGCTCGGTTGCTGGTCTATCGCGCCGCCAGCCTGGCCGCCGCCAAGACGCCCTGCACGCGCGAAGTGTCAATGGCGAAACTCTTTGCCTCCGAGACCCTGCAGACCGTCACGCGTAACGGTATGCAAATCCTCGGCGGTCATTCGATGCTGCCTGAGGCCGATATGGAACGGTATTTCCGCGAAGGGATGCAAAGCACTATCGGCGGCGGAACCTCGCAAATTCAGCGCACACTCATCGCCAAGACGATGCGACCGACCTGAGATCAGGACCGCATTGAGATACGACATGAAAACAAGGAGAACAGGCAAATGAAGAACGGACGCGATCCGGTGATCGTCGGCCTTGCCGATGCGCCCATCGAGGACGGCAAATTCGTCAACAAGGCTTCGGTTCTGGGCCATGCTGCATTGGTAGCAAAGGCCGCGGTCGAAGAAGCAGGCCTGACGCTTGATGATGTTGACGGTCTGCTGACCGCCGGCATGTGGGGGGTGCCGGGGCCCGGTCAACTCGCCACCGTAACGCTGGGCGAATATCTGGGCATCATGCCGACTTATGTTGACGGCACCAATATCGGCGGCTCTGCCTTTGAAGCGCATGTCGCCCACGCCGCGATGGCACTGCGCGAGGGCTATTGCGAGGTTGCGCTGATCGTTTACAGCTCAGACCAGAAATCCCTGCGCAGCCGCAATCTGGGCGGGCGTCCCTCAGTTCTGTCAATGCAGCACGAAACGCCCTACGGAATGCCTACGCCTGTAGGTGGCTACGCGATGGCCGCACAGCGTCACATGCATGAATATGGCACCACCTCCGAAAATCTGGCCGAGATTGCGGTCGCCACACGGAAATGGGCGCAATTGAACCCTGCAGCGACGCGGCGCGATCCGTTGTCCGTCGACGACGTTATGTCCAGTACGATGATCTCCGAGCCACTGCATCTACTCGACTGCTGCCTTGTCACTGACGGGGCGGGTGCCATCGTCATGACCACCGCCGAGCGGGCCAAAGACCTCAAGACCAAACCCATCAAGGTCAAGGGCTATGGTGAAGCACATACCCACTGGGCCATCGGGGAAATGCCCGACCTCGCCCGTCTTCTGCCCGCGCAAAAAGCTGGCGAAACAGCGATGAAAATGGCGGGCGTTAACCATTCCGACATCGACGTGGTTGAGGTCTATGACAGTTTCACAATCACGGTTCTGCTGACGCTCGAAGCATTGGGTTTCTGCAAGATCGGCGAAGGTGGTGATTTCGTGTCAGGTCAACGCACAGCGCCCGGTGGTGCCTTTCCGATGAACACCAATGGCGGCGGTCTGTCCGCGCTGCATCCGGGCATGTACGGGATGTTCCTGTTGATCGAAGCCAGCCGGCAACTGCGGGGTGATTGCGGTGAACGGCAGATCGCGAATGCCGAAACCGCGCTGGTACATGGCACGGGGGGCACGCTGTCCTCCGGCGCGACCGTGATTTTGCAGAAGGACTGAGCTGATGAGCACTGAAAAACCGCTTCCGGTGATCGACCACGACAGCGCCCCCTATTGGGGGGCTGCGCATGAGGGTCGCCTAGACATCCCGCTTTGCGGCGATTGCGGCAAGCATCACTTCTATCCGCGTGCAATCTGTCCGCATTGCTATTCCGACAACCTGAAATTCGATACGGTCAGCGGGCGTGGCGAGGTACATACCTTTACCATCGCCCGCCGCCCTGCCGGTCCGGCCTTTGCCGACGATGTACCTTATGTCGTTGCGTTGATCGAGCTGGAGGAAGGCCCACGGATGATGAGCCGGATCCAGACCGACGATCCTGAAAAAGTGCATATCGGGGCCAAGGTCGAGGTGACATT
This sequence comes from Sulfitobacter sp., assembly GCA_049645905.1. Taxonomy (GTDB): domain Bacteria; phylum Pseudomonadota; class Alphaproteobacteria; order Rhodobacterales; family Rhodobacteraceae; genus Sulfitobacter. Next base: position 4,797 of record JBARUV010000270.1, read on the forward strand.
CGTGAAGGCCACGGACGAGGTCACTTTTCCCTATTTTCGGCTGATCTGAAACAGCAAACACAGCGCCCTCGGGACCAAACAGACAGGGCCGCCGCAGAGTACCTGCGGCGGCCCTTTCCTTTGCCATGTGGTGCGTTATGCGGTGTGTATGGTCCGCCGCTCTCCGTGCAGGAAGCGCCATGCCACCAGCCCGATAAGTGCTGCGCCGCCAACGATGTCAGCCATGGGCGCGGCATAGAATAGCAAAGCTGCCGCCGCCAGAAACAAGCCGCGCCCTATAGGGGTCAGCGTTCCCCGAAGGTAACCGCTCAACCCGACGCTGACAGCAAAGACGGCGGCACTTGCCACACCCAGATCCAAAACGATCTGACCGGTGCCGCCTTGCGCAAGAATGCCCGGTCTGAATACAAACAGGAACGGCACAATATAGACCGCCCCGGCAAGCACCAGCGCGCGGCCCGCCACCTTCCAGAAGTTGGCTCCGGCCAACGCGGCAGCCGCATAGACACTGGCGCAGACCGGTGGGGTGATGGCAGACAGGATCGCGTAATAGAACACGAACAGATGCGCCGTCAGTTCCGGCAGGCCAAGCCGCACGAGGCTTGGCGCAGCAACCGCCGCCGCCAGCACGTAGGAGGCAGTGGTTGGCACATCCATACCCAGCACGATCGAAAGCACAGCCGCCAGAATGAGGGCGACGATCAAACCCTGATCGGACACGGAAAAGAGCAGGTTCGAGATTTTGACCCCCGCGCCTGTCGCCGTCAGGACCTTGACCACAATCGCGGCGCAAGCCAGCAGCGCAGCGATCATCACCAGTGCCCGACCAGCTTCGACCATCCCTTTATAAACGTCCCAGAACAGGGCAACCCAACACGCCCGCAATCCCTGTTTCCGGGCCTCCGGGGCAAAGGGGCGCACGACCCCACAGCTCAGGATCAGAACAATGATCGCCGCCGCACCCGCAAAGCTTGGTGTATAGCCCTGAAACAGGAAATAGATCACGGTCGCGATGGGCAGAAACAACGGGATCGCCTTGTCGGGAGCCAGAAAATCAGCCGGTTTGGGCATTTCGTCTTTCGGGGTGGGCTGAAGGCCCGTCCGGCGAGCGTAAAGGTCCACACCCAGCCATATCGCGAGGTAGTACAGAAACGCCGGACCTATCGCTGCCACAGCGATCTGGCTGTAGGGAATGTTCAGAAACTCGGCCATGATAAAGGCCCCGGCACCCATCACCGGCGGCGTAAGCTGACCGGCTGAGGAGGCGACCGCTTCGACCGCACCGGCAAAGGCCGGGGGGTAGCGCAGCCGCTTCATTGTGGGAATGGTGATTGAACCGGTCGCCATAACATTGGCCACCGCCGACCCGGTCACTGTGCCGAACATTGCCGATGACAGGGCGCAAACCTTGGCGGGGCCACCAAACGTGCGCCCAGCAATCCAGGTGGCCATTTTCATGAACACGTCGGTCGCCCCAGTGGACAATAGCAACGCGCCCAGAAGCACGTATATTGTGATGACCCGCGCACCTACGTCCGCGAGATAGCCGAAAATGCCGGTGGTCGAGCTATAGAAGGTTTCGACCGCCGTGCGCGCCGAAACACGTGGCGGGCGCCAGCCCCCGTCAAGCAGATCGTAGCCGAAATAATAGTAGAGGACAGTGATCAGGGCCAATAATGGCAGGAACCATCCGATCACCCGGCGGGCCGCTTCAAGCGTGAGCAAAACGGCCAACAGCCCGGCCATTTTGTCCATCGGTCCGTACTGCACCATGATGTCGGAAAACCGATCCCGGTTGAGGATCACATAAAGGCACACGCCAAACGCAAGCAACCCAAGAGAGATGTCGATGGCCCGTTCCAGAGCGCTTCGACCGCCAGACCGCGACGCCCGCGCGGCATAAAGGAAAAAGGCACCGCCAAGGCCGAACCCAATAAAGATCGGTCGCTGAACCAGCGGTTCGAACTGTCCAAATAGGGCATTATAGAAATGCAGCCCGACAAATGCAGCAAATAACGCGCCAAGCGCCTGCGCTCCGCGCCGTTCCCAATGCGATGCTTCGGTCGATGTTTGTATCATTTCTACCCCCAAAATGGCGGGGCGCATGAGGCACCCCGCCTGACCCTTCCGTGTAGCCGGAAGTGGTACTGTCCGTTGTGCGAACTCAGTTGCCTACGGCTTCTTTCCAGTAGCGCGCTGCACCCGGATGATAGACGATTCCAGCCTCCATTGTCGCAACGGCATCAGCGGCGATGTCATAATCCGCCAGTTGCGGCCATGCTTCGACCAACAGTTCCATGTTCTGGTGGATGCTGCGGGATACATCATAGGCTGTTTCTTCGTCCATGACACCAGTACGGGTCAGGAAAAAGACGTTGAGCTTGGGCACCCGCATTTCTTCGGAATCCGGGATAAGCCCTTTGGGAAGGGTTGTGAAACCCACGCCCTCCATGGCTTCTACCGCCGCTTTCTCCTCCTCTTCGTTAAAGCCGATCAACCGCATCTTGGTGCTGGTCATCAACTCTTGCAGCGTTGCATCAACAGAGCTTGCAGCACCGTATTTGCTGTAGCCGATGATCTGGCGATTCTTGATGCCTTCCACCGCGTCACCGACGGCACCGTGTACAAGGTCGGCGTTGATGTCGAACATTGACAGCACGTTGGTGGTCAGGGTCTCGGCAGCCGATCCACGGATGCCGGGATTGAATTTCTTGCCATCCAAATCGCTGAGCGAGGTCACCCCGGAATCCTCGGTTGCGGCAATCAGCAGGACCGATGCGCTGTAGGGATACAGTGCAACCGTGTCCGGAATGGCGTTGCCTTCGAACTTGCCTGTGCCGTTGCGGGCCGAAATCAGGATGTCGGTGGTGGCCAGCCCAAGATCAATTTCATCCCGCGCCAGACGCAGGACATTGTCGACGCTGGCACCGGTTTCGATCACGTTGACGGTGGTATCCTCCAGGCCGGTTTCGATTGCCTTGCTCATCGCGACCGAAATCGTGAAGTGGCTGGACGTCGGGCTTGTGGTTCCCATCGTCAGGTCCTTGGCGGAGACTACTCCGGCCATCAGAACGGCGGTCAGCGCCGTCGCGGCACCGAATGCCGCCCGATATTCTGTCATCTTGAATTTGAACATTTTTTCTCTCTCCCAGTTGTTGTTAAAGCAGTTATTCTCATCCGACCTATCAAGCGCGCAGAGCGCCTGATGGGTCGATCCGCTCTCGCAGAACACGTAGTTCCTCCGTCGTGGGGGGAGGCGTCTGCGGCACGTCCCCGGTGGTTCGCAGATCGAAGCCCGTGTGGCGCTGGACCTCTTCGGCCGTATTGCCCGCGTGGACGGATTTCAGCCGCATCCGAAGTGTCGACTTGTCAAAATCCATAACCGCGCGTGGTGTCACGACAAATCGTGGACCCTCATTGGTCAGGCCAGCCTCGCGTTTCGCTTCGTGCCCCGTAAGATGGCCCGGCAGGGTGATAAAATCCACTTTTTCCACAAAATTTCGCACCGTGTGAACCGTTGGGCAGATGTAGAAACGTGTGGAGGTATGGCAGTAGGACAGGTTGGCAGCCCCCGGCCCGCGCATTTTGGGCGCATCAAGCGTGCCACCAACGTGATGCAAGTTGATGTTACCAAAGGCATCGTGCTGCAACCCACTGTGAAAGAAGAAGTCCAGCCCGTGATGGCTGTGGCCGAAAAGTTCGATAAACGTTTCAGCGGCCTCACAGCGGCCCAGGGCACGGTCGTCCAGCATGGACGGATAAAGACGCCCCGGCAGCGGATTAAAGAACATCTCTCCGCCGACTGTCAGGTTTGGTGCGTGCAATTCGCGCGCCAAGGCGATTGCGGCCATCGGGACCAAAGCCGCAGCGCCTGCCGCGCCCAACTCACCATCGGCCAGATCGCGGGCCAGCACGACAACCATCTGCTCAAGAGGAGAAATTGCAGCGCTCATGTTTTCCGTGCCTCCGCTTCGAGCCGGTTTAGATGCTTGGCACCCCCGATCGCTTCGATATAGTCATCGTGACTTTTTGGCCCGGTCACATGGCGCGCGATGTAGTCATCCAGCCCCGCGCGGTCGCCGGTACGGGCGGCGTCGCCAAGGTCGGCGTAGGCGTCAATATGATCCTCATCCATCGCATAATTGGGAAAGCTCGCCGTGGGGTGCGCGCCGTACGGCACCTCGACGACGGCATCAACATAGTGGGATGGCACCGTGACCCGCGACGGATCGTCCAGGATCACCTCGTCCGGCACGACCCTGTCCACGCTGGCAATCACCATGTCCGAGGCGCGCGCCATCAGTTGATCGGCATAAACCATCGTGCTGAGATGGCGCAGGTTGCCCCAGCGGTCGGCTTCCTGTGCGTGCAGAAATGTGACGCGGGGGCGGATTGGGCCAACAGCGTGGATGCGGCGGCCTGAAAAGGGGCAGTCGATTTCGCGTATCAGCGGATTGTGTTTCAGAACATCTGACCCGCGCAGCGCGTCGATCGGCTGAAAAGGCACGCCATGGGCAGACGCCATGAGGCCGCCGACCACGGTCAACGCATCCAGCGCGTGGGCAGTCACCTGCCCTGCCTCGACAGCGCTTCGGAAGTTGGGGCAAAGACGGTTTTCCAGTGTGACGCCGGGAATGAACACCTGCTCTACCGCGTCTGCCGCGATCATCAAATCAACGTCATAGCCAGCACCGGGCGACGAATAGACATGCAGACCATTTGCGCCCGCGGCCAACATCGCGCGCACCAATGCGACAGGCCGTCCCTGTTTGAACAGCCCGCCAAGGCAAAGCTCAGGACGTTCTCGCAATGCGTCCCGGGCCAGAAGCGCTGCATCCTGCAGGTCCGTCACCTTGCTGTGACGCGTGGGTTTTGTTTGGCCGTCCATCGTATGGTTCGCCGCTCCGATGTTTCTGCCCCCCAGACGGATTGCCGGGGGATATGTGCAAAGCAACTGTAAGGGAACGCGCCCATTCCGGCACCGTCCGGCAGGCGTGAGGCATCATCGAACACATATGTGCGATTGGCCGCGCCCGTCGCAAAGTGGGGCAATCAGAGAGGTCAGAGCAGCCCTGTGGCGACACCGCTGCCGACGATGAGAGTGATGAGGAGGATGCTGACAACACCAAAAAGGCCGTTCCAGCGCAAACCGATTGTCAGTGGCGGTTCTCCAACAATGGATGAGGCATAAACCACAGCTGTGATGGCCGGACCCATGCAGATGATGCTGCTCCAGCCGCCAGCCAACGAAAGGCCCAAAGCGAGTGGCGACAGGCCATCCACACCAACGCGGTTGATCACTTCTGCCAGCAACACCACTGATATCATCGGATGCACGCCCAACAGCCCCGTCAGGAACACTGTGAAGATCAACATAACAACAGTCAGGACAGGCCGTGAGGCAATCCAGCCAAGGTGGTCAGCAATCCATTCGACCGGGACAACCTCCAGCGCGACAAGACCAATGAAACCAGCCGAAGCGATAACGCTCATTTCGGTAGCGAACCCCGGTGCCTGCGCGACGAATCGGCGCGACAGATTGGAAATGTTGGCCGTGCCGCCGCGCAGACCCGACCACAAAAGAGCATAAACCGGAACGATGGTGATCAGGACGGTTTGAAAACTATACGGGGTCACACTGTCCAAAAATACAACGGTGGTCCCCAGAACCAAGACATGACTTGCGACAATCAAGGGGGCCCAATGGCTCCAGCCCGGCAGGTCTCCCGTCAGGGTCGGTGCCTTGCCACGTGCGGAGGGCGGGCGGCGCCATTCCACAGTGTCAAACAGCCACCCCAGTAAAAACAGCACCCCGGCCAACGCGATCCCGTACGGGGCCAGATATGACCATTCAAGCCCCGGAATGGTAAGGATCATGAGATTGAGAGCAATCCCGAACGGAGTCCAGAATGCAATCGAGGAAAACCCCCGCATACAGGCGCTTACCATCCGCCGCTTGCGAGCCTCGAACACAAATTCGTCCATTTCGTGCCGATGTGCCGCCAGCCCCTTCATAATGACCTCCAGCATCACCCCAAGCCCGCCGAGGTTCAAAAGCACGCCGAACATGTGCCCACCAGCCCCCAGAGAGGCGTAGCGGCGGGTCGGCGGCTGCAGTGTCAGGAATTCTCCGGAAACCTCCACAACAGGGTCCTGCGTGGCGGCAATGCGCAGGAAAGCGACCGCTGTCAGCAAAGAGGAGAGAAAGACGACACGCACTGCCGCTTCGGCAAAGATGTGGGTTTCGATACCATCGGCCAGCGCGAGTGCTGCAATCGCGAAGGCGACGATAAGCAACACCCATCCGACGCGGGCAATGTTGCGGTACGAGATCACAAGATAAGCGCCAAAGAATGGCACGACCATGATCGACGCGCCGCTGGCAGGAAAGACACCCTGCACGATGGCACCGCCAAGGCAAAACATCAGACAGGCCGCCGCAATCAGG
>JBARUV010000271.1:0-35804 GCA_049645905.1 Sulfitobacter sp.
TGACCGTCCGGGTCAATTTCAACGCCGACACCATCGGCGATTTCGTCAACTTCGTCTATTTCATTCCGGTCAGCGGTGTCAGCAAAGTCGAGGGCGCGCTGGTTGGCATTTGGGGCGACGGACCGGATGAGAACTTTTTCAGCGGTATCCACAACCAACCGGTTGATCCGACCTTTGACGGTTCAGAAGAGATTGTTCTGGATCCGATCCTTGATTTGAGCGAGGCGGTCTATTCTGTCGATCAATTCACCGGGGCGGATGCGGTCTGGACATTGTCAGGCGGGCCCGTTGTCGTGCGGGTGCTGGGTATTCACATCGAAGTGGATGACCGGGATGGAGATGACCTGAGCGAAACGCCCCTTGATGTGGAATATCGCTTTACCATCGAACCCAAAAGCGGCGCCATAGCGGACCCGGACCCCGCACCTGAACCGCAACCAGATCCCATACCTGACCCGGACCCGGCACCCGATCCGGTTCCCGGACCTGCCCCCGCACCCGATCCGGTCTACATCGTTAACGATATTCTCGTTTCAGAGACGCACACAGGTGGGGATGGTGTTGATACGTTCTATGCCGTTGGGGACCGAGAAGACTTCAGCTTTGATTTTCTGGAAGATGGCCGCATCATCATCACCGACAGCTTCTTTCCCGATGCGCCCGATACCTTGATCGGCATTGAGCGTATTGAGCTCTTTGACGGCTGGCTTGCCTTCGACACGGATGGCAACGCCGGGCAGTCCTACCGGCTCTATCAGGCGGCCTTTGACCGGACACCGGATGCCGAAGGCCTTGGGTTCTGGATTGATCACTTTGACGACGGCAATGTGGACCTTGTTGCGATGGCTGGCTTCTTCATGCAGTCAGAGGAGTTTGCGCAAAGATATGGCGATCCGAACACGTTGTCCGACCGCGCCTTCCTCGACCTGCTGTATGCCAACGTGCTTGACCGAACTTCGGATCAGGCCGGTTTCGATTTCTGGAGCGCCCAACAGGCCGCCGGGTTGAGCCGTCCGGAAATGCTTCAGTATTTCTCGGAAAGTGTTGAAAACTACGACAATGTCGCGGCTTCGATCGACATGGGTATATTCTATGTCTGAATAAGACTGCGTGCCTCATCGGTCGGAACAAGTGCCTTTCGGCCGGTCGATGAGACACCATCTGCCCAAGAGCGCCCGGCTTTAAACTTGAATCACCATCGGCAGGTTACTCCCACTCCAGTTCCGTAAACGCCACCGTCGCATTGCGTGGATTATAGGCCTCGAACAACTCCCACGCAGCACGTTCACTTGCCGCGATCTCCTCGACCGCTTCACCCAGCCGTGTGCCTGCCGCAATCGCCGCCCGCGTGTCGCGCTCCAGCACCTGCAGGTAGCGCTGCATTGCCGCCCCGCCTGCAGGCCAGTCCAGCACCGGCCCCCCGTGCCCCGGCACCACCTGCGCGATGTCACGCGCCGCCAGCGTCTCCATCACCGCGCGCCAGCCTTTCAGGCTGCCATCCAGCGCAGGCATATGCCGGTGAAACACCAGATCCCCCGCAAAGAGCGTGCCTGTCGCAACGTCCAGCACCGTCAAATCCGTCCCGGTATGCGCCGTGGGCCAGGTCTGCACTTCCAGTACCCGGTCGCCCAGATCAATCCGCAACTGACCCGTGACCGCCACATCCACCGCAGGCACATCCGTGCCGATAAACGCGCCGCGTCCGATCAGCCGCTCCAGACTTTCAAGGTAGTTGCCCCGCCGGTCCGCCAGCGCGCGGCCCAGTTTGGCGTGGCCGATCACCTGCGCCCCCGCCCCGGCCAGAACGCGGGCCCCCAGCACATGATCGGGATGCATATGCGTCAGCACCACATGGCGCACCGGCTTGTCATTGCGCGCCCGGATCGCGCGCCACAGCGCCTCGCCCATCCAAGCCGCCGTGCCACTGTCGATCACCGCCACCGCTTCCTCACCAATCACAAAACCCAGATTGGCCACATCGCCGCGGTTATCGCCATCGGGCTCCGCCACCGCACCCATGTGCACAAAGACACCGGGTGCCACTTCGCTCACCTCCAGCGCCGCGCCTGCCCCGACACAGATCGCCCCTTCAACCGGCAGCATCTCCAGCGCCGCTTCGCAGGCCTCTTGCGTCTCGGCCTCATACCCCGGGACCAGCTGATCGCGACAGACCGCAGGATCAGTGAACGCCAGACACACCGATACAATCGCTTCAAACATCGCCACGCCTCCCGATCCCCGTCCTACCACACCAAAACGTGAAACCTACCGCACCATAGGTATGTGTATATTTTTCACGCTTTTCATGCCATATTACGCCGAAATCACGCTCAGGGAGGCCGCAATGCTCAAAACCATGATACGTGCCGCAGCACTTGGCGCATTGATCACCAGCCCCGTGATCGCGGGTGAGACCATCAAGAACCCGCTGACCGACAGCGCCACATGGACCGATCTGCGTGAGGATGTGCTGGGCGATGCACAGACCCTGAACGGCGATGCGCTCCTGTTTGTCGACGCGCCCTACCGCGCCCATGACGCGGCCACCGTGCCGATTGTCCTGCGCCAACGTGAGGGAGCCGCCAACATCTCTGCCGCCACCGTGGTGATTGACGAAAACCCCGCCCCGGTTGCGGGCGTCTTTGCCTTTTCCGACGCGATGGCCCCGCTTGATTTCGAAATGCGCGTGCGCGTCAACCAGTATTCAAACGTCCGCGTGATTGCCGAAACGCCTGACGGGCTGCACATGACGGGCCGCTATGTCAAAGCCTCGGGCGGCTGTTCGGCCCCGGCCACCAGCGATCCCGAAGCGGCCCTTGCCGGCATGGGCAAGATGAAACTGCGTACCTTCGGGACAAAAACCGCCGCCATGTCGATCCCGCGCCGCGAGGCGCAGATCATGATCCGGCACCCCAATTATTCCGGCCTGCAGCGCGACCAGATCACACAGCTTTTCGTGCCTGCGCACTTCATCGACCACATCGAAGTCTTTCAGGGCGATGAGCTTTTGTTCACCATGGACGGCGGAATTTCAATTTCCGAAGATCCGGTTTTCCGCTTTGGCTACAATGACAACGGGTCTGCGAACCTGACCGTCAAGGCCACCGATACGGACGGCAATGTGTTTGAAACCGTGCTGCCCAAGACCGCAAGTGGCTAGGCTCAGAAACAGACAATCTCCGCCTCGGCCTGCGCCCGGCGCAGGTCCGCCACCAGCGCCTCTGCCATCGCGGCGCTGCGGAAAAAACTCATCCGCTCACCGCCGACACGGCGCATCGACAGCACGGTTTCGGCCTCCAGATAGCTTTGATAGGGCAGGATGGCCGCAATCTCGTCAATCGAACAGGCGCAGCGGTCCAGCATCTCGCGGGTCTGCCCGTTGGTCACCATGCAGGCGAACACGTAATCCGCCCGCGCCGCTGTGGGATAGTCATTCAGCCGCTCGGCCAGGCTTTGCGCCGACACCGCCACGGGCAGACACATCGCCAGCACGACACCTGCAAGCCGGCTCATTGCGCCGCATCAAGCCGGTCAAACCGCAACTCCGAGCGGTAGACTTCGCCGCCAGAGGCTTCCGCGATCAGGCTCATGTACCAGCCGGGCACAGCTTCCGACATGGTCACCCGCAGTTCCAGATCGCCAAAGCCCTTCATCCGGTCCACATTCGGATCACCTTCAAACGGGAACATCCGTACCGTTTGTGTGGCCACGGTCTGGCCGTCCACAACCGCCTCGCCCTCTTGCACATCTGACGATTGCACCAGCGCCTCCTTGACCCGGTTGCGGATGTAAAAGGGGCTGCCACCCGCCGACGCGGCCATGTCGCGGACCACTGATTCGTAGAAATACATGATCATCGGGTTGCCAACGCTGGCCGGAAACGTCCCCAGCGACCGGTGCTTGCCGTCCTGGCGAAACTCCAGCATCGCCATTTCCGCCTGACCCTCGCGGAAACTCAGCGCGATATCGCCGGTGTTGCGGTCGCCGCTTTCATCATCCAGCGCATTGCTGACCGCACGCGCATAAATCAGCTCGGACGAACGGTCGATGCCATCCAGCGTGCCGTTCTTGAACAGCATGTTATAGGTTTCTTCCCCTTCAAGGTTCGTGGCCCAGACCGACCCGGCAAGGCAGGCCGCCGCCACTGTGACCGCCAGCGTTGTTGTCAGAAATCTTAGCATGCTGTCATTCTCCCACGTTACCCCTCAGTAGTGCGCAGCCGCACCAAGGCTGTCACCGCCGACTTTCGTCTGTGTCACCCCCGACGGCACCCACCAGCGACAGACGCGGGCGACCCGGCGTTGCCCTGCCCGCATCATCACTGCGCCGGATGTTCCAGTTGATCAGCGCCCGCAGGCGCGGCAGTTCAACCGGCTTGGGCAACACCACAACGCCGTGCTCCGCGCCCAGTTGCGCCACCTCTCTGCTGCGGTCCGCCGTGATCAGCACCGCAGGTACATTCACGCCCGTACGGCTGCGCACCATGGTGATCGCCCGGATGCCCGTATCGCTGTCATCCAGCTGATAATCGGCCAGAATGACGTCGGGCGGAATGCCCATGTCATCCACCAGCCGGATCGCCTCCTGCGAAGATTGCACAGCCAGCACACTGGCCCCGCACAGCTCCAGCCACTCGGTATTGGCATAAAGAACATCCGGATCGTTCTCGATCACCATCACGATATGTCCGTCCAGCTCGCTGTCGATGTCAGGCATTTGCGGCACCAGTTCCTGCGCATCGGCATCCGGCACCACGTCCATCTCAATGGTAAAAACCGATCCCCGGCCCGGTGCGGAATGCACCCGCAGATCATGATCCAACAGACGGCAGGCCCGGTCCACCACCGACAGACCCAGTCCGACGCCGGCACCGATCTGCGCATTTTCGGCACGGGTGAATTCATCAAAGATGCGCGCCTGATCCCTGCGCGAAATGCCGATGCCCGTGTCCCAGACCTCCAGCGCCACGCGCCCGTCGGGCCTGTGACGACACCCCACCAGAACCCGCCCCCCCGGCTCGGTGTACAGGATCGCGTTCACCACCAGATTCTGCACCGAGCGCAGCAGGTAGACCGGATCGGACCACACCACCAGCGAGCTTGGCACAACCTCAAGCCGGACCGATTTTTGCGCGGCGAGCAGGGATTGATCCGCGTGTACCCGGTCCATGACCATATTCAGGCTGACATTGCTGGGTGACACGGTATCGGGGTCGGCACTTTCCAGCCGCGAGATATCCAGCAGCGAATGCAACAGATATTCAGCCGAGGCGAAGGCCCCCTCAAGCCGCTCAACCATCGCTTCAAACCGGCTCGCACGGGTGGTTTCCTTCAGGGTCGATATCAGCAGCTTGGCGGCGTTGATCGGCTGAAGCAGGTCGTGACTGGCCGCCGCCAGAAACCGCGTCTTGGAGGAAACCGCCGCCTCTGCGCGCTCCTTGGCCAGCCGCAGTTCTTCCTCGACCTTGGCCTTTTCCTCATATTGCAGTGTCAGACGGTCATTAGCTTCCGTCAGTTCTGCGGTACGGGTCATCACCCGGTTTTCGAGCATTTCGGTCGATCGCACCTCTAGCGTGACATCCGTCAGCTGGATCAGAAACCCGCCGTCGGGCAACCGGTTGGCATGCATGCCCAGAACGCGCCCGGTGCCCCGATTGATCCGGCGGCTCAGCGATCCTTCGCAGTCCAGTTCACGCCGCCACGCCGCCAGCGATCCGGCATCGCCCTGCACAATAACGCCGTGGTTGCCCAGATACCCCAACAGCCGGTCCAGCGGCGTGCCCATCTGCAGCATCACCATCGGCAGCCCCAAAAGATCCCGGAACCGCGCGTTATGCGTCCGCACCTCGCCGCGCTCGGAAAAGCTGCACATGCCGACGTTCATGTTCTGGAACACCGCCTGCAGGTAGTCCGCCTGACGGTCGATCAGATGTTCCTTTTCGCGCCGGTTGTGCTGCACCAGCGTGGTGATCTGCGTGAACAGCAGGACCGTGTTCTCCGGTGATACCTGCTGCGCGCTCAGCTGAAACCACCGGTCGCCGCTCAGTTCCACCACCAGCGACACCGAGGTGCCCGGCGTGCCCTGCACCAGAGGCTTGCGCAGCAGCGTCTTGGCCAGCCCGTCCAGCCGGTGATCGGTGGCAACCAGATGTTCACTGCCACCCATCCGCTCGAAATAGGCACTCAGGCCCAGCCCCGCCGTCACGTGTTCCGAAATGTCCGGCATCAGTTCCTGAAACAGCGCGTTGCACACGTCCAGCTGCCCATCCGAGAACAGTGCAAACCCCTCACGCATCGCAATCAGCGCTTCCTCCAGCGTCTTGCGGCTGCGTTCGCGCTCAAACCGCGCTGACTCAAGCTCAATGCTCTGCGCGGCAACCTGTTGCTGCAGATCAATCGCGGACTGAAACGCCTGATAGGCCGCAGGCCCCACGCTTGTCTGCCCATCCACCTTGCGCATCAACGCCGCAATGATCTTGTTCTGCCGCCGGATCTGTTCCTCCAGAGGCGCGCGCGGGTCCACGATGCCGGGGCCTACCACGCCATCCAGCGGTTCAACCGGAGGCGACCACCCGGTCAAAACAACGTCCTTTCCTCGGGCCCGAAAAACGCGATCCCCACCAGGGTCTGGTTCATATGCACCCCCTGATGTTGCTCGCCAAAGGTGTTGAAGCCGTAAACCCGCGCATCCGACAACACCCGGCTCACATCCCCGCCCAGCTGTTTTTGCTCAAACTCCAGCCGCCGCAGCACACAATCAAACCCCAGAATGAAATCCGGCTGCCGCCCCTGCCCGTCGGATATGTCCAGCGTGCCGCGCAGCGTTTCGATGATCTCCTGCCCGCGCCCCAGCGTCATGATCAACCCATCATCAATCGCCCCCAGAAACGACAGCGACCCATCCGCGCCTGCGTCCGAAATCGCGCGCACATAATGCGCGCCCCGGTATTCGATCAGCATCGGGTTTTCCGCAAAAATCAGCGGCGACAGATCGTCCACCGCACAGCCCACCAGCCGCGCATATTCCTGCGCCGCAGGCGCGCCGTTGATCTCATAGACCTTGCGCACATCTGGGGCCGCACGGGTCACAATCGCACGCGCCTGTGCGGGCAGGAAATGATCAAAACACACCGCCCGAAACGGCAGATCCGTCTCGATCAGCAACACCACCGCCGCCCCGCGCTGCGCCACACCGCCATGCAGCACAAAGGTCTCTTCAAACTGCAACCCATCCGCCGCCGACCCGCCAAAAAGCGGCACATCCGGCAACGCCGCTTCAAGCGCCGAGATCAGGATATCCTCCTGCATCGACAGCCCATCGGTAAACACCAGCCCCAGCCGCCCCTGCCCGGCCGTGTGCCGAAAGCTCTGCGCGGTCCGCTGCACGGCTCGCACAATTGAGGTCGCATCCAGCGGGCCTTCCAGCGTGATCAACTCGGACGCGCAGCGAAAATGCGACTTCGGAAACGCCATCAGCAACAGCGCATCGTCCTCATAGCCTCTGTCCGTGATCTGCCCCGCCGAGGAACAGCCAAACACCGGCACCCCCGGCAATGCCGCATCCAACGCCCGCGCCACCGCGTCACTGTTCAGCCCGGCAGGCGTGAAACACAGCACAAACCGCGCCGACCCTGCATCAATCTGCGCCAGCGCGTCCCTGACCGCACCCGCTGCCAATCCGTCGCGGCCCACAGCCACCTGCACACAGGCGGCCCTGCCCGTGGCACCAGCATTTTCGCCCTTGGCACCGGCAATCCCGCCGGTAGCACCGGCAATTTCTGAAAAATCCTCTGGCACAGCCCCGCGCGTCAGCGACGCAAAAAGGCGCGCGCCTCTGGCTCATCGCCCAACTGCTCGGCCAGCGCCTCTTCGACCAGAACCACCGCCTGCGTGCGGTTGCTGACACCCAGCCGCCGCAGCAGCGCCGTGATATGTGCCTTGATCGTGGCCTCGGCCAGCGACAGCTCATAGGCAATCTGCTTGTTGGGTTTACCGCGACAGATCAGGCGCATGATGCGCTGTTGCTGCGGCGTCAGATCGGCCAGCTTGGGGTGGTCAAATTCATTGCTCTTGCTGGCATCAACCGCCGGGTGGCGGTATTCCGCTGGAATGAACCGCTTACCAGCCATGATCTGCGCCAACCCACGCTGCAACCCCTGCGCAGAAGTATCCTTGGGCATGAACCCGACCGCGCCCAGATCCAGCAGCGATTGCACCAGATCAAAGGACGCCAGCGACGAAATCACCAGAATCTTTGTGTCCGGCAGCGCTTCGCGCAGCGCCTTGAAACCGGAAATACCGGTCACGTCGGGCAGCTTGAGGTCAAACATCACCAGATCAGGGGACAGCCCGTCCGCCACCAGCGAAAGCGCATCAGTCAGCGTCCGTGCGCCCGATACGTCGCATCCTTCAATGGTCAACTGCAGTGCCTGTCCCAATGCATCGCTGTAAAGCGGATGATCGTCGACAATCAAAACCGAGGAAATCGCCAACGGGCGCTCCGGCACGGATACATACCCCATAGTATCGTCCTCCCTGAGCGTCGAGACTACCAAGGTGGCGGCACAATTCAACAATTTCTACGCTGGGTTATGTCCTGAGACACTTTGGGCCAGAAATTCCCGCACCAGATCGCGCGCGACCTGTGGTTCGATCCGCACGGGCGGCCCCCCTTGATCGCGGCGCGCGAACAACAGTGCATCCAGCCGCGACAGAACGTCCTTTTGTCCTGCGCTCACCCCGTCCCGCCGCATCATCGCAGTGGCCGCCCGACGCAGCGCCGGCCCGTCCCCCCGGCGCGCCGCATGGCGCAGCGCACGGACCAGCGGATCAAGCCAACGCAGCCGCCGGAACAAGACACCCCTTTGCAGCCGATACCCCTGCAATGCATAGCCCAGACCGCCCAGAAACACCGTTAGCGCCACCAGCGCCACTGCCCCGCCCGGCAGCCGCACCGAGCGCACCGGCGGGCCATCGCCGGACCCGGCATCCGGCACGGTTTCGCTTGGCGCGACATCGCCATAAGCAACTCGTTGCGCAGAGATCGTGACCTCCCGCTCCACCCGCGCAAATGTGTCGAAATAGGCGAACGAAATCGGCTCCACGATGGTCGATGTGTCGTTGCTGGGCCGGATGGTCCAGCGCCAATAGGCGAAACTTTGCGGACCCTGCGGTGTCAGCTCTACCAGACGCTTTTCGGGATGCGGAAAAATCATCGCTGAGGGCGAATGCAGGGTTGGCATGGGGGGAATCATCTCAGGCGTGACCCCCAGCGCCTCAATCCGCACAATCCGCAGCACGCCTTCGCCGGGCTTCAGCTGATCGGGCGCGTTGGACCAGTTGTCGGACACCCGCAACGCCTTGACCGGCAGCCACCAGTCCTCGGTCTCGGGGGCTGCGGCCACGTCAATGGTCGTGGGTTCCGATGTGATCACATGCTCAAACCACTCGTCGCTCTCATCGGTCAGCGTCAGCTTGTGGCGAAACGCACCAATCTCGACCGGACCGGGCCGGTCGGGAAACAGCGCCATGCGGCGGCGAAATGTCTTGACCTTCTCTCCGTTGATCCGCTCATCCAGCCACAGATCATCGCCCAATTGCGTCCAGCTGAACCCCTCCAGATCGGGCTGCACCACTTCCTCACGCGTGATGTGCCGCCGGTACACCCCCCGGATCGTGATCAGCACCATCTCGCGGGTAAAGCGCTCATGCTCGGTCGCGTCCACTTCTATCGACAGTTGCAATTCCTCGGGCAAAACTGTGCGCGATTGCGCCCAAAGGGTCACCGGCAACAGGCTCAACACAAGGACGCACAGAAACCTCATCGCCGGTCTTCCTCCGTTTCGGGCGGTGCCGGGCTGATCCCGGCTTTGACCCGGCGTCTGTGTTCCTGTTTGATCCGTTCGGCCATGAATTCTCCCGGCACATCGCCCAGCTGCGCCAGCCAGCGGTCATCTGCGACGATGAACTTGTCATCAAAAACGCGCCGCACGCCCAACCGCCCCCGGCTGTCCAGCTGCGCCAGTCCCAGCATCGTGTTGGTGTTCGTCACCTCACTTCCGGTGCCTGCAGCCCGCGCATTGCCGCGCGCGATGGAACTGTCCGCCGTGGCCCCCTCCTTGCGCTTTCCAAACAGCGCCAGAGCCTCCGCCTCAATACCCAGCCCCGCGTAATAGGCCGCCACCACATCGAAATTGGCCCGCGCATCCGGGTGCCCCTGTGCTGCGGCCAGATCAAACGCCTCCAGCGCGGCGGCATAATTGCCCCGCTGCGTTTCGGCCAAGCCCAGATTATAGACGTCTGTTGCCGCGTTGAACTGCGTTGCTGCGGCATCAAAATCCCCCGCCCGGTACTGCGCCGCGCCACGCCAGCCTGCATCCTTCATCAGAGGTGCTGCGGCCCCGTTCATGCCCACCGCCATCAAAGCCCGCCCATAAGGCGCACCGCCGCCCAACAGCGCCGCACAGATCAACGCCAGCACACCTATGATCGCCAGGACCCTCACGCCGCCTGCCACCTGAACAATAAAAGCAACGGCACCAGCGCCAAGGCCAGCAGATACCGCCCAAAGTCCTTCCAGAACAGCAGCGGATAGTCCTGCCGCTCCAACCGCGTCCGCGCCGAACTCCCGATCCACACCGCAAACTCATCCGTCTGACCCAGCCCAAAGGCCTGCCCCCCGCCCGCCGCCGCATGCGTCTCAAACGCCGCCGTCACCGCATCCAGCGCGACAAACGACACCCGCGCCCCCCGCCCCGCGATCTCCCCCGCCGCGCGCAGGCTATCGGCGTCCAGCCCCTCGCCATCGGTAAACACCACCACATCCCCCGCCAACACCTCCGCCGCCCGCAGCCGCTCTGCCGCCAACGCCAGCGCCCGCCCCGGCCGCGACCCCGCATCCGGCACCAGATCAGGCCCCACCAGCGACAGCGTCTGCCCCAGCTGCAGATGATCCAGCGTCATATCGCTCACCACATAGGCGTCCCCGCCATAGACAATCAGCCCCCCGGGCCGCGTCCCCAGCGACGCAATTCCGAACCGCCCCATCGCAAGCATCTGCGCGCACCGCGCATCCGCCATCACACTCTCCGACGCATCCACCACAAACAGCACCCCGTCCAGATTGCGAAACGACACCGCATCACGCCGCTCCACCGCCGGACCGCTCATCGCCACCACAATCACCGCAACCGCCCCCAGCACAGCCCACAAAGGCCCCCGCCGCGCCGCATCATCCACGCGCCCCAGCGCCACCATGGCCCGCAAGAGCGCCGGATCGGACGCCTTTTGCCAATCGCCCAAACCGCCCCGCCGCAGCGCCAGCCAGACGCCCACCGCCACCAGCACCGGCAATCCCAGCAATACCCAGGGCCGCAGCACCATGATCTCAACCCCACTCATGCCAACTCCCGCCACGCCAGACCCAACGCCAGCAGCGCCCCCAATCCCGCAGGCCAGACCCAGAACTCCCGGTACACTTCCGCCGCCAGACCCACCGCATCCGTCGCCTCCAGACGGTCCAACGCCTCTGCCACCGCCACCAGATCCGCGGTCGTCTTCACCCGAAAACCTGTCCCCCCCGAAATCTCCGAAATCGCCCGCAAGGTCACCGCATCCACAACCCCGCGCTCGCCCGCCGCCGCCGTGGTCAAATCCTTCGGCCCCAGCGCAATTGTGTGCACCCGAACCCCCATCGCCGCCGCCAGCTCCGCCACACCGCGCGGATTGGTCGCCCCGGCATTATTCACCCCATCCGACAACAGGATCACAACCCGCGTCTCGGCCTCACTCTGGGCCATGCGCTTCAACGCCAATCCCAACCCATCCGAGATGTTCGTCGCCCGCCCCGATATCCCGATCTGAGCCTGTTCAATCCGTTGCGCCACCGCTTCGGTATCAAACGTGAAAGGGGCCGCATAGTAAGCCTCTGATCCGAACACAATCAGCGCCACCCGGTCCCCGCCCCGCCGGCGCGCAAAATCCGCACCCACAGTCGTCACCGCCTCAAACCGCGTGACCTGCCGCCCATCCAGATCGAAATCATCGCGCACCATCGACCCCGACAGGTCCAGCACAATCGCCAGATCGCGCCCCGTGACCTTCAGTGCCGACACCGGTGCAAGGTCACGGGGCCCCGCCATCGCCACCACCACAAGCGCCCAGATCACCCACAACAGAGACTGATATCCCGCCAGCACCCCCTGCCCTGTCCGCGCACGCCCCCGCGCCAAAAGCTGCGCACCAACACCATCCGGCACCCGCAGCGCCCCACCCGACATCGTCGCCGCCCCAAAGAGACGCATCACCAGAATCGGCAGCGGCAACAACACCAGAAACCAGGGATCGGCCAACTCAACCATAGCGTGTAATTTCAGCGCGTAGGTGATCCAGATCGACCGCCCCCTGCGGACGGTAAAGCGCGTCCCGGACCGCCTCAAACCGCTCCGGTGCGGCAGCCTTCAACAGATGCAACAGGGCAACCCGCTGCTGTTCTTCGGGCAACCCCGCAAGCCTGTCCAAACGATCCGCCAACCGCTCCTGCGCGGGCCCCCGTTTCACCGACCAAAGCCGCGCAATCCCAACCACAACCAACGCCATCAACGCCGCCACACCCACCGCCACCGCCATATCCGACGCCCATCCGCCCGCCGCCTCCGCTGGCAGGCGCAGACCCCGCAAACTGGCCAGCATGGCCTCTTCGCTGAGCGCAGTATCACTCATGCCGCCCGCGCCATCTGAAACGATGCGGCCAGCCTTTGCGCCATCTGCTCAACGCTTTCTCCCGCGTCAAGAATCAGCGCCTCCCGCCCCGCAATGACCCGCATCGGTGCGGTGTCTTTTTCGACATTTGCGCCCAGATAAACCCTGATCCGCCGCCCATCCGGCAACCGGATCGGATACCGTCCGCGCGGCATCTGCCCCGCTTCGGCATCCGTGATCAGCACCAGCCGTGGCGACCGCCGCAGCGCCAAAGCGGACAATCGGTCGCCCAAATCCTCGCCTTGCGTGTCAAACCCCGACGCGACCACAATCTCTGATCCTGACGGCACCAACCGCTCCGCCCGCGACAATGCCCCATCCAGCGCAGGACTTTCGCCCTGCCCCGCCACAGCCATCTCCAACGCCGTTCCATGCGCCTGCACCAGCCCGCCAATCACATCCAGCATCCCCCGCGCCCGTCCCCGTGGCGGCACAATTACCGGCCCAGCGGCGGATATCGTCAATAGGGCCACGCGCCCGCCCCGCTCCACAACGTTCCACCCGATCAGCGCCAGCGCCTCTGCCGCCGCCACAGACCGAAATGCGCGGCGCAGACCCCAGAACATTTCGGGCCGAAAGTCAGCAACCAGCAGCGTCACCTGATCCCGCTCTTCCTGAAACTGCCGCACATGCAAGACACCCGTGCGCGCCGTGGTGCCGCGATCCACATGCCTGATATCGTCGCCGGGCTGGTATTCCCGCGTGTCCGCCACCTCCAGCCCATGCCCCTTGCGCCGCGTGGCAAAGCCGCCCGGCAGCGCGGTAAGTGGCGGCGAGGACGCTGCATTCAAAGCAATCTGGCGCAGCGCAATCAGCTCTTGCGTGCCAAGGGCAACACCCGGAGCGTCAAGCGCCGCGCTCACAACGCTTCTGTCTCGGACAAAATCTGCGCGACAACATCCCGCGCCTGCCGCCCGTCTGCAACTGCGCGCCAGCTTAACACCATCCGGTGCGCCAGTGCATCCGGGGCAAGCGCCGCGACGTCTTCGGGCAACGCAAAGTCGCGCCCGTGAATATAGGCCCGCGCCTTGGCCGAGGCCGCCAGCGCCAGCGACCCACGTGGCGATACCGCGTGTTCGATGTCATCCGCCACAGGCCCGTCCCGCGTCGCCATGACCAGCCGCACGATATAGTCGCGCAACTCCGGTGCCAGATGCACCTTGCGCGCCGCCTCGCGTGCCTTGTGCAGATCCTCCAGCGACAGGCTTTTCGGCGTCGGCGCGCCGGATTGCGCTTCTTCCTCGACCAGATCAAGGATTTGCCGCTCGCGGTCCATATCCGGCATCTCCAGCATGACATGCAGCAGGAACCGGTCCAGCTGCGCCTCTGGCAGAGGAAAGGTGCCATCGTGTTCAATCGGGTTCTGGGTGGCTACAACCATGAACGGATCGGGCAGGGGATGTGTCTCGGTCCCGGCGGTCACCTGCGCTTCCGCCATCGCCTCCAGCAGCGCCGACTGCACTTTGGGCGGCGCGCGGTTGATCTCATCAACCAGTACAAGATTGTGAAAGACCGGCCCCGCGACAAATCTGAAACTGTTGTCCTGCGGCTGAAACACCGGCGTGCCGGTCATGTCCGACGGCATCAGGTCAGGCGTACACTGGATGCGTGCAAAACTGCCTTCGATCGCATCCGACAACCATTTGACCGCCCGCGTCTTGGCCAGTCCCGGCGGCCCTTCGACCAGCAGATGCCCTCCGGCCAGCAGTCCGACAAGCAACCGTTCGATCAGGTGTTTATGCCCGACCAACCCGTTTTTGAGGTGGTCAGAAAGCGCCGCAATCTCGGACGGCTGTGTCTTTGTAAAGGAATCCATCGGCCCTCCGTGCCCCGGCAAATCCGGTGCATTGGCAAAACTTACCCGCTGATCGGCATTTCACAAATACATTCAATAGTCTTAAAACGCCGACCGCGCACAGTCCGGTGCCAGCAACAGCGCATACGCCGGATCGTCCATTGTCAGCCGGGCCTGTGCCAAAAGCTGTTCATAGTTGGCGTCAATAAAGGTGATGAACGCAGGCTCCACAGTTTGCGTGACCGGTGCCCGTGCGATGGCGTGCAGCATAAACACATCAAACAGGCAAAGCCCTCCAGGATTGGAGTTCACCAACGCCCGCATGAGCTCTTTCGACCCCCATGGCAACCGCTGCAGATTGACCGGCGTTTCCTGGAGTTTCGAGGTGAAACCAGTCTCCCGGTCAAAGAGCAGAAGGTCCATTCCAAAGCTGAAGGATTGATACAGTTCCTCAATCAGGATCGACCGATAAAACGCCTCCTCCAGCGCACTGGTGCTCTGATGTGAGGGCTGTTTGACCATCAGATGCGTCGCCTGCCCCAATCGTCCAAAGAAGGTCTGCCCCATCGCCGGCGAGGTGGCCATATAACGTCTGTTGCGGGGCAGGCCCAGCCGGTACTTCTCGTTGAGCCAAGCCAGATCAGCCGTCAGCCCCGCATTCGCCGGATACCCCGAATAGAGCCGCAGAATGATCGAGGTGTCTTCGGGGCAGGCGCGCGCATCCTTATCGGCTTCGCCCAGCGATATGGGTTCAGCGAATACATGTTTCATCAGCCCGCTAAACGCCACAATGACAGTGAGCGAGTTTTGATGAGGTGCTTCCCCCACCAGACACAAGGTCGCTCCGGTGAGTGTGCGTCCGTGTATTTCTACAGGGATCGCCATGTCTCGGCCCAGCATCGTTGTGCGCAGTTCGTAGTTCCACCCCTGTTTCGCCAATGCGACAAACCGGTCCTGCTCAGCGATGAGAGGGCCTTGAAAAAAGATCAGAAAAACTGAGGCAAAAAGAATGTAGCGCATGG
The DNA here is from genome assembly GCA_049645905.1 of Sulfitobacter sp. GTDB lineage: Bacteria > Pseudomonadota > Alphaproteobacteria > Rhodobacterales > Rhodobacteraceae > Sulfitobacter. The sequence continues at coordinate 15,576 of JBARUV010000271.1, forward strand.
GCGTCCAAAAGGTGGGGGGGGGGTTGTGTGATGCTAGGTTCGGGTTGACTGCTTGTCGATGGAGAATGTTCACAGCTGTGAACCCTCTGCCGACTGTCGCTCCAATGCGCGTAACATGGGACCTACAGAAAAATCAGAGGCCTTTGCCTTGGCGGTGAGATGCGTGAGATAGGCACCGGGGTTCCTGATTGCGCTGAAACGTTGCAACATCGCGGCGATTGTCAGGGTCGCGTTGATTGAGCCCATGATGTTCACAGCTGTGAACCATGTTTTAGGGTCTATTCCCATCATAGGGACGATTTTCTCAGCTGCGCGTCTCAAATCTGACCAGTCCTTGATTTCCTTGGTGGCGTAGCCTCGTATTTCTGTGCAAAGAACCAAGACCCGATGGAACGATGGGCCTTGGTTCTTAGTCTCTAACACGGCGTAATCTTCTTCTTTATCTGAATTCTGACAGTGCTGCTCATTGCGGGCAGCACTGATGCTCATTTGCGGTGTTTCTCGACGGATTAGAGCCGCTTCGACCACCTCAATAGCGTGACTCAAACGTTCCTTGAGGTCATTCAGTTCTGTCAGGCAAAGCTGGCGGCGCAGATCGCGGGCGGTGAGGCGGGCGAGGTCGCAGTAGCTGTCCCAGACGAGGGTTTCGGGGGCCTCAGTGCGGCCATAGGCAACGAAGGCTTCGAGGTCGCGGCGCATCAGAACGACGGTTTGACGAACCTCTTCCAGAAGTGCTTGTTCGGCGCGGATCTCGGCCGCGCGGGTGGCAAGGTGCGACGCAAGCCGGGGCAGGGGGCCAAGGTCGAAACCAAAGGCCTGAGGGGCAGCGCTGCGGCGCTTGACGTAGCGCTTGCCGTTGGGACTGTCGCGGCGCAGGAGAAGCCCGGCGTCGATCAGCCGCGACAGATGCCGCCGCATGGTGGAGCAGGGCATGCCGTGCAGGCGTTCGCAAAGTGCAGCGTTAGACGGGAAGACGATAATTGGCCTGCCGGTGTCAGCAAGATCCGTTTCGGGATGGAAACTGAGCAGGGCCTGCAGGACGGTCAAGGTCCGGTCTGAGAGGGCGTAATCCTGCTTGGCAACACTGATATCGCGCAGGATGTCCCATTTGCTGACCTTGGTTCCGGACGCGGCCTGCTGCGCTTCCGTGAGATGTTTCACCAGCGCAGCGTCAACCACGCGCCTGAACGGCGTTCTTGGAATATAGCTCATAATTTGCGTCACCCGGACAAACTTTTTGGTCCCGCGAATCACTTAAGACTTGCGAATGGATGCGCCCAAAGCTACCTTGAAAGTGCAAAGAACAAGGGTCTCGTGGGGCGTCAGCCTTGCGGGACTTTTTCTTTTGTCTCTGTTGTGCCTCCTGTTTTTTCTACTGCTCTTTTTCTTCGGTTTGCGCGTCAAAGCGCAGCTGAAGGTCGTAAAGGACATCGTCCAGATTGTGTTCAAGCCAGTCGGCAAAGGCCCCATTGGCAAGGTCGATCCGCAGTTTTCCCGATACACGGTTCACGCTGCCAGTGCCGCCGGTCACCAGATGGATTTCGCGGCCTTTTCCCTTGTTAGAGACCGTTTTCCCACTGTCGGGTGGGCCGTCCGGGGCCACGGCAGCCATCACGGCATCAAAGGCCACAACGGAAGGCTCCGGCGCGTCCTCCTGATGGCCGCCATCTGTCAGCGGCGCGATCCGGGCCTTGTCAAAGGCGGTGAGCGCGATCTCAACCAGCTTGTCCGTGCTGTAGCCGCAGCCTTCAATGTAGCGACCCAGCGTTTCCCAGCGCGGGCGTCCGATGCCGGGTGCGGGGCCGATGGCGCGAATCACATCGGCGCCGACCGATTCGATCACGGCAAAGGCCATGGAAATCGACGAACGGGTCACTGTCAGTACCTCGGCCACACGGGCCTGCGGGCCAAAACCGCCGTCAACGAGTTCGCGCGCGAACAGCGCCTTTTCGATATAGGTCAGGTCACGCCGGGCCATGTTTTCGGTGATCTGCGCCTCGACCGCGGCGGTATCATCGAGATTGGCAATTAGGGCGCGGACCTTCTTGACCTTGTCTGAGGAACGGATCGCCTCAAGTCTGCGGCGACCGTAGACCAGCAGATAAGTGTCATCCTTGGCGGGATGCCGGCGCAGAAGCACAGGCACGGTCTGGCCTGTTTCCTCGATTGAGTCGCGCAGATCGGCGACGTCAGCGGGATCAAGACGGTCGGCAATGCGGTCGTCGATGATCTGATTGGGATCAATGTCCCAGACCTTGTGACCTTCCACGGCATCGCGGGCGGCGCGCAAGGGGCGGCTGGCGGCCATCATGGGTTGCGGTGCGGCACTGCCTGCCTTGGCCAGATTGTCGAGCATCGACAAGCGCTTTTTCTTGCTATCACTCATGTCCACGCCCCCATGTTTGCTGGATTAGGGTCGAAATTTCACCGTTCAGCGCATCAAGGCTTTCCTTGGCGCGGTCATAGGTGGCGCGGGTGAAGGCGCTGCGCTCCACCTCGTAGAGGGTCTGTTTTGTCAGGCCTGCGTCCGAGATTGCGGTGGATTTGAGCATGGGCGTATTCAGCACCTTGTCGCCGTACATCGTGCGCAGAAAGGCGACGATGCGGTTTTGAGGGGCGTCGGCGGGTTCATAGCGGGTAAGGACATAGCGCATCCAGTCGTTGGACATGTCCGCACCGCTTTCGGCAATGACGTCCATCAGATCGGCGGTCATGCGCAGAAATTGGGACATCGACATCACGTCGAGCATTTCGGGATGGATGGTGACGAGGACGCCAGTGGAGGCGGAAAGAGCGGACATGGTGAGAAAGCCGAGCTGCGGGGGGCAGTCGATGACCACCACGTCATAGTCGCCTTCCACCTGTGTTAGAGCCTCTTTGACGCGGAAAAAGAACAGCCCGGCAGCGTTTTGGGAGAGCGCGCGGGGGGTGTCGTGTTCAAACTCCATCAGTTCGAGATTGCCGGGGATCAGATCGAGGTTCGGGATGTAGGTTTTGCGGATGACGTCCGTGATGGGGGCCGGATCGTCATAGCGGATGGCGTCGTAGAGCGTGCCACCTTCGGCGAGGTCAAATTCGGGCTGAACGCCGTGCAGGGCGGTGAAAGAGGCTTGCGGATCAAGGTCAACGCCCAACACGCGGTAGCCTTTGAGGGCGAGCCATTGGGCGAGATGGGCGGAGGTTGTGGTTTTGCCCGAGCCGCCCTTGAAGTTCATCACGCCGATGATTTGCATCGCGTCACCGTCGCGACGACCCGGCAGATAGTCACCGGGTTTGCGGGCGGTTTTCTCCAGCAGGACACGCAGATCAAGGATGTCTTGAGCGGAATAGTGACGCCTGTTGCCTGTTGTGATCTGTGGTTCCGGCCCTTTGCCATCAAGGTGGAGTTTGCGCAGGTAGCTGTCGTTGACACCCAGCAGCGCGGCCGCCTCACCGGAGGTGAAGGTGCGCATGGTTTTGGAGGCGTTGGGGGGAAAGAGGTTTTCGCGTTGGGCATGCAGTTGTTGCGCCAGCACTTCGGAGTGTTGGCGGATCAACGCGTTGATGTCATCGCGGTTATGGTTATTCATTGTCTCACTGCCTGCCGCGCCATCCGTATCGCGTTCACGATTATTTTCGTTTAGATGGCTTTTTCCGTGACTATTGCCCGCTTGCGGTGAGTCTTGCAAGATATTTCTCTATGGAGGCTCTATTTGGGGCTTCTCAGGCGGGTGTCGGCATCTTTGGCGGCTGTGCGCGGTAGGTGAGGTTGGCGCTCTCTTGGGCGGCATGGGTGTCAGCCTGGGTTTGCAGTGCGCCGTGGTGCGGGGATTTCACGCAGACCGGGTCTGTGGCGGAGGCGTCTCCGACGATGGCCATGGCCTGACACCGGCAGCCGCCGAAGTCGAGGGTCTTGCGGTCGCAGGTTTTGCAGGGGTCCTGCATCCAGTCGGTGCCGCGGTAGGCGTTGAAGGCGGTGCCGTTGTACCAGATGTCAGAGAGCGATTTGTCCTGAACGTGGTCGAACGCGAGGTGCGGGATGGATTCGGCGGCGTGGCAGGGGAGGACCTTGCCCGAGGGGATGACGTTGAGGCCAGAGGTGCCCCAGCCGCCCATGCAGCGTTTGGGGAAATCTTCGTGGTAATCGGCAGGGACGTAGTCGATGACCAGCGTGCCTTTGAGGGCTTTGCGGGCTTGTTGCACGATGCGGGTGGCCTCGGTTGCTTGTTCGCGGGTGGGCATGAGGGCGTCGCGGTTTTTCAGGGCCCATCCGTGGAACTGGACGGTGGCGACCTCGATGCGGCGGGCGCCCATTTCCTGTGCCATCTCAAGCGCACGCGGGAGTTGGTGGAGATTGCGGCGGTGCAGCACGGCGTTGAGGGTGAGGGGGAAGCCGATGGCACCGATCCACTCGGCGACCTGCATCTTGCGTTTGAAGCCACCTTTGTAGCCGCCGATTTCGTCGGCCATTTCGGGGTTGGTGCCTTGCAGGGACAGCTGCACGTGGTCGAGGCCGGCGGCGTCGAGGGCGTTGAGGCGTTTCTCAGTCAGGCCAATGCCGGAGGTGATGAGGTTGGTGTAGAGACCAGCGTCGCGGGCGGCTGTGACCAGTGCTTCGAGATCGCGGCGGGAGGCGGGTTCGCCACCCGAAAGGTGGAGTTGCAACACGCCCATGTCGGCGGCCTCAGAGAAGACGCGGGCCCATGTTTCGGTGTCGAGTTCCTGATCCTGACGGGCCATTTCGACGGGGTTGGAGCAGTAGGGGCAGGAGAGGGGGCAGCGGTGCGTGAGTTCGGCCAGCATGGCAATGGGCGGCGGCACCTTCGACAGGGCACTCATGAGGTCACGTCCAGAAAGCGGCGGTTGCGCAGGGCGCCGAGAAAGCCGCTGCTGTCGGCGCGGATGTCTTCGGGCGGTGCTTTGTAGCGGGCGGCGAGGGTGTCTGTGATCTCGCCAAAGCTGCGGGTGCCGTCGACCTCGGAGAGGATCGCGTGGCCGATGGCGTCGAGGGTCACGGCGCGTTCGGGGGCCAGTAACACCCATGTTTCGCGGATCTTGTCACGGTGCAGGCGCACGCCGCGGGGCAGGGCGGGGATGTCGGTGAGTTCCATCTCAGGATACCTTTTGGAGGGCGAGACCCTGATCCGGTTGCCATGCGCCGGGCGGGATGCGTGCAGGGGTGACGTAGGCGCTGTAAAGCGCGTCAAGCTGGGACCACAGCACATCGGTTTTGAAAATGAGCGCGTTGGCGGCCATGTCCTGTTTCTCGGCCGTATCGGCGTGATCGAGCACCCATGAGAGGCCAAAGGCGACATCTTTGGGGGCCTCTTTCAGACGGTTCTTGAAGTAGGAGAGCGAACTGTCGTCGGCGAAATCGTAGTTTTTCAGCAGGCCCTGAATGCGGTTGGCGTGGATTTTGGGGGCGAAAAGCTCTGTGAGGGAGGCCGCGACGGCCTCAAGCAACGTCTTTTCGCGCACGTAACGGACATAGGCGTCCACGGCGAACTTGGTGGCAGGCAAAACGCCGTCCGTTGAGGCAACGTAATCGGGGTCCAACCCCACAGCCTCGGCCAAGCGGAGCCAACGGCGGATGCCGCCTTCGTTCGTGTCAGTGCCGTCGTGGTCTTCGATGCGTGATCGCCATGCACGGCGCAGGGCAGCGTCCTCGACACGGGACATGAATGCCGCGTCTTTCATAGGGATCGAGTGCTGGTAGTAGTAGCGGTTGATCACCCATGCGCGGACCTGATCGGGGGTGCAGCCGCCGCCGTGCAGCAGGTCGTGGAACGGGTGCAGATCGTGGTAGCGTTCGGCACCGATCTGGCGCAAGCGGGCTTCAAAATCTTCGCGGGTCTGGGTCATCTTATGTGATCTCCATGCCGTCCTGTCCGACGGTCCATCCGGCAGCTTCGGCCTGTGATTTTTCAGGCGAGCCGGGGCGCAGGACAGGGTTTGTGTTGTTCATATGGACGTAAAATTTACGCACGATGTTCAGGTCGTCAAAGGCAGCAAGCGAGCCGTCAGGCCCGGACATCGACATATGGCCCATGCGTTTGCCGGTTTTCTTGCCCAAGCCCGCCTGAACCATTTCATCGTCTTCCCAAAGGGTGCCGTCAAAGAACAACAGATCGGCACCGCTGAGCCTGCGGCGCAGGTCGTCGTTCAGGAGCGCGCAACCGGGGATGTAGTTGGCTGTCTTGTCAGCGGTTTCGAGTTTCACGCCAACGGTTTGGTCACCAATGAGATCGGTTTCAACCGTCTCGCCCTCCATATAGAGCGGCACCTTGCCCGGGACGGGAAAGAGCGTTGCGGTGAGGCCGGGGGCCAGCGTGAAAGGGGTATCCAATGCGATGGTTTCGCGGGTCACGACAGAGGCGTTCAGGGCGTCGAATATCGGGTTGGCGGCCAGCACCTCGTGAATGCCAGCGGTGGCAAAGAGGGTGAAGGGCTGCATTTCGCGTAAGGTAAGCAAGCCCGCCACATGGTCGATGTCGCCGTTTGTCACCAATACGGACCGCAGCGGCATGTCGCGCAGGCCTGTGGGGTGCAACATGGGCGCATCGGCAAACTGTTGGCGGATGTCAGGAGAGGCGTTCAGCACGGCCCAATCCCTGCCATTGCCGGAAACGGCAAGCGAGGATTGCGTTTGAGCGGGGATTTTACCCTGTCGGGCAAGATTGCAGTTGTCGCAACCGCAATTCCACTGAGGCAGCCCGCCACCGGCAGCGGCCCCGAGAATATGCGCGCGGAACGTCATTTTGAGGTCTCCCGCGCGCAATATTAGTTAGAACAGGTCGGCTTCGCGCTCTTCACCTTCTGGTCCGTACATGTTGATTTCCATGCCGCATTCGATCTCGCGGATGATTGGTTTTGTCCAAGCCATTAGTAGTCCTCCTCATAAAGCGGATTTCGCTGGGGTAACGATGACAGAACAATTGCGCTGGGACGACTCTTATTTTCTTAGAAAGTCTTAGACTTTGGTAGGTGCCTGCCCGGAGAGCACGAAGCCCTGATTGCGTAAGGTTTTGATTTCAAATCCGAAATCATGGCCGGAGAGTTTTTTGCGCAGGTAACCGATATAGACATCAACAACGTTTTCATTGCCTGATCCGTCGCCCGCCCAGAGCCCGTCAAAGAGATCGCTGCGCGCGGCGGGGCTGTTTTGGGTATCAATGAGGAAGGCCAGCAGTTCGCATTCACGGTCTGTGAGGGCGATTTCAGCGCTGTTGCGGGTAAGGGTGCGGGTTTCAAGGGAGAGTGTTGCAGGGTCTGCGCGCGTGCGGCTGAGCTGGACCTGAAGGCGGGCGACGAGTTCGTCGAAATCGAAAGGTTTGACGACATAATCATCAGCGCCTGCCTCAAGCCCGGCGGTGCGGTGTTCGACCTCGGAGAGGGCCGAAAGCATCAGGATCGGCAGGCGCGCGCCCCTGTCGCGGGCGGTGCGCACCAGATCGAGGCCGCTGTCGGCGCCCAGCATCACGTCGATGATGGCGCCGCTGAAGGAGGTATCGCTGAGCTGGTCGAGGGCGCGGTCGGCGCGGTTGACGGTCAGGGCGTCATAGCCGTGCAGGGCCAGACCACGGGCGAGGGCGGATGTGATCTCGGGATCGTCATCGACTATGAGCAGGCGGGGCGACATGGGGGAAGCTTAATCTCGCGTCCGGGGGAAGCGAACAGCGATTTTAGTACCGGGTGCGGGGCCAAGGGCGGTGTCGCGGGGCAGGGGGCTTTGAAGGGTGATGGTGCCGTTTTGTTGTTTGACGACCCATGCGGCGAGGGCGAGGCCGACGCCGAAGCCCTGGGTGGCGGTTTTGCCGGTGCCCTGGGTGAAGCGGTCAAAGATATGCGTCTGGTGGTCTGCCGGGATGCCGGGGCCGTTGTCGGTGACGGATAGGCCTGCGTGGGTGTCGGTGATGTCGGGCGCGAGGCGGATCAGGGCACCCTCGCGGGCATGGCGGGTGGCGTTGCGCACCAGTTCGGCGAGGACTTGGCGCGCCCAGTTGGGGTCGCAGAGTACGGTGATCGCGTCGGGCGGGTCTATCTGAAGGGTCATGCCCGCACTTTCGGTTTCGGCGGTGATTTCGGTGATGATGCCCTGCATGAGATCGGGCAGGGGGGTTGGCACGGGATCAAGCGCAAGCTGACCGGTTTCGGAGCGCGCGACGCGCAGAAGATCGTCGATGCGGCGGTTCAGGCGGCTGGCGCGGTTTTCGATGGTGGCGAAGGCGGATGTTGGATCGGGGGTGCCGCGTTTGCCGATCTGCGCCTCCATCAGGATGACGGTGAGGGGGGTGCGCAATTCGTGGCTGAGGTCGGCGAAAAAGCGGCGGCGGTTGGTGTCGGCGTCCTCAAGCGCCTGATTGGCGGCGGTGAGGGCGCGGGTGCGGTCGGCGATGGTGTCATCGAGGCGGCGCAACTGGGGGCGGATGAGGAGCGCGTAGTAGCCCACGACAAGCAGCCCGCTGAGACCCGCAATGGCTGTGGCGATGATCATCAGGCGGCGGCGCAGATCGGCGATGCCGGTGAGGATGGCGTTGCGGAACAGGAGCTCTGTGTTGACGGACTGGGACAGCAGGCTGTCGAAGTTGGAGGCAAACCCGTCGATATGGGCGCGCAGGGCGTCGGTGTCGGTGGTGTTTGCAAAAAGACCGGTGATGGCGGATTCCAGTGACGCCTCCATCCGGGCGATGCCCAGCGACTGGGTGCCGTGGCGCGACTGGGCGTCGAGGCCGAGGTGTTCGGCGGCTTGCATGGCGGTTGTGGTGTCGGTGCGCAGCATCCCGAAGGTACGGCGGAGCTGGTCGGCGACGGGGGTGATGCGCTGGATGCGGGTGTCCGGAGGCTGACCGGTCTGGACGACTTCGGTGGCGACGACGAGGAAACCGGCGGCCTGCGAAGAGAGGGTCGCATAGCGCGCGATCCGGGCTTCGACGTCGACGGCGGTCTGCAGGCGGTTGCCAACTTCGGTGAGGCCCAGAATGAGGATGATCGCGGTCAGAACGGTGCCTGCGCCAAGCAGGGCGGCACCGGCAGCAAGACGCGCCTTGAGCGACAGGCCACGGGGGTTTTTGCCCGTCTCAGTCATGCCGGGAGGTGCGTTTTGGCGTCCAGCGCATGCCGCGTAAAGCTTGTTTTAGGGTTTTTCGGCTTAGGGTGCTGCGCAGGGACGCCATTTTTATCAACGAGAGGAGCGTACCGATCATGATTGAACTTTTGTTTGTCACCTGTCTGGCAGGTGATCCCGAGCAGTGTCAGCACCGCAGCATGTTGTTCACGGATGTCAGCGTCAACCAATGCTTGATGGGCGCGCAGCCGGAACTGGCGAAATGGAGCGCGACGCACCCTAGAGAACAGATCCAGAGCTGGCAGTGTCGCACGGTATCCTTTGCAGAGCGGGACGCCTGACATCGCGCCTATCCCTTGCGTTTCATCAACCCACGGGCGGGGTCATAACCCCAGACTGCGATCAGGCTGAGGATCAGCGTGCTGAGCACGACCCAGAGGAATGCGGTGAGGTTGATTTGCATGTAGAGCAGAAAGCGGATTAGTTCGACCACGTAAGTGAACGGGTTGAGCGCGCAAATATTGCGCAAGAGCGGTGAGCTTTCGGCCATTTTCCACAAGGGATAAAGCGCGGACGACATGAAGAACATCGGGAAGATGACGAAATTCATCACGCCGGCGAAGTTCTCCAGTTGCGAGATGAAGCTGGAGAGCACCAGCCCAAGGGCACCAAGCATCAACCCGCCAAGGATCAGCCCCGGCAACACGGTGACATAGCCCAGAAGCGGCATGGTGATGCCGAAGGCGGCGGCGATGGCCAGAAAGACATAGACTTGCAGCACCGAGATGGCGGTCGAGCCAAAGAGCCTGCAGAAAAGCAGCCACCAGCGCGGATAGGGGCTGGTGAGCAGCAGGCGCATGGAGCCCATTTCGCGGTCATAGACCAGCGAGAGCGAGCTTTGCATCCCGTTGAACAGGAGCACCATCGCGCAGAGGCCCGGCACGATGTAGGTCTCATAGGTGATGTAGGTCTGATAGGGCGGGATAATTGACAGGCCAAGGGCGGCGCGAAAACCGGCGGCAAAGATAAAGAGCCACACCAGCGGGCGCACGAGGGCGGCGATGAAGCGCTCGCGCTGGTGCACGAAGCGCAGGAATTCGCGGCCGACGATGGCGCGTGTGACGCCCCAATAGCCCTTCATGCGGGCACCTTTGTGCGAGCGAGAAACCAGTCTGACAATGTGTGATCGCCGCGCAGGGTGCCTGCGGTGCCGGTGTCGATGATCTGTCCCTTGTGCAACACGACCAGCGCGTCCGTGTCGCGTACTTCGTCCGTCAGATGTGTGGTCCAAAGCACGCTCAGCCCCTGATCGGCCAAGTCGTGTACATGATCGGTGATCGCCTGACGCGCGGCGGCATCAAGGCCGACGGTTGGTTCATCCAGCAGCAGCACCTTTGGTTCATGCAACAGCGCGCGCGCCAGTTCCGTGCGCCGCCGGTGGCCGCCATTGAGGGCACGCGCCTTTTCATCAGCGCGTTCAGCCATGCCCAGCCGGTCAAGTGCCGCGTCGATTTTCGCGTTGATCCCGTGCCGGGGCAGCCCGTGCAGGGCGGCGAAATAGGCGAGGTTCTGGCGGACCGTGAGGCTGAGATCGAGGGTGGATTGCTGGAACACCACGCCCAGTTCGGCCATCGCACGGCGCGGGACGCGGCGCAGATCGTGGCCAGCGATGTGGATGTCACCCGAGGGGGCAACCAACAGGCGGGTGAGCAGCGAGATCAGCGTCGATTTGCCCGCGCCGTTGGGGCCAAGAAGCGCGCAGAACGACCCCGGCGGGACGGTCAGAGCAACCGCATCAAGCGCCTGTTTGGCACCGTAGTGGAAGGAGAGGTTCTGGACGTTGAGGCCGTCTGTCATGGAGGGGCTTTCGGAGGGGAAGGCGTATTCCTCAGCACTCTATGCGCGGGGCGGGGTGGTGGAAAGCGATACGTTTTGGTCGGGTTTGGGGCGTTTTCGCCAGACCTGCGGTATCTGGCCTTGAAAGAGCCGACTGTGCTCGCGGCCAAATAGCTGTCCCTGACGAAAATGCGACTGAAACTGAGGATATGTGATGAATGTCAACACGACATAGGGTCCTGACCCTAGTCACGAGACATGTTCTGGCATAGGTCAACCTCAAGCCAGAACATGAAAGTTCACAACAATGATGCGTAAATATACAGCCAAGGACACTGATGCCCTGATTTCAATTTGGGACGTCGCAGAATCTGCTGCCCACCCGTTTTTACCGCAAAGCGTCAGAGATAAAGTGCGCGAGGATATGCGTAACATTTACCTGCCAAATGCTGAGACATGGGTGCTTGAGACAGACGGAATACCCGTTGGTTTCATCGCCATGATCGGCACCGAAATTGGTGGTTTGTTTCTGGAAACTTCACACCATGGCAAGGGCATGGGGCGCCAGATGGTTGATTTTGTCGTTGACCTCAAAGGCCCGCTGACTGTCGAGGTCTTTAAAGAAAACAAAATCGGCCTTCCGTTTTATGAGCGTTATGGCTTTGCAGTGACCAGTGAAGGAAAATTTGAGCCAAGCGGACATGAAACTTTCAAAATGGCTATGCCTGCTTCGTAACTGTCGAGCATGAGCAGGCTTTCGTGCGCTTTCCAGACAGTCACTTTGGAGTGCACACGCGTTGGACATCTTCAGTGGTTCCGTTTTTGGTCGAGCGAGACATTCTGTTAGCACCTCCGTCGGTGATACAGTGAATGAAGGCTTTCAACGGCATCACGGCGATCAATACTCCCTTCGAGTTTCGCTCATGGAGCATCTCATTATCGGACTGTTCATTCTGCCGCCACCTCGACCTTTTCAAACGCACCTTTGGCCTGCCAACGCTGTGCGATTTCGCCCAAGGATTCGAGCACCTGGCGCAGATCGTCGCCGCGCTCTGTCAATCCGTAGGTGACCGCGGGCGGAATTGTTTGCATCTGATCGCGCCAGATCACATCAGCGGCCTGCAGCATTCGCAAACGCTCGGTCAGCATGCGTGTCGAAATGCCCGGCACTGCCCGTTTCAATGCCCCAAAGCGTTGCGGCCCGCTGTCGATCAGAACCCAAAGGATATACGTGGTCCACGGCCCCATCAGCAGGCGCAGAATAGAGTCCATCGGACATACGGGCGGTGCTTTCTGTTTCATTCTGACGTCCTCCAAGGGTAGTTACTTTTCCGTGCCTACTTTTCTTTCAAAACTGAGACGTTTTATAATACTAGTGCGAAAGAAATAACCTAGCAAGAGCGACCCATTCAGAACAATGCCGGGGCAGTGTGTTGACCAGCGCGGCATAACCGGCCCCCTACGCATGCAAGGGCGGATGGGGCCATCTGGGGGTGCTCACGATCTGGACGAAAGGACGCAAGACATGACCCGAATGCCCACGATGTTCATCCCCCACGGAGGAGGCCCATGTTTCTTCATGGATTGGGATCCGCCCGAAACCTGGGACCGGCACCGTGAATTCCTTGCAAAAGTCCCGGCATCCTTGCCGCAAACCCCCAAAGCGCTGCTGGTGATTTCGGGCCATTGGGAAGAACAGCAATTCACGGTTCAGAAAAACCCGGCTCCGCCGCTGTTGTTCGATTATGGCGGTTTTCCACCACATACCTACAAGCTGACATGGCCTGCGCCCGGTGATCCGGCGCTGTCTGACAAGGTGCAGGCGCTGATCGAGGCGGCTGGATATCCTTGTGCCGTTGATGAGGCGCGCGGTTACGATCACGGCGTGTTCATTCCGCTTAAGGTCTCCTTTCCGCAAGCTGACATTCCCTGTGTGCAGCTTAGCTTGCGTGCCGATCTTGACCCGGCAGCGCATATTGCGGTCGGGCGGGCATTGGCCCCGTTGCGCGATGATGGTGTTCTGATCATCGGGTCCGGCAACACCTATCACAACATGCAAAAGATGATGCTGGCGATGGGGGGCGGCGCGTCTGATGCCGTGAACGGTCAGGAGTTTGACCGCTGGCTCAGTGATGCGACCACCCGCCCCGACCCGGCAGTGCGTGATCAAATGCTGGCACAATGGAGCGCCGCACCCGGTGCCCGCGACGCAAACCCGCGCGAGGAACATCTTGTTCCGCTGCATGTGGTCGCGGGGGCCGCGCTGGCCGACAAAGGTGTAAAGACGCTGGAGGATCACGTGCTTGGCGCAGTCGAAAGCGCATTCACCTTCGGCTGGCTCCCTTCAGACGCCTGAATATCCAACCCTATCCCAAAAAGACCCAAGGAAAACCCAATGACAAACATTCAAGACGGCCCTTTCATCGTAACCGGAGCGTCCGGCAACCTTGGCCGGCAGGTCATCGACAATCTGATTGCGGCTGGCGCCAGCCCGATCATCGCAATTTCGCGTTCGCCGGAAAAGCTGGCCGATCTGGCTGACAAAGGGGTCGAGGCCCGCAAGGGTGATTTCAACGATCCCGCATCGCTGAGCACGGCTTTTGCGGGCGGCAAACGTCTTCTGATCATTTCGACAGACGATCTGGAGCCCGGCAAACGCCTTGCAGCGCATAAGAACGCCATTGCAGCCGCAGCCAAGGAAGGGATCACACATATTGTCTATACGTCGCTGACAAACCCGGTTGAGGACAGCCCGATCACCTTCGCCAAAGATCACTGCGACACCGAAGCGATGATCAAGGACACCAATGCCAGCTATACCATCCTTCGCAACAATCTTTACGCTGATCTGGTGCTGATGGGCGGCGGGCAAAGCATCGGTATGGGGCAACATTTCGCCGCTGCCGCTGACGGGAAAACCGGTTATGTCACCCGCGCCGATTGCGCCCGCGCCGCCGCAACCGCCCTGATGCAGGAAACCGATTCAACTGTTCTGGATATCACCGGGCCTGCGGCAGTTTCACAAAGTGACATCGCAGCGATCCTGTCGGACGTATCGGGCAAGGAAATCCCCTATATCCCGATCTCAACCGATGATCTGGTTCAGGCGATGGTTGGCGGCGGCCTGCCAGAGCCTATGGCGAAGGTCTTTGCGTCCTTCGACGAGGCGATGGCAAAGGACTATCTGAATGTTGCAACGGACGATCTGGAAAAACTGACCGGACAAGGCGGACAGTCAGTGCGTGATTTTGTGGTTGCCAACAAGGCCGCTCTGTTGACGCCACCGGCGCAATGAGGAGAGCAAAATGAAACTCTACAACGCCAATTTCTCGCCCAACGCCCTGCGGGTGCGGGCCGTTGCACTGGAACTGGGGATCGACCTTGAAATCATAGAAGTTGATCTGCGCGGCGGCGATAACCGCAGCGCGACGTTCCTTTCAATAAACCCCAATGCCAAGGTGCCGGTGCTCGACGACGACGATTTTGTGATCTGGGAATCGCGCGCGATCACTTCCTATCTGGCCAGCAAGAAGCCCGAGCGTGGCCTTTACCCAGACGACCCAAAGGCCCGCGCTGGGGTGGATCAATGGCTTTATTGGCAGACGATCCACCTTGGCCCAGCAATGCAAAAGCTGTCGTTTGAGCGGTTCCTGAAGCCGAAATTCGGCATGGGGGATCCAGATCAGGCGGTCATCGACGCCGAATTGAAGAACGTTGATCAGTTTCTGGCCGTGCTGGAAATCGGCCTGGAGGGCAAAGACTGGATCGCCGGTGATCTGAGCGTGGCTGATTTTGCGCTGGCTTCCACATTCATGTATCGTGCGCAGTCTGACATCGCGCTTGACGATCTGCCAAATGTCGCGGGCTGGATCGAACGGCTTGAGGCGCGCCCATCGTGGAAGGATGCCTTTGCCCCTGTCCGCGCCCTGCTGGGGCTATGAGAGGTTTGGAACGATCCCGGGGGACGGGGGCCGGGATTGCCATTCAAACCGCAATCGGCATGCGTGACCACAAACCCATGATGGACGTGTTCATAATCTTACCATTCGAGGGTGCTCAGGGTCTGCACAAGACATTGAGTAACGGCCCCACAAAACAGAGAGACAGAAAATGTTTGAACTGAAACCCCGTATCGGCCCACGGCCAGACACCACCCACTGCGCGCCGCACGAACAGGTAAGCCAAAACCCTGACGCCAATACCTATCACAAGTTCAAAGAACAGGCCTTTGATTTCTCTTTTGTGGAGCGTCGTCCCAGCATCATTTCAGTTCCGGGGGCCGAGGCACTTTGGCTGGCACATGATCATGCGCACGGGTGTCAGGAATCTTTCATGGTGGGTCAAGAATTTGCCCATGTTCATCCGCAGTATGATGGGTCCATGCATCTGATGCTACCAATTGAATGTACACTTGAATTGTTCGACAAGGGTTGGGGCGAACCTCATCCGATGGCGGCAACGGGCATGATCCCGGCAACCGCTGTCATGGTGTTTGCACCGCGCGATGACTCCGAGATCGAAACCGCATTGAAGGTCCTTGCCACATCCTATGAATTCGCGCTTGGGAAACTCGCAAACCCAGCGGCCATCCGGGTATAAAGGGTCCTGACCCTAGGCTCTTGGAAAGATGCCCTTGCTGACAAACTCCATGACGTCCCTATTCCGCTGATTGCGAACCGTTACTTTGCTGATGATAAACCCGATTTCCGGGCGGCTTTCCGACGGTTTGGTCTCTAGAATTTCCGTGTGCACCGACAGCACATCGCCGGGATATACAGGGTGCCGCCATTTGAGGCTGTCTAAGCCCGGAGAGCCCAGCGAACGTCCGGTCTTGTCCATGTTCTCCACCAGCATCGCCATCGTCATCGCGCAGGTATGCCAGCCGCTTGCGCACAGGCCGCCAAACAGCGATTCCTTGGCCGCATCAGCGTCCAGATGAAAATATTGCGGGTCGTATTTCTGCGCAAACTCGATGATTTCTGTTTCGGTAACCTCATAGGCACCAAAATCCTGAACCTGGCCGACCGTGAATGAATCAAAGGGAATATACCCGGTGGAGCCTGCTATTTCTGTCATTTCATGTCCTTTTTTGGGCAGTTCTCATGATAGCTATCCCGCCACGGGTTTTAGGCGTCATGCATGGTATTTCTATTGCGGGCGAATACGGAAAAAGAGCGCATAAAGCACCGGAACTGCGACAAGCGTCAGCACCGAGGCAAAGGCAAGACCGCCCATAATTGTCACCGCCATCGACGCGAAGAAGGCATCCGGCAACAGAGGAATCATTCCAAAGATCGTTGTGCCAGCGGCGAGCACGACAGGGCGCAAGCGGCTTACCGACCCATCTATAACCGCCTTGTAATCGGGAACACCCTCCGCGCGTTGCAGGTCGATCTCTTCGACAAGGACAATGGCGTTCTTCATCAGCATTCCCGAAAGCGACAGGAAACCGAGCAGGGCGGTAAATGTGAAGGGCAACCCCGTGAACAGAAGACCCAAGACCATGCCCGTCACGGACATCGGGACGACGAGCCAAAGGATCAACGGTTGGCGGACCTTGTTAAACATCAATATCGAAATCGTCAGCATAACAAGGAAGCCCAAGGGGAGCTGCTTGCCGAGGCTTTCCTGCGCATCTCCGGCGCTTTCGAATTCACCACCCCATGCCATCATATAACCCTCAGGCAGGGGAATGGCCTCGATATCCGACCGGACACTTCGGAATGCCTCGTCGGCAGTCAGGTCGCTGCGGGAACCGCCGAGTGCAGTGATGGTACGCTCCCGGTCGCGCCTGTGAATGAGCGCCTCGACCAGCCGTGTCTCGAAACGGTCAACAAGGTTGGCCATGGGAACGTAGGACGCCGCTCCATCGGACCACACGGACAGGTCACGAAGGCGGTCAATCCCGTCGCGTTCGTTCTCAGAGAGGCGGAGATGGATCGGGACCACCTCGTCGTCTTCGCGCAGCTCACCGACACGCAATCCAGACGTTCCGTAGCGGATGGTGTCCGCGATCGTTCCGCGCGTTGCGCCGGCGAGACGCATGCGTGACTCATTGACAATGGGTTCGACAAGGATCTCTCGCTGGCGCCAATCGGTGCGCGCATTGGTGATCGTACCGGAATCTTGGAAAATCCGCACTGCATCATCTGCAAGCTGGCGCAGAATGACCGGGTCAGGCCCCGAAAAACGAACCGCGACGTCGGCACCGGAAGGCGGTCCGAACACGATTTCTTCGACACGGATCAGAGCATGCGGAAATTCGGCGGGCAAATCCCGGTTCAGCCGGCTTGCGATAGATGGGATCGCTTCGGGGTCCGCGACCCGGACGATGAGTTGGCCGTAACTGGGATCCGCCTGCTCTGGATTGTAGGTAAGCATGAACCGGCTTGCACCACGCCCAACAAGCGTTGTCACATCCGTCACGTTGTCCTCCGCCAGAAGCAATTGTTCCAGACGTTTCATTTCATCGTCGGTGACGTTGATATCGGTTCCCTGTGGCATCTGCACCTGAACATAGAAGATCGGGGTGTTCGACGCGGGGAAAAAGGCTTGCTTGACCTGCCCGAAGGCCATCACGGACCACACGGTGATACCTATGATTGCCACAACGACAATCACGCGGGACCGCAAAGCCAGCCAGAGGAATCCGCGGTATACCCCATAGAACGCCCCTTTGTAGGGATCGTCCGAAGCCACTTTTGGCGCGCGAAGCAGCAGCTTGCCGAGATAGGGCGTGACGGACACGGCGAGCGCCCAACTCATCAGCAGCGATATCGCGATGACCGCGAAAAGCGAGAACAGGAATTCGCCTGTTGCGTCAGGCGACAAGCCAATCCCGGAAAACGCCATGATCCCGATCACGGTCGCACCAAGCAAGGGGATCGACGTTGCACTTTCGGTCTCGGCTGCGGAGTCTTCTGCCTTCTTTCCGCGTGCCATGCCAATCACCATCCCCTCGGTGATAACAATGGCGTTGTCGACAAGCATCCCCATGGCGATGATCAGCGCGCCAAGACTGATCCGCTCCATCTGTATGCCAAAGACAGACATGAAAAACAGCGTCGAGAACACGGTCAGCCCCAGAGTCAGACCCACCACCAGGCCTGCGCGCCAGCCCATGGTCAGCATCAGCGCGGCGACGACAATGCCAACCGACTGTCCGAGGCTGACCAGAAAGCTTGAGACAGACTTGTCCACAACGACGTGTTGTTCGTAGATCGGGACTATTTCGGCACCGTCCGGCAAATCTGCCTTGAGCCGTTCCAGACGCGCGGAAATACCCTCGCCGACCTCGACGACGTTTCGGCCTATCAACGCCGACACCCCCAGAGTAAAGGCCGTAGTCCCGTTTTGACGAATGATCTGACTGGGCTGCTCGGCCTCATCGCGGGTTACGCGGGCGATGTCATAGACCGCAACCTGACCGACCTGTCCCGGCACACCAAGTCGAAGTTCCTCGATCCCTTCGGGGCTGACATAGCCGGGCGGAACCGACAGGTTGATCCGGGCGGGGCCTTCGGTAATTTCGCCGTTGGTAAACACCTGATTTTCGTCGGCCAATACGCCCAGAATTTGGTTCGGAGGAATCCCCAGTTCTGTCAGGCGCGACGATGGGATCGAGATGTTGATGACTTCTTCGGTGAGACCCTGAACCTCGACTTTGGCGACACCATCAACAGTCACAAGCCCTAGTCGCAATGTGGTCGCAAGATCACGCTGTTCTGTCGGGGTCAGCCCTTCGGTCGTCACCGCATAGAACATGCCATAGACGTCACCGAAATCGTCATTGATGATCGGTGGGCGCGCGCCTGTTGGAAGGTCTCCCTGCACGTCACTGATGCGGCGGCGCATTTCATCCCATACTTGGGGGATCTCGTCCGGGCCATAGGTCATCTCGATCTCTACGGTGATCTGCGCCATGCCCGGCATGGACTTTGATTGGACCCGGTCAAGTTGCTTCATCTGCTGCAGCGCGTTCTCGACAACGTCGGCAACCTCCTCTTCCACCTCCACGGCGGTGGCACCCGGATAGGGCACAAAAACCAGCGCGGTTTTGAGGGTAAAGCTGGGGTCTTCGAGGCGACCGACGGTGTTCAGCCCCCAATAACCGCCAACAAAGCAGAAGATGATAACCAACCAAGCCGCCACCGGACGCTTGATGGTCGCACGAGAAATACTGAGTGCCATGGGTCTGTATGCGTCCTATTGAAGTGGGATCAGAGACCCGAAACTACCACTGTTTGATTGTCCCTAAGCCGCCACCAACCGCCGGAAACGACCAGTTCGTCACCTTCAAGGCCTTCCAGAACGATAATTTCATTATTGACCGGAAGCCCCAGCCGAACTGTACGGCGCGCAACCTGGCCGGACGATTCCTGATACACCCAGATGGATGGCTCGGTTCGGCTTGTTGTGTCTATTGCCGCAACGGGTACGATGACGGACTGCGGGCGATTGTCCTCTGACGCAGCGGCGATGCGCACATCTGCTGTCATGCCGGGCAACAGGCGCGGATCAATGTCACCTGTGATTGCAAATTCCACATCGTAGGTCTGTGCTGTCGGATCCGCATCGGTCGCGAACGAGCGCAGAACAAGCGGCGCAGTGTATCCCGGTACGGCAGGTAGACTTGCGACAATATCGAATGCGTCAGGGGCAGACCGCGCGACCGCCGCAAGCTCCTCTGGCAGCGAAATCATGATCCGCATCTCACTGACATCCTGCAACCGTGCGACTGGCGCAGCCGAGGTCACGTTGACATATTCCTCTGGGAAGGTCCGCGCCACAATTGCGTCAAAGGGTGCAACAATCCGGGTTTGAGACAGGCGCCGCTTGGCCTCGCGAAGCGCCACGTCTGCCTGTGCGAATTGGGCCTGCGCCGTATCGAGGCGCGTATCGGCTGCGACCCCCCGTTCAGCGAGACTCGTTGCGCGCTGGAGTTCGGAACTGGAAAGGTCAAAAGAGGCCTGTGCCCGAGCGACGGCAAGCTCAAAATCGGCTTGATCGAGTTCCGCAATCACGTCGCCCTCGAGAATTCTGTCGCCCGCCTCGACGGCGAGGGAAAAAATCTGCCCGGGGACCTGAAACGCAATGTCCACCGTGCGGGCCGGTTCAACACGGCCGGCAACGGTGCGGGTTTGACTGATCACGCGGCTGAGCGCCCGGGTCACTTCGACCGTGACCGGTCGATCTGGTTCGGGTGTCGCTCTTGTTTCGGCGTCAGTTTCCCCGGAATTGATTTCCGTCTGGGCCAATACATCAGTCAGGAACCCCGGAAGGAACGGCACAGCCAAGGCCGTTGCGGCTATCAGCACAATGACTGAAGAGATCCGTTTCCAACTTCGGTT
>JBARUV010000272.1:0-36083 GCA_049645905.1 Sulfitobacter sp.
GTCGTGAGATATCCCAGATACCCAAGCGCAGGGATCAGCAGGATAAGCACTTCCAACAAGAATCCCTGATTGGGGCCGATAGGAAGGCTTTTTTTGGCCAGTGCATACAATCCCCATGACAGCATCAGCCCGAGGGCGGCCCAGGGGATGCGCCCTGCTTCGACCGTCAGAACCAGCACTGCCACTGCCGCCAGCGCGATCGCGACAAGCTGTGCGCGGCTGAGTTTTTCGCCAAGGACGACAGCGGCCAGAAAGATGCTGAACAGCGGGTTCATGTAGTACCCCAGTGCTGCATCCAGCGTATGGCCGGACGCAATCGCCCAAACATATATACCCCAGTTCACCGAGATCAGCGCGGCTGTCAGACATCCCATCGCCAGCATGCGCGGCGAGCGCAGAGCCTCGCGCAATGACGACGTACGCCGCAGCACAATCAGCACCAGTGCCGCAATCGGGACGGACCACACAATCCGATGCGCCACCACCTCGGCTGCGGGAATATGCGCCAGTAGTTTCATATAGAGCGGCAGAAAACCCCAGAGGCCATAAGCCGTCAGCGCAAAGCCCAGACCGGCAGCGGTATCTTCGTTGGGTTTCGTGCTCAGGCTGTCGGGGTTACGCATGGGGGATCTCCTTAAATCCACGGCCTATCCCGACACGCGCAGCACCGCCAGCCTTAAACTTTCACCCGTTCCGAAGCCGGATCATACATCGGTTTGAGCGACACTTCGGCCTTTACCCGCGTCCCGGCCACGTCGATTTCATATCGCGAAGCAAGCACATCGGCCGCGCTTTCGCCCTTGCATGGTACATATCCCAGCCCCATCGCCCCACCAAGCGTGTGGCCATACGCCCCCGAAGACAGGAAGCCGACGATCTTGTCGTCCCGCACGATAGGCTCGTTGTGATAGAGCAACGGCTCGGGATCGGTCAGCCTGAACTGCACCATCCGCGTATTCAGCCCCGCGTCCTTTTTGCGCAGTACCGCGTCGCGACCTATGAACGCCGGCTTGTCTGTTTTCACTGCAAAGCCGAGGCCCGCCTCAAGCACGTGATCTTCAGCGGTAATATCATGGCCAAAGTGGCGAAACCCTTTTTCCATCCGGCAGGCATCCATCATGTGCATGCCGCACAGCTTGACGTCCATTTCCTGCCCCGCAGCGTGCAACGTCTCAAACGCATGCGCGGCCATGTCAGCACTCACATAGACCTCCCAGCCCAGCTCGCCCACATAGGTCACGCGATGTGCACGTGCCAAGCCCATGCCCAATTCAATGTCCTGCGCCGTGCCAAAGGGATTTGCTTCGTTGGAGAAGTCGTTTGGCGAGACCGCCTGCAACAGCTTGCGCGCATTGGGCCCCATCACAGCAAGCACGCCTTCGCCCGCTGTCACGTTAGTGATGACGACATTGAAATCACACTGATTGCGGCGCATCCAAGTCTCGTCCGCAAGGCGTGTCGCGGCAGGGGTCACGACCAGATAGGCCGTTTCTGACAGGCGCGTCACAGTGACATCCGCCTCTATCCCGCCACGGGTGTTCAGGAACTGGGTGTAGACGATCTTGCCAATCGCAACATCATACTGCCCGCCACCGACGTGGTTCATAAAGGCACATGCATCCCGCCCCTCCACCCGGATTTTGCCAAAAGACGACATGTCATACATGCCCACATTGGTGCGGATCGCGTTGACCTCTTCGGCGACATTGTCAAAGAAGTTCTGCCGCTTCCAAGAGTATTCGTATTCTGGATTCTGCCCGTCGCGTGCGAACCAGTTGGCGCGTTCCCACCCAGCCAGTTCGCCCATGACAGCGCCATTGTCCAGCAACTGCTGATGGAACGGAGTCCGGCGCACACCGCGCGCTGTGGCCTTTTGGCGGAACGGAAAGTGATCGGCATATAGCAGGCCCAATGTTTCCTTGGAACGTTCGAAAAGGTAATGTCTGTTGCCCTGAAACGGCTGCATGCGACTGATGTCCACATCGCCTAAATCAAACGGCTTTTGTCCATCATCCATCCACTGCGCCAGCGCCATACCAGCACCACCCGCCGACTGGATACCGATGGAATTGAATCCCGCCGCAACCCAGACATTGTCCATCTCAGGCGCGAGGCCAAGGTGATAGGCGTCATCCGGAGTAAAACTTTCGGGACCATTAAAGAAGGTATGGATACCAGCCTCGGCCAGCATCGGCATCCGTTCCACAGCGGCCGCAAGAACCGGTTCGAAATGATCGAAATCCTCGGGCAGCTGATCGAACTCAAACGCTTCTGGAATATCCAGCCGCCAAGGCTTTGCGTTCGGTTCAAATGCCCCCAGAAGCATCTTGCCAGCATCTTCCTTGTAATAGGCGCATTCATCCGGCACCCGAAGTACAGGCAATTGGGTCAGACCGGGGATGGCTTCGGTCACGATATAAAAATGTTCGCAGGCGTGCAGCGGCACATTGGTGCCCAGCATACCGCCGACCTGATGACCCCACATGCCCGCGCAGTTCACCACCATGTCGCAGGCGATGTGGCCCATCTGGCTACCCTGTTCCCAATCCACACCGGTGATGCGCCGCCCATCACGGGTGACACTGCTCACACGGGTGCGTTCGATCACCTTTGCGCCGCGCTGACGCGCGCCTTTCGCCATTGCCAGCGCAATATTGGCCGGATCGCCCTGCCCGTCCTTGTCGAGATAGACAGCGCCCTTGACGCCTTCGATATTCAGGTGCTCGTAGCGCGCTTTCACTTCGTCAGGACTGATTTCCTCGACGCCCACACCAAAGGCGCGCGCCATGGCGGCCTGACGGTAAATCTCCTCGCGACGCTCTTCGGTCAGGGCCACCGTAATCGACCCGCAGCGTTTGAAGCCCGTCGCGACGCCGGTTTCCCCCTCAAGGCTGCCGTAGAGTTCCTGAGAATACTTGGCGAGTTTGGTCATATTCGCGGTGGCCCGCAGTTGCGCAATCAAGCCGGCAGCGTGCCAGGTGGTGCCCGACGTCAACTGCTTGCGCTCCAGCAGCACCACATCCGTCCAGCCAAGCTTGGTCAGGTGGTAGGCCACCGAACAGCCGATCACGCCGCCACCAATGATGACGGCGCGGGCATGGGTTGGGATGTCAGCCATCAGAGGTTCCTTAGACGATTGTATGACCCGCAGCACGCAGCCGACGGGCAATTTCAGCGATATGTGCAGGACCGACTTCGCAGCAGCCGCCAATGATGGTCGCACCCTGATCGACCCAGGCCATCGCATGATCACCGTAAGCGGCAGGTGTCATGTCACGCCGCGATTGCAGCGAATCCACGGTCGGTTTGTCTTCCAGAAATGCGGCGGTGATCTGTTCAAATGCGTTGGCATAGGCACCAAAGGGCATGTCCGCCTGCGAGAGGATCGCCAGTGCCGCCGGAATCGCCTCAGGTGCCGAACAATTGACCAGAACCGCCTCTGCGCCTGCCTTGGCATAGGGTATCACATCGGCCAAAGGTTCGCCGGAGCGCAAGCGGGTGCCGTCGCGATCATCGACCGAAACTGCCAGCCAGACAGGTTTGCCACCCGCTGTTGCGCCACGCAGGACGCTTTCGGCATGCGCCACCGAGACCACTGTTTCGCAGATCAGAAGGTCGCAGGCACGCCCGATCATCTTTGCAATCTCTGCGTAAAGCGGTGTGGCTGTTTCCACGTCCGGATGCAGATCAGGCCGATAGGATGCCATCAGAGGGCCGATGGATCCGGCAATGCGGATTGCGCCGCTGACCCGTACTTCGGCCAGCGCCATTGTGTGTAGATCGGCAAAACGGCCTGCCAACGGGGTGTCTACCAATCGATCATGGTGGATTGCATAGGTGTTGGTAGTGGCAATCGTCGCGCCAGCGGCGGTAAAGTCGCGATGAATATCTGCGACCATGCCCGGATGGTCTATCATGATCTGCGTTGACCAAAGCGGTGTCGGGTTATCACCGGCGCGGTGCACCAGTTCCTGTCCCAAGCCACCATCCAGCAATGTAATCTTGCTCATGCACGAAGCCTTTCGTTTTCAGGATCCCAAAGTGGTTGATCCTCCTGCACGGTCGCCGTGCACATGCGGCCAAAGATATCGACTTCTAGCACAGTGCCCGGTGTCGCAAGTTCCGCCCGCACCATGCCAAGGGCGATGGATTTATTGACACGATACCCCCAGTCGCCGCTGGTCGTTTCTCCGACCACTTCGCCGTCCTTCCAGACGGTCGACATATACGGTGCATCCTGCTCTGCCGCATCGATTACCAGCGTCACAAAGCGCTTCTTGCTGCCCTCCTGCTTTTCCGCCAGCAGCGCAGCCTTGCCCGGAAAATCCTGCGGTTTATCAAAGCGCACAAAACGCTCCAATCCGCCTTCCAGCAAGGAATAATCGGTGGAAAGGTCGCCCTTCCACGCGCGATAGCCCTTTTCTAGTCGCATTGAATTCAACGCATACATACCAAATGGTGTGGCACCCTCACCGATAACTGCATCATACAACGCAGGGATATTTTCATTTGCAGCGTGGATTTCCCAACCCAGTTCCCCCGCAAAGCTGACCCGCGCAAGGGTGCAGTCAATGCCTGCCACCTTAGCAGGTTGATGGGATAGCCAGCCGAGTGTCAGATCCGCCTGCGTGCCCAATTTCGCGAACAAGGTGCGGGATCGGGGCCCCGTCACGATCAGCGTCGAATATTCTGTGGTGTGATCGGTCAGGGTCAATCCTTCAGGCAGCGCATTTTGCAGCATTTCAAAGTCATGCCATTGCGCCATGGCGGCGGTGATCAGGGTAAAGAAATCCTCGCCGTGGCGCATGATCGACATTTCGGTCAGGATGCGCCCCCTGCTGTCGGGAAAATAGCCCAAGGTCATGCGGCCCGCTTTGGGCAAGGCACCCGCGATACGGCCCCTCAGCCATTCGGCGGCACCCTCTCCCGAAAGGTTGAAGCGTGAAAAACCGGAAAGTTCCAACACACCGACACTCTCACGCACGGCCTCGACTTCTTCTTTGATCCGTGCGGCCCATGGGCCGTTGCGGGCCCATGTCTGGGTGCTTTCCTCGGAGGTGTCATCGCCGTCTTTGGCGAACCAGTTGGCTCGCTCCCAGCCGTTGTAGGCACCCATTTGGGCGCCTTGGGCCAATAGTTTGTCGTGGACCGGTGACAGTTTCTTATCGCGACCTGCGGGCCATGCGTGATGGGGAAAGTGCATGGCATATTCATGGCCATAGGTTTCAAGCGCCTTGGCAAGACAATAGTCCTGGTCGGTGTAATCTGTGTAGCGGCGCGGATCGCAGGACCACATATCAAGCTCGGTTTCACCCTGCATGATCCATTCCGACAGCACCTTACCCGCGCCACCACCCTGCGCGATGCCGAAGGTGAAAGAATGACCTTCAAACGCGTTGCGCACCCCCGGCATCGGGCCGATCATTGGCAGGCCATCGGGGGCGTAAGGGATCGGGCCGTTGATATTGCGGCCAACGCCAGCGGTGCCGAGGATCGGCACGCGTGCCATTGCGTCCTCAATGTACCATTCAATCCGGTCCAGATCGTCAGGGTAAAGCTGGAAACTGAAATCCTCGGGCATCGGATCATCGGGCGTAACCCAGTGCGCCTTACAATTGCGCTCGTAAGGGCCGAGGTTCAGGCCATTCTTGTCCTGGCGCAGATAATACGACGTATCCACATCGCGCAGCAGCGGCACCTTGTGACCCTTTTCTTTTGTCCATGCCTCAAGTTCGGGGATTGGTTCGGTCAGAAAATACTGGTGCGACATGACCACCATCGGCACGGTGCGCCCGCCAAAGGGCTTGAACATCTCGCCGACCCGTTGCGCATAGTATCCGGCACAGTTCACCACTTTTTCACACCGGATTTCGCCCTTTTCGGTCTTGACGATCCACTCGTCACCGTCGCGGCCAATGCCTGTAACTGGGCAGAACCGTTCGATCCGTCCACCGGCGTCCCGCGCGCCCTTGGCAAGGGCCTGAGTGAGCTGTGCAGGGTCGATATCGCCATCAAGCGGGTCCCAGAGGCCCCCCTCTAGATCATGGGTTTCCATAAAGGGGTGCATTTCCTTGAGTTCGTCGGGCGTACAGATACCCATCTCAAGACCCTGATAGCGCCCCATCGAAGCGACCCGCTCAAACTCCTGCATGCGCTCTTTGGAGTGGCCCAGTCGGATGGAGCCGGTGACGTGGTAGTTCATCGGATAGTCCACGTCTTTGGCCAATGTCCGGTACATCTCCAGACCGTATCGCTGGATGTTCATCACCCCCCATGAGGCGGCAAAGTTCGGGCAGTTGCCCGCCGCATGCCAAGTCGAACCTGCGGTCAGTTCGTTCTTTTCCAGCAGAACACAGTCTTTCCACCCTGCTTTTGCCAGATGATACAAAGTCGATGTCCCCACGACACCGCCACCGATAATGACCACGCGTGCAGTTGTTGGAAAGTCGGCCATTTTCAGTGCTCCCTATCAGTCATATTGCGGGACAGAATCCGCGATATCGTAGTAGTCGCCTTTGTCAGCGACAAAGATGTGTTTCTCGATTTTCAGCCCTGTTCGCCCGTCGATGGCACCCAAAGCAAAGCTCATTGAGGTTTCGCTGTCATGTTTCCAAAACAGGAAGGCGCCGCAGGTCGGGCAAAAACCGCGTGCGGCACCGGCGCTTGCGCGGTACCAGCGCGGATCACCGGTGATATCTATATCTGCCTGTTGGACCACAGCAGAGGCCCAGACATTGCCTGACTGTTTGCGGCATTGACCGCAGTGGCAGTTTGAAACGCTCGAGACATCGCCTGTCACCGAAAAGGTGATTGCCCCACAGTTACAACTTCCCTTCAGCATCTATCAGGTCCTCACTGGCGTTGTGGACGCGCCCAAAAGCACACCGTAGATGATAAAACAGACCGCCATGAAGCGGCGGAACCAAACGTTGAAAACAGCGCCCAGCGCCGCGCGGCCAATGCCCGCACCAAGAGCAGTGAACCCGACATAGCTGAGCGCGGTAAGGCTCAGTGCAGTGGGCATAATTACGGCCATCTGATCCCAGATTGGCACGTCGGGCTGCACGAACTGGGAAAAGGCAGCAAGGTATCCAGCCACAGATTTTGGGTTGATCGTCGCGATCGCGAACGCACGCAGATACGTGGAGGTTGCAGGCCGTTGGGTCATTGAGGGCGGTGTCTTTGCCTTCATCCAGCCACGTATGCCAAGATAGACGAGGAACGCCGCCCCGATTAGCTTTGCCGCGAAGAAGGCGGTTGGTGAGGTTGTGATAAGGGCTGTCACGCCCAATGCAGAGAGCAGCAGGAACAATGTCGCCTGCGTCAGAATCCCCAACACTCCCACAAGCGACTTGCGAAACCCCAACGTCATGCCGTTGGAGATGCAGTTCACCGCATTGGGGCCCGGCGTGGTCACAAATACTGCCCAGAACAGCGCGAAGATGAGCCATGCCTCAAAACTCATGGCTCAATACACCGGCGGCGCGATGACCCAGATGGCCACGGCAGGTGTGTTGTGGGTATTGGCCCAGCGGAACGGCTCTCCGCGAATACGAAAGCTGTCGCCCGGGCGGATTGAATGTGTGGTGCCGTCAATCTCGATCTCGAGCGCGCCGGAAATCAGGTAGCCGACTTCCTGTGTGGGGCGGACCACGGGGGCCTTGATCCGGCTGTGCGGCAGGAATGTCGAATGTACCATTTCAAAATCGTCGGTCAGGTCCGGAGACAGCAATTCCTCAACCAGACCTGCCACTTTTGAGCCGATGGGCCGACGCGCGTCGTTGCGCACCACATATCCGGCCTCATGCGCAGGAGCGGCGGCGTGGCGAAACAGCATTGACACAGAGACATCCAGACAGGCCGCAATGTCGCGCAGATCGGTGATGGAAGGGTCGGATTTGTCCCGCTCCACCTGAGAGAGCCAACCGACCGAGCGGCCCAGCGTTTCCGCCATGTCCACCAATGTCAGTCCACGCGCTTTGCGAAGAGCGCGCAGGTCAGCGCCAAGAGTTTGGCGAAGGTTCGGTGTATCGTGACGCAAGGAATCACATCCATGAAATTTTTGGCCAGAATTTCATGATTGCGCAAATGCGGTGAAAAAATCCAGAACTATTTCACCCCTGAAAAGATTTTCTTAAGCACATGCGAAAGCTCGACCGCATCTTCGTCGCAAAACACATCCTCCTGATCGCTATCAATATCAAAGACGCCCAATAATCTACCCGCACCGTTCCAGACCGGCAGCACCAGTTCCGACAGCGTGCTTGACGCACAGGCGATATGGCCCTCAAAGGCATGGACATCGCGCACCAGCTGCACCTTCCCGGTGCGTGCCGCAGCACCACACACGCCGCGCGAAAACGGGATCACAAGGCACCCGTGCCCCCCTTGATAAGGACCGATCTTGAGCACTTCCGGCCCTGTCACACGGTAGAACCCGGTCCAGTCAAACCGATCATCTGAATGGTGTACCTCACACGCAAATGTTGCCATGAGGGCAATCACGTCGTCCTCACCTTCCGTCAAAGCCATGACGGTCTTGGCAAGCGTCGCATAGTCAACGCGCATGAAGATGCCTGCTATTGAGCGCCAAAACCAGATCAGGCACGTTCGATTGCGATAGCTGTGCCTTCGCCGCCACCGATACAGATCGCGGCCACCCCGCGTTTCAGGCCCCGCTTTTCCAGCGCGTTCAGCAAAGTGACCATGATGCGCGCACCAGAGGCCCCGATGGGGTGGCCCAATGCGCAGGCTCCGCCGTTCACATTTACGATGTCATGGGACAGTCCCATTTCGCGCATAAAGGCGAGCGGAACAACGGCAAAGGCTTCGTTCACTTCCCAGAGGTCCACATCCTCTTTCGACCAGCCGATCCGTTCCAGAAGTTTTTGTGCGGCAGGCACCGGCGCCGTGGTAAACAGGCCGGGAGCCTGCGCGTGGCTGGCATGACCAATGATATGTGCGCGAACGTTAAGGTTCTGAGCCTTGGCAGCATCCTCGGAAGCCAGAACAAGGGCGGCAGCCCCGTCAGATATCGAGGATGAATTTGCGGCGGTGACTGTGCCCCCCTCGCGGAAGGCCGGTTTTAATTGCGGAATCTTGTCAGGGCGCGCGCTGGCGGGCTGTTCATCTGCGGCAACTATCGCCTCGCCTTTGCGCGAGGTGACAGTGACGGCAGCAATCTCGCCTTCAAACGCATTGCTTTCCTGTGCCTCAAGTGCGCGTGACAGGGAAGCCAGCGCATAGTCGTCCTGCATGGCCCGCGTGAACTGATAGGTTTCGGCGCAATCTTCCGCAAATGTACCCATCAAGCGGCCTTTTTCATAAGCATCCTCGAGACCGTCGAGAAACATGTGATCGATGACCGCAGCATGACCCAGCCGCGCACCGCCACGCATTTTTGGAAGCACATAAGGCGCGTTTGTCATGCTTTCCATCCCGCCAGCGATCATCACATCACTGTGGCCCAGCGCGATCTGGTCAAACGCGATCATCGCCGCTTTCATACCCGATCCGCACATCTTGTTCAGAGTTGTTGCTGGCACATCTTCGCCCAGACCGGCCTTGAATCCGGCCTGTCGCGCGGGTGCTTGGCCCTGACCTGCCGGCAGGACGCACCCCATCAAGACTTCCTGGACACGTGGTCCGCCTGCATTCTCCATAGCCGCTTTCATCGCGGCCCCGCCCAGCTCGGCCGCGCTCAGGCTTTGGAATGCGCCCTGAAAGCCACCCATCGGCGTGCGGGCCGCCCCTGCAATCACTACCTTGTTCATCGCTCTCTCCTGTCGTTTGGGGCCGCGCGCTCACAAGTTGGTAAGGAATCGCAGGTATCAAGAAGGCCCATTTGGGTATGAAGGTCATTTTATGAGAGTTGCATCGAAAACAGAAGAGCACATGCAGGTGATCAGGGTGCTGGACAACCGGATTGATGCCGCGGTTGCACTGACCTTCAAGGATACCATGCGCAACCAGACCATGGATGGTCCGGCGACAGTTGTGTTGAACCTGCAAAACGTTGATTTTATTGATTCGAGCGGCTTGGGCGCGATTGTAGCGACGATGAAACATCTGGCACCTGCCCGAAGGCTGGTGTTGGCCGGGTTAACCCCCGCAGTTGAAAAGGTGTTCCGGCTGACCCGAATGGATTCAGTGTTCAGCGTTTTCACTTCCCTCGAAGATGCACTGGCGGCTGAACGTGCATGACGCGAAGCGGGGAACTGCAGATCTGGTAAGACTGGATGGCGGGTACCTGCCTCCCTTTGACCTGTCCGTCCAGAGCAGCGATGGCGCCACGCGTGAAGCACTGCGAGGTATCCTTACCTGCCTCGACCCTCTGGCGCTGGACATTGAAGAAATCAGCACAGTCGAACTGGTCTTGGCCGAGGCGCTTAATAACATCGTTGAGCACGCCTACCCGACAAAACAGCCGCACCGCCCCATCCGCATTGCCTGCACCCATCTGCGCGACGGTTTACACATAAGCATCAGCGATGAGGGCAACGCGATGCCTGACGGCCAGATGCCCATTGGGATGGCCCGTGATGTCGATGTGGACCTGATGGACTTGCCCGAAGGCGGTTTTGGCTGGTTCCTGATCAGGGATCTGGCCAAGGATGTCCGCTATCGCCGCGAAGGCCTTGAAAACAAACTTGATCTGCGATTGGCAGTTGCAGTGCGACGCGCAGGCTAAAGGCTGCTCTTCTATCTTAATTGCCACGACCTACAGCCACCAGAGTGACCGCAGTTATTCGCATGCACAAGCGGACCTTGTGCGCGCAGACGCAATACGGATTTCCTCAAAACGGCCCCGAACCCATCACATTTGCGCCTTGGTTTGACGGCATGTATGGCCCTGTAGCTGCATATGGCTTCCCTCGGCGTTGCGTTTAATTGCCCCCACCCAGTGCGTGGCGCCGAGGATCATATTTTCCCGCAATTGGCAGTCCGAACAACCTGGGCTAGGTTCCCCGTCAGAAACATCTGACAGGGACTATTTCTTATGCGCGACTTTCACCTTCCGGGCCGTTCGGCAGTTCTGGCGACCAACGGTATGTGTGCCACATCCCATCCTTTAGCCGCACAGACGGCAATTGATATTCTCAAACGCGGCGGCACTGCGATGGATGCCGCAATTGCAGGGGCGGTATTGCTGGGTATTTGTGAACCGCAGATGACCGGAATCGGGGGGGATTGTTTTGTTCTCTACTCGGCGCCAGGCAGCGATGAGGTTCAGGCCCTGAACGGTTCGGGGCGCGCGCCTGCCGCACAGGATGCTGCTGACATGCGCGCCAAAGGCCTCAAAACGGTACCGGTCTATGATGCGCAGGCCGTCACGATCCCCACCGCGATAGATGCGTTTTGCACGTTGTCGCAGAACCTTGGCAAACTCGGGCTCGATGCACTGCTGGAACCGGCGATCAGATACGCCGATGCGGGCATTCCCGTAGCCCCCCGCGTTGCGTTTGACTGGGCCGCATCTGCAGAAATATTGCAGGGCAAGGCGCGCGACCATTTTTTGATGAATGGCAAACCGCCTGCCGTCGGCGCACTGTTTCGCGCCCCCGGTCAAGCCGAAGTGCTTCGCCGCATTGCCAAATCCGGACGCGCCGGATTTTACGAAGGCGAAGTTGCGGAAGATATGGTCGCCGCCCTCAGTGCTGCCGGTGGCCTGCACACGGCCGAGGATTTTGCCAACTCAGCGTCAACGCCGAGTACACCGGTAAGCGCCAGTTACAAAGACATCGAAGTGGTGGAGCATCCACCGAATGGGCAGGGGGCGACCGCCCATCTGATCCTTAACATTCTTGCCCAGTTTGACATCGCCGGGATGGACCCTGTCGGTGCAGAGCGTGTGCATATCGAGGCCGAAGCCACCAAGCTGGCTTATGATGCCCGCAACCGGTTTCTCGCCGATCCTGATCACACGACGCGACTTGATCATATGATGTCGCTCGACACCGCACAGAAACTGGCCGCGCTTATAGATCCTAAAAGAGCCATGGCCGCTGCTGCGCCCTTGTCCGAAGCCGTACACAAGGACACAATCTATATTACGGTGGTCGATAGCGACGGCATGACGGTTTCGCTGATCTATTCGATCTTTCATGGATTCGGTTCAGGCATTGCATCAGAGAAATTCGGTGTGCTGTTCCAGAACCGCGGTGCCGGATTTACGCTGGAAGAAGGCCACCCCAACGAGTTGAAAGGCGGCAAGCGCCCGATGCACACAATTATCCCGGGCATGATCAAACGCGATGGCAAAGTGGTGATGCCCTTTGGGGTGATGGGCGGGGCGTATCAATCCTGCGGCCATGCACGGCTGGTCACCAACGTGGTAGATTTTCAGATGGATCCCCAAACCGCTATCGACGCGCCACGCGCCTTTGCCGAGGATGCGACGTTGAATGTCGAACGCGGATACAGCGACTCCGTACGCCAGCAACTCAGTGATATGGGGCACAAAGTTGTTGTGCCAGAAACGGCCATTGGCGGGGCGCAGGCGATTCTGCGACGCGAAGATGGCGTGCTGGAAGGCGCCAGTGATCCGCGCAAGGACGGGTGCGCTTTGGGCTATTGAAACGGCGGGGTGGGCAAAATGCTCACCCGTCCAACTCAGTTCAGTTGGAAATGCAGCGGGTAGGCACCATCGGTGAACGGACCAAACAGATCGGGAATATCCGGGTGATCCACAGGTTCGCCCGAATAATCCGCAACAAGGTTCTGCTCTGACACATACGCCACATAGTAGCTTTGGTCATTCTCGGCCAGAAGATGGTAGTACGGCTGCTCTTTGTCGGGGCGGCTCTCTTCCGGAATGGCTTCATACCATTCTTCCGTATTGGCAAATTCCGGATCGACGTCAAAAATCACACCCCGAAAGGGATGTTTCTTGTGACGGACAACTTGTCCCAAATGATATTTCGCGCGCGTGCGTAGCATAACATTGCAGCCCCTACCTTTCGTTAGTAGTCGGTTCAAGGGGCATTTGTCCAATCACGTCACGATACTTTATAGGAAACAAACTGTTGAACATCGTATTTACTGTCCTCGAAATCGTTGCGCCGGTGTTTTTACTGGCTTCACTGGGGTTTGGCTGGGTCAAACTGGGGTTCGAATATCGGATTCAGTTTGTAACCCGGTTAGCAATGACCCTTTCAGTGCCCTGCCTGATATTCGTTTCACTGATGAAGGCGCAGATTGAACCTGCAGCACTTACCGCACTGTTAATGGCGTCCGTTGCCGCATATGGCGCCGTGACTATTGTTGTGCTGGTGCTGGTTCGGATGGCGCGGCTGAACGGTCAAACCTACTCCGCACCGCTGATCTTTGGCAACACGGGTAATCTGGGCCTGCCACTGGCGCTGTTTGCTTACGGCGAAACCGGCCTCAGCTACGCTGTCGTTGTCTTTGCCATTATGGCAATCTGGTCGTTCACTTTTGGAATCTGGCTGGTGGCAGGGGCCGGTGCATGGGGCAAGGTGGTGCGCGAACCGCTGGTGTGGGGCACTTTGTTGGGCGCGCTGTTCCTGTGGCAGGACTGGCAAACCCCGCTGTTCCTCACCAATACACTAAGCCTCATAGGACAGATGGCGATTCCCCTGATGCTGATCACTTTGGGCGTCGCGGTGGCGCGCTTGAATCCGGTGGGCGTTGGCAAGGCGGTGGTTTTTTCAGCGCTCAAAGTCATCCTTTGCGTCGGCATCAGCTGGTCTGCTGCAACGTGGTTTGCGCTGGATGATGTCGCATTTGGCGTGCTGGTGTTGCAAGTCGCGACACCTGTTGCCGTGACATCCTATTTATTGGCGGAAAAATACGGCGCGGACGCAAATGCCGTCGCCGGTCTGGTTGTCGTCTCGACTCTGATGTCCGTCGGCGCGTTGCCGCTGCTACTGGCCGTACTTTTATGAAAATTGTGATGTGACGGCGGCATAAAATCGAGTAACATACCGGAAAATATAAAAAACGAATTGCGAGAGGCAAATGAGCAAAACCCTTCGCGCTATGATTATTGTGTTGTTGGTAGCGTCCTGCGGGGGCGGACAATCGTCCGCGCCCAGAAATCTGGACAACGCCTGCACAATCCTCAAAGAGCGCCCCGAATACTACAAGGCTTTCCGGAATGTGGAGCGTAAATGGGGTGTACCCGTTCACGTACAGATGGCCACGATCCATCAGGAAAGCAAATTTGTGGCCGACGCCCGCACGCCGTTCAAATACGTGCTGGGAGTGATCCCCATGGGCCGCCAATCCAGCGCGTTCGGCTATTCTCAGGCGCTTGACGCCACCTGGGATGAATACCGCAAAGACCAGAACCGCCGCGCCGCCAAGCGCGACCGGATCAAGGACGCCAGCGATTTCATGGGCTGGTACATGAACCAAAGCCGCGATCGCAACGGCATCGCCCTGACGGATGCCCGCAATCAGTATCTTGCCTATCATGAAGGACACAGCGGTTTCAGCCGCGCCAGCTATAACAACAAGAGCTGGCTGGTGGCTGTGTCGGGCAAGGTCCACGCGCGCTCGGCAATGTATGAACAGCAGATAGCCGGGTGCCGTCTACGCCGCTAAGACGCGGCGCCCTTGGGACACCGGACGATGAAGGCCTGCCAAATATGACAGGCCTTCATTTAGGAATCTTCGGGGTCGCGGGTGGGTCGACCGCCAAAAACTGCTGCAGGCCTCAGCGACCCGTAGATATCTTGGCTGCGCCGACATCAAACAGCTTGTTGGGCAAATCGCCGCCTTTGCTCAGATCACCAAGGACCACTGTCGTCTGACTGCCATTGCCGTCGTTGATGACCCACTGGCGCAATTCGACCGGGTTGCCCGTGAATTTGAGCTGAATGTTGCCATACTCCGGATGCGCGGGATCCTGCGCTGTAACAACCGTCGCAGTGCCATCATAGTTGTGGCCCGTTACCATGCGCGCCTGTCCCAGATTGACGTTTCTCGCCAGTATGATCGACAACGGGGTCCGATCCAGCGGGTACGTTTCTGCAGGTTGGTTCGACTTTTTATCATAGATCACGACCGTGTTGGAACCGGCCACAACAAGAGAGCTCTCCGGTGGATTATACTCGAACCGCACCCGACCGGGGCGTTTGATATAGATCGTGCCCGTGCTGATGGAGCCATCATCGTTGATCTGGGTAAACTCGCCTTTGGCGGTCTGCAATTTATTGAGATAGCCGGAAATTTCTGCCAGCGGCAATTTTTGCGCAGACGCGGCAAAGGGGGTCAGAACCATCAGGCCAAGCGCGAGGGCCGCGGTCGTTACAAAACGCATATCACTCATCCTCAAGTTCTTTTCATTGCCAATCACATAGGGCGGATGCGGTTGATATGCGATATCAAGACCGTCGATTTTCCGAAATGCGCAAGAAAACACCGCCGGGGGGTGCCCGACGGTGCCATCTTGGTGCCGAAATTAACTGGAGAGGTTAAGCTTCAGGCTTGCTCCGGCACCAATATCTCGCGTTTACCAACGTGGTTCGCAGGAGAGACAAGACCTTCGTCTTCCATCTGTTCCACCAAACGCGCGGCCTTGTTGTAACCGATTGCCAGTTTGCGC
This sequence comes from Sulfitobacter sp., assembly GCA_049645905.1. Lineage (GTDB taxonomy): Bacteria > Pseudomonadota > Alphaproteobacteria > Rhodobacterales > Rhodobacteraceae > Sulfitobacter. Next base: position 15,572 of record JBARUV010000272.1, read on the forward strand.
TGGATATAGGAGGTCGAACATTTCCGATCCCTGATCACCACCTGCACGGCCGTGTCATACAAAGCATCTTCACCATCCGTATTGCCGCCCGTATTCAGACCCAGAACCGCGTCGATATCGCTTTCCTTGTCATCGGATGGCCCTTCGACCACGCCGTTGACATAATCCGGTTCGCCATATTGCTTGAGGTGGTTGACGATCTCCTCAACTTCTTCATCGCTCACAAAGGGCCCGTGGCACCGCACGATTTTTGACCCACCCGCCATATAGAGCATGTCACCCATCCCGAGCAGTTGTTCGGCTCCCATTTCACCGAGAATCGTACGGCTGTCGATCTTCGAGGTCACCTGAAACGAAATCCGCGTGGGAAAGTTGGCCTTGATCGTACCGGTAATCACGTCGACCGACGGGCGTTGTGTGGCCATGATCAAGTGAATGCCAGAGGCGCGCGCCATCTGAGCCAGACGCTGGATACAGGCTTCGATCTCTTTGCCCGCCACCATCATCAGGTCGGCCATCTCGTCAACGATCACCACAATATAGGGCAGCGTTACCGGTGTGTTTTCTTCCGTCTCAAAGATAGGCTCACCGGTGTCGTCATCAAAACCGGTCTGTACGGTGCGTTCAAAATTCTCGCCCTTGGCCAGCGCATCTTTGACGCGGCTGTTATACCCTTCGATATTCCGCACGCCCATTTTGGACATCTTGCGATAGCGTTCCTCCATCTCGCCCACTGTCCATTTCAGCGCCACAAGGGCCTTTTTGGGATCGGTCACGACAGGGGACAACAGATGTGGGATACCGTCATAAACTGACAATTCCAGCATCTTGGGGTCGATCATGATCATCCGGCATTCCTGCGGCGTCAGCTTGTACAGCAATGACAGAATCATGGTGTTGATCGCCACGGATTTACCGGAGCCGGTGGTACCGGCGATCAACAGGTGCGGCATCTTGGCGAGATTGGCCACAATCGGCTCCCCGCCGATGTCCTTACCCAAGGCCAGTGGCAGGCTTTGGTTTCCATCGCCAAAATCACGGGTCGACAAGATCTCGCGCAGGACCACTTTTTCGCGGTTTTCGTTGGGCAGTTCGATGCCAATGACAGAACGGCCCGGCACGGTAGAAACCCGCGCGGAAAGGGCCGCCATGGAGCGGGCGATATCATCAGCCAGACCGATAACGCGCGACGCTTTGAGGCCGGGAGCAGGTTCCAGTTCATACATGGTCACGACAGGGCCAGGGCGCACGGCAACGATTTCGCCTTTGACGCCGTAATCATCCAGCACGGTCTCCAGCATCCGCGCATTTTCTTCCAGCGCTTCGTCGGACAGATGCAGGCGCTGCGTGGATTCCGGATTTTCCAGCAGGGCAAGCGGCGGCAATTCAAAACCGGGGTGGGTATCGTCAAAGGTTAATCCCGGCTGTGCCTCGGCCTGCGCCTGCTTGGACGTCGGAACAGGTTTGCGCAACGGCTGCTGCACCACTTTGCGTGGCGCCGCCACGGGAATGGCAGCAGTGGGCGCGATTACGGGCTCTTCGAGGGGCAGATGCGTGGCCTCATCTTCTGCAACGGGTGTTGCCGGTTCAACAGGAACGGGCTGCCTAACGAAAGTCGCGCGGTCAAGCGTCGCGGGCGCGGTTGTTAGTGGCGGTTCGGCCCGTACAGCACCGGTCAAAGGGGGTTCGGGCGGCAATGCGGCAGCTTTTGGTGCGATGTTCAGCACCAACGGATCCGGACCACGCCCGCGCCCGCGGGTGAGAGGTGACGTGGTTTGTGTATGCACTGCGGTCGTACTGCGCACACGGCTTTTGATCACATCTGCGATTTTACTTTTGATACGATTGTCATCACCGGCGTCATGATCCTCAAGGTCTACGTAATGCTGCATTTCGACCAGCTCAGGTTCAGGTAACGTTTCCGACCGTTTGATTAATGTCGGCATACGAGCCAAAAGGCCGGATTTGCCTTCGGCCACCGGGATCGCTTCTGGCTGAGCTGAAGCGGCAGGCGTGTCAAATGTCGGCTGGCTGGCCGCAAACTCCGCATTTTCCTCAGCCTCAATGCGGCGCCGTTCACGACGCTCGCTGGCGCGAGCCTGAATATTCTGAGCAGCCTGCACAGCGCCAGTGGCACCACGCCCCAGTATGTTCATCAACGTGGCGTATGCCATGATCATCCCGACCAACAGGAAGCGGCCCAGACGGGCAAGCTCAACCTTGGTAAAGCCCAGAACGAATGCCCCCAACACAACAATGGAGACACCGACCAGCAACGACATCAGCTTGACCGTAAAGGTCGACCCGATTGGCAGAATTGTCAGAAGCGCGCCCATGACAGTATCGCCAAACAGCCCACCCAGACCAAAGCTGTGCGTCTGAAGCCATTCGGAACCCGGCGTTAGCGTCGCGGCATAGATCGACCCGAGTGCCACAGCAATTGGCGCGAAAATCAAGCGGCCAACGGCACGGTCCTGCCCCCAATGGAGGGCAAAGCGCGCACCCCACACAAGCAGCACAGCGGCAATGCCCCAAGCACCCCATCCCACGATCATGAACAAGGGTGCAGCGATGGACGCGCCCATCCGGCCCAGCCAGTTTTGCACGGCTGCATCGGTTGAGACCATAAAGTTGGGATCATCAGGCGTGTAGCTGCCGATCATCATTGCGGCCATCACACCAAACGCGATCAGCGCCAAACCCAGCAATTCCTTGCCGCGTTTCTCCAGCGCCTCGGTCATGTGACTGTCCAGCAGGGGGTCGCGTTGCCGTGTTTGATATGCCATTTGCCTCTGTCCTCTTTACGCCGAATACAGGCAGTCGCGGATCAATTCCAATCCGCGTGCCGTCTCGTCTTTTGGGGCCACCAGAGCGACCCTAATGTACTTCTTGCCGGGGTTTTCAGCCCCTGCAACGTCCTGCGCCAGATACCCGCCGGGCAGCACTTTGACGCCCGTTTCCTTCCACAGCTTGAGCGCCGCGGTTTCGTCATCTTCCACCGGCAACCACAGAAAAAAACCCGCATCGGGGCTTTGATAGCCCGGCACATTGCCAAGAATACGGTCTGCGATCTGGAATTTTTCCTGATACATCGCGCGGCTTTCTGCGACGTGATCCTCATCATCCCACACGGCCGCAGCGGCCTGCTGTAGCGGCAAGGGCAAGGGCGCGCCAGCATAGTTGCGTAATTGCTTGACCTCGCGGATTGTCTCGGCACCACTTGCTACAAATCCCGATCGCAATCCCGGCAGGTTCGACCGCTTGCTTAACGAGTGAAAGATCGCAACGCGGTTACGGTCTGTGCCCAGCTTTTCGACGACTTCAATCGCTCCGGTGGGCGGGTCATCGCGATAGATTTCGGAATAGCATTCGTCGGCAAAAATCATGAAGTCATGGGTTTCAGCCAGATCAATCAGGTTGGCCCAATAATCATAATCGGCCACAGCCCCCTGCGGATTGGCGGGCGAACAGATATAAACTGCAGTGGTGCGTTTCAGCACGTCCTGCGGCACCGCATGGAAATCCGGCAGGTGGCCCGTTTCTTTGGTCGCATTGACCATCACAGGGTCCGAATTACCGGAAATTGCGCCAATCATGTACACTTGGTAGAACGGGTTGGGCATCAGAATGGCGGGTTTTTCACCGTTCTTGCGTTCGGGGCAGAGTGCGATAACCGCGTTATACAGCCCCTCACGGGTGCCATTCAGGGCCATAATCTCGGTTTCAGGATCCATCGTGACGCCGTAGCGGCGTTTGATCCATCCGGAAATCGCGCGCTTGAGTTCAGGAGAACCGTCGTTTGGCGGATAGCTGTTAAACCCGGCCGCATTTTCGGAAATTTTATCGCTCACCCATGCTGGAAAAGCGTGCTTCGGTTCCCCGATGGTCATTTGAAGAAGCGGACCACCACCCTCGTGCACGTCCAGCAGAGCGCGCAGGCGCGGCCAAGCATGGGCCGGAAGGTTCGAAAACCGCTCGGGAAACTTCATTAAAACTGCCTCGGATCGGGATCATTGACGCCCCGTTTCCATTCAAAGTACCCAACACAGTGGAATCAGTCCAGAAAAACCGGAACGTGCTCAGGCATTTGTGGCATTTTAGACGAAATCAGCGCAGCGCCTCCTCGACAGCAATCCCAAGGCGCAGAAGGTGCTCTTCCATATCTGGTGGGCCCATCATCATCAGACCACAAGATGGCACGCCCGTTGGCAATGTCAGCGCACATAGGCCCATCAGGTTGCCGATACGTGTATTGCGCAAAGTCAGCAAATTTTCCGAGATGTAATAGCTGTTATCGTTCGTCAGACGCTCAAGATTGGGTGGCAGGTTTGCGGCAGTTGGCACCAGAACAGCGTCAAACCCCGCGACGGCCTGATCGTATCCCATGCGCGCCACGTCCAGCTTGGCCCATGCCGCAACATAATCGGGTCCTGAGAAATCTTTGCCCAACTCGAACCGTTCCCTGATTTGCGCAAACATGGCATCCGGATTGGCGTCAATCACATCACGCCAAAGACCGTAAGCTTCTGATGTAAATAGACAAGTCGCCAACTCCATGCCATCAGACACCTCTGGCACATCGATCCATTGCACGGATGCACCGGCCTCTTCCAATCGCTCAACCGCATTTTTGAACGCGGCGGAAGGCCCATCGCGTACATCGTCTTGCGCCACGGTACGCAGCAAGGCAAACTGGCGTCCGTCAAGCGACGCATGACGCAGATCCGCTGGTTTGCTGCCCTCAAGTGCGGCCAGCAGCAGCCCTGCATCCTCGACCGACCGGCACAGCGGCCCGACTGTGTCAAATTTAAGCGCCAACGGGACGACGCCCTCCAACGTCAACCTGCCACTCGTTGTTTTGAGCCCGACAAGATCGTTCCAGGCCGCCGGAATCCGGACAGACCCGCCCGTGTCAGACCCAATGCCCGCCGCCGCAAGCCCGAACGCCACAGACGCCGCCGCACCGGAGGACGACCCGCCCGCAACCGCCTCCAAGTCATTCACGCAGTGAGGGGTCGCGGTCGACGGATTTTGCCCCAATCCAGAAAATGCCAGTTCGCTCATGTGAGTCTTGCCCAGACAGACCAAACCTGCCGCTGTCGCGTTCGCCAGCACGGTCGCATCCTGCGCAGGGACACGGCCCTCCAGCAACTTTGATCCCGCCTCTGTCCCTATTCCGGCAGTGTCAAACAGGTCTTTCCAGGAAATCGGCACCCCGTCCAACGGTGACAACCGGTGGCCGGCCTTGGCACGCTCCGCCGCTGCCGCGGCTTCGGCCAGAGCGCGATCATGGGTGACGCGGGCATAGATGCGATCCCTCAAGGGGTGTGCGTCTATGGCATCCAAATACGTTTGCGCCAAAGCAACCGGGTCAATGTCACCCGCATCAATGCCGCGCCCCAGATCGGCGGCAGTCATCTTGAGCCAGTCTTGCATGATCGTCCCCTCAATTCGTTTGGCGTGACGGTAGCGACGCTTGGGCACATGGACAATCCCCGCAACTTGCCCATATCTGGGGTCATGGATTTTGACACCGATATTGCGATCATCGGCGGGGGACTGAACGGCCCCGCGCTTGCCCTCGCGTTGGCCGGCACGGGCCAGCATGTCACACTGATTGACGCGCTTGGTGTCTCCGTGCGCAAGGATGCAAAATTTGACGGGCGGTCTTATGCGCTTGCCTTGACGTCCTGTCGCTTGTTGGAGGGGCTGGGTGTCTGGAAATCCGTGTCAAACCATGCGCAACCGATGTTGGAAATCAAGGTCACTGACGGTCGCGCAGGCGATGGGCCGTCGCCGATGTTCATGCACTTCGACCACGCAGAAATCGAAGAAGGCCCGATGGGGCACATGATCGAAGACCGTCATCTGCGCCGCGCCCTGCTGAATGCAGTCAAAGCGAAATCAGGGATTACCCGATTGAACAAAGTCCGTGTGACCGGTCAGGACGTCGATGCCACTGGCCTTACGCTGCAAATGGACAACGGCAAAACACTGCGCGCGCGCCTCGCCATCGGAGCGGACGGGCGCGGCACCGGTACCGGCGCACGTGCGGGAATCAAACGGGTGGAGTGGGGCTATGGCCAAACCGCACTGGTCTGCGCAATTAACCATGATGTGCCCCATCACGGTGTCGCGCATCAGTTCTTCATGCCCCCCGGCCCATTGGCGATCCTGCCGCTGACAGGCAACCGGTCTTCTATCGTGTGGAGCGAAACAACGCAGGCCGCCGCACAAATCAATGCGTTGGACGATGCCGGTTATCTTGACGTGTTGCGTCCGCGGTTCGGTAGTTTTCTGGGCGAGATATCGCTGGCTGGCGCGCGTGATACCTTTCCACTTGGTCTGTCACTTGCCCACAGCATGATTGCGCCACGGATCGCTTTGGTCGGGGATGCCGCGCATGGCGTACATCCGATTGCAGGACAGGGGCTGAACGCGGGATTGCGTGATGTTGCAGCACTTGCGGAGGTTGTCGCAGACGCCGCGCGACGCGGCGAGGATATCGGATCAGACGCGACTTTGGCGTGCTATCAGGCGTGGCGGCGGTTTGACAATGCCTCGCTCGCGCTGGCGACGGATAGTTTCAACAGACTGTTTTCCAATGATAATGCCCTCGTACGCATGGCGCGGGACATTGGCATGGCGGCGGTAAATGCCCTACCCGGCCTGCGCCGTGGATTTATCCGCGAAGCGGCCGGACTCTCTGGCGATCTTCCAAGGTTGATGCAGGGAAAGGCGCTTTAGCTACAAACGCACCCGCGTTACTCCAGCACCCGCGCCTCGTCTTCCAACATCACCGGAATGCCGTTGCGTATCGGAAATGCAAGTCCGGCTGCCTTGGAGACCAGCTCCTGCCGCTCGACATCGAACTTGAGCGTCGTTCGGGTACGCGGACAAATCAGCGCCTCGAGCATCCGGCGGTCAAAATTGATAACAGTATCACTCATTGCATCAGCCCGTCTTCTTCACCACCCATCATGATATACTCAATCAGCGTAACAAGGGTCTCGCGGCGGGTCTGAAGTGATGGCGCCTCAAGCAACGCCTGCTTATCCTCGGCATCAAAATCAAGCATCATCGACAGTGAATTGATGAGCAGTTCATCATCCGCTTCCTTTAGCGTTTCCCAATCGGCCGACAGCCCCCGCGTGTCAAAATAGCGTCCCAGCAGGTCAAGAAACTTTGGTCGCTGAAAGGCGCTGTCCGCCTCTTCCTTGCCAAGATCGCGATCAAAACCGTCCCAACTGACATCGCACCGACGATAGGGGCAAAAGCCTTCGATTTCCTTGACCACCCGAAACCGCGACACCCCGCCAAGGGTAATCATATAGCGGCCATCCTCTGTTTCGGAGAATTGCGTGATCCGTCCCGCACACCCGATTGAGTGCAGACCCGGCCCGTCACGACCCGGAATGGGATTGGGCTGGATCATGCCAATCAGCCGTCCGTCGGTCTTCAACGTGTCTTCGATCATTTGCAGATATCGCGGCTCAAAAATGTGCAGCGGCAATCGCGACCTCGGCAGCAATAGTGCCCCGCTGAGCGGGAAAATCGCAATTGTGTCTGGCAGCTCTGTTTGCTTGATCATGATAGGCGACGTAGCGCGGGGATGAGATCAGGCAAATATCATCGAGCTCAATTTTCGGCGCCCATTCAATGCGACCGGATCATCGGCTTTGAGAGCCTCAAAAATCGTAAAGAGCTGGGTTTTGGCGGCGCTGTCGTTCCATTCACGATCCTTGCCAAACAGAGTCAGCAACTGGGCCACCGCCGCTTCGGCATCGCCGTTCGCATAAAGCGCCTGCGCAAGATCAAACCGCGCTTGAAGGTCATCGGGATTGGCCTCTACCGCCTCTGCCAATTCAGCGACGGGGCCGGCATTTTCGGCCTGACGGGCCAATTCCAGTTGAGCGTGCGCTGCCTCCAGTTCGGGAGCTTTGGATATCTCGATCGGAGCGCCGTTCAGCAACGCTTCGGCCTGATCCAGAGCACCCATCGCGATATGCGCTCGCACCATGCCACCGTAGGCTCCTGCATGTTTGGGGTCTTCATCCACGATTGCGGCAAAGGTCTGTGCCGCGTCATCCAGTGCGCCTTCATTCAACATTTCTTCGGCTGCCTCAACGGCTTCTGCCAGTTGATCGCCCGGCGCTTCGCCACCGCCCGCTTTGACAACACGGTCCACAAAGGCCTTGAGTTCGGATTCAGGCTGCCCCCCCTGAAACCCGTCAACCGGCTGGCCCTGATAAAACGCATAGACCGTCGGAATTGACTCGATCCGAAGTTGGTCTGCGATTGCACGCGCCTCGTCCACATTGACCTTAGCCATTTTGACAGCGCCTTTGGCCGCTTTGACTGCATTTTCAAGCAGTGGCGTCATCGTCTTGGATGACCCGGAACGCGGCGACCAGAAATCAACAATGACCGGCGTCTTCTGCGATGCCTCGACCACATCGGCCATAAAGGTGGCTTCGGTGACAACTTTGATCAGATCGGCATCAGGTGCCGGACTTAGGTTCAGTTCCATGGGGTTTCCTCGCTTGGATCGCTTTTGCCCTTATATGAGGGCAGCCGTCGTTAATTCAAAGGTCAAAACTGGCAAAAACCGGGGCGTGGTCGCTGGGTTGCTCCCATCCGCGCACCCCGCGCTGAATATGGCTGGAATGGGCTGCACTGGAAATATCGGGCGTCGCCCAGATATGATCAAGCCGGCGTCCCTTGTCTGCCGAATCCCAGTCGGGCGCGCGATAGGACCACCAGCTAAAGAGGTTCCCGTCCGGAATATCCTGCCGGGTGATGTCGACCCATTTCCCCGCGTCTTGGGTTTCGGCCAACGCCTCAACCTCGACAGGGGTATGGCTGACCACCTTTAAAAGCTTCTTGTGGTCCCAAACGTCATCTTCGCGCGGTGCGATGTTCAAATCACCGACAAGGATCGACTTTTGTGGTTTGTCCGCATGAAACCAGTCGCGCATTTCCGACAGGTAATCCAGTTTCTGACCAAACTTTTCATTGATCTCGCGGTTTGGCTTGTCGCCCCCTGCAGGCACATAGAAGTTGTGTATCGTTGTGCCGTTTTCCAGCGTTCCAGCGATGTGGCGGGCATGGCCAAGCGATGCAAAATCCTCAGCCGCAGCCTCGACGATCGGCAGTTTCGACAGGATCGCGACACCGTTGTATCCCTTTTGCCCACGCGCAATCATATGGGTGTACCCCGCAGAGACAAAACCCTCCAACGGGATTTTGTCCACCGGGCGTTTGCATTCTTGCAGACACAGTACATCGGGGCCAAATTCAGCCAGCATGCGCAGCACCAAAGGTTCGCGCAGCCGCACCGAGTTGATGTTCCAGGTGGCAAGGGTAAAGGGCATTAGACAGGCTCCTGAGCGGGATCGGGAGGAAACACCCTAGACCAGTTCACCGCAAACGAAAATGCCCAGAATGGCGGATGTTCCATGCTTTGCTTGTCGCGGACATTTACCTCTCTTTCGGTGATACCTGTAGCGTCCAGTTTTCTACCAGTTGGGCATAGGTCACGTTATGGCCGCAGGAAAAAAGGGCCGGACGCAAGGTCCGGCCCAGTTCAACAGGGAGGTATGTGCCTATATCCGGGCACAATAGACGGATCTCGAACGGGGCGTGGCCCGCGCTTAGGACATCAACCTGTAGCCACCGGATTCCGTCACAAGCAGGCGCGCGTTTGACGGATCCGGTTCTATTTTCTGGCGCAGGCGATAGATGTGTGTTTCCAGCGTATGGGTCGTTACCCCGGCATTGTAGCCCCAGACCTCGTGCAGCAGCACATCGCGCGCCACCACACCATCGTTTGACCGGTAGAGGAACTTTAGTATGTTTGTCTCTTTCTCGGTGAGGCGCACCTTTTTGTCGTCTTCGGTGATCAGCATCTTCATCGAGGGTTTGAAAGTATAATGCCCGAGCTGGAAAACGGCGTCTTCGGATTGTTCATGCTGGCGCAGTTGGGCGCGGATACGGGCCAGCAACACGGGAAACTTGAACGGCTTTGACACATAGTCATTCGCCCCTGCGTCAAGGCCCAAAATAGTATCGGCGTCGCTGTCGTGCCCTGTCAGCATGAGAATCGGGCTTTTGACGCCCTGCTTCCGCATCAGACGGCACAATTCGCGTCCGTCGGTATCAGGCAAACCCACATCGAGGATCACGAGGTCATAAATCGCTTCTTTGGCGCGCACCATCGCATCGCTGCCATTTCCGGCCTCGAACACATCGAAATCTTCGGTCATGATCAACTGCTCGCTCAGCGCCTCGCGCAGGTCGTCATCATCATCGACAAGCAGGATTTTCTTGAGCTGTGCCATGCCGTCCTCCGTTTATTGTTACTTTATAGATGGGCCTGAGGGGCCAAGCAGCAAGGTTTAGGCTGCGAAATTCACAGGCTCGTGTTGCTTTTGCGGTCAAATGTTTCAATTCATGGCCTGCTGGCATAGATATCTTTCAAACCCGCCTCGGAGCTGTAACACCAAATGACCCTCGCACCGGACATAAATGAACAGATTGCCCGCGCCCGCGCCGATCTGCGCATGGGCGTGCCTGTAATCCTGCTGGGGTCACCCAGCGTATTGGTGATGGCGGCAGAGACGCTTGATGCCGCCCGGATGGCTGATCTTCTGGCCCTTGGTGGCGCGCCCGTCCTGGCCGTCACTGCGCGCAGGGCCAACACCCTGAAGGCGCAGGTATACGACCGCGATCTGGCGCGTATCATTCTGCCCGTTGATGCGTCACCTGCATGGGTGCAGGCCATTGCCGATCCGGCAGATGACCTGCGCGCGCCAATGAAGGGACCGTTTTCCTGTGCACGCGGGGGCGACGTCTCTGCGCACCGTGCTGCGATCTCTCTCGCAAAGGCGGCACGTTTGTTGCCCGCCGTTCTGGTGCTGGACCTGCCCGACGGGGCCAGTTTTGCGTCCACACACGGATTGGGCGCACTGTCCCTCTCTGCCGTGACCCCTGCGCTTGACGCCCGAAGCCCACTCCATCCGGTGGTCAGCGCGCGCCTGCCTATGGCTGCGTCAGAAGCAGGAAGGTTGCACATCTTCCGCCCCGAAGATGGCGGCGAAGAACATTATGCCATCGAAATCGGTCGCCCCGACCGCGCAGCGCCCGTTTTGGCACGTCTTCACTCGGCCTGCTTTACCGGGGACCTGCTGGGCAGTCTCAAATGTGACTGCGGCCCACAATTACACGCGGCTTTGGACCAGATGGGAACCGAAGGAAATGGTGTGTTGCTTTATCTCAATCAGGAAGGACGCGGGATCGGACTTGCGAACAAAATGCGCGCCTATTCCCTTCAGGATCAAGGGTTTGACACTGTAGAGGCCAACCACAGACTTGGTTTTGAGGATGACGAACGCGACTTCCGATTGGGGTCGGATATTCTGAAATCGATGGGGTTTTCTGCTGTTCGCCTGCTGACCAATAACCCAAGAAAAGTTGACATGATGCGCACAAGTGGCGTGGAAGTAACCGAACGTGTACCTCTGAAAGTGGGCGAAAACAGCCACAACACGGCCTATCTGGCGACCAAAGCCGCGAAGTCCGGGCATTTGCTGTGACTCCAGACGATCTGGTACTGACGCCGCTGGGCCTGCGGTTTCAAGGACGGCTTTTCCCCTGCACCATCGGGAATGGGGGCATATCCACCCGCAAGAAAGAGGGCGATAGGGCCACGCCGCAGGGCACACACCGCATCGTCGGCATGTTGTATCGGCCTGACCGGATGGCAGCGCCAGCGCCTTGGGCCGTTCCAATCGGACCCTTGGATTTGTGGTCAGACGACGCCGGTGCCGAAGGCTATAATCACATGGTGCGCGCACCCTACCCTTACAGCCATGAAATATTGCGACGTCCCGATCCGCTATATGATCTGGTTCTCTTGACCGACTGGAATTGGCCCTACAGCGTCGCAGGAAGAGGGTCGGCGATTTTCATTCATCAGTGGCGCAGGCCGGGGTTTCCGACGGAGGGCTGCATCGCTTTGCGCCGCGCTGATCTGCACCAAATCGCGCAGCGTTTGAAACACCGCTCCCGGTTGATCGTTCGCTAGGCAGAAGCTACCCCGCCACCCGTTCGCCAAATATCGCTGACCCCACCCGCACATGGGTCGCGCCCAGCGCAATGGCCCGTTCGAAATCGCTGCTCATCCCCATTGACAGACCAGGCAACCCGTTACGCGCGGCCATCTTGGACAGCAGCGCGAAATGGAGTGCGGGTTCCTCACCGACCGGCGGAATACACATCAAACCCCTGATTGGCAGATCAAGCCCCTGACATTCCTTGACAAAACCATCTGCGTCGACGGGCAGAACGCCCGCCTTTTGTGGCTCTTCGCCGGTGTTGATCTGAATGAACAGATCGGGGCAACTGCCGATTTCCTGTGCGATCCGCGCGATTGATCCGGCCAGTTTGGGACGGTCAAGCGAGTGGATCGCGTCAAACAGCTCCATCGCCTGGCGGGTTTTGTTGGATTGCAGGGGGCCGATCAGATGCAGATCGACACCTTGGTATTGTGCGCGAAAGGCGGGCCATTTGCCTGCCGCTTCCTGCACCTTGTTCTCGCCAAAACACCGATGGCCTTCCTGCAAAACGGCTTCAACCCGCGAGTCAGGCTGCACTTTACTGACAGCGATCAGTGTAACAGCGCCGGGGCTGCGTCCCGCGTTCTTCTCGGCTGCGGCTATTCTGTCAGAGATATCAGTGAGGCTCATGGGGACATACTCTTTCGTTTTTCACGGCAGAGATAGCAAAGCACGGGAGGAAATGAAAAGGGGCGCGCAAAAGAAAAGGGGCAGACCAATGGTCTGCCCCAAATCAGTAGAGTTCAGATCAACTTAGAAGTTGAAGCGAACACCCGCGTCAGCGCGTGTTGCGCCACTGCCCAAGCGTACGACACCACCACGCAGGGAGACACCGCCACCCAAGTCGTGGTTGACGTCTACACCGTAAGACGTGTCAACGAAGTAGTCTGCATCAGCAACATATACTTCTACGTCTGTCGCTGCGCCAACGTCGAAACGAGCGGACAGAACCCAGTGGTCGCCAGAACCATTGCCGCCTGTGATGCCGTTGTCGTCACCGTTCTTGGCATAGGCCAGCGCCACGTCAGCAACACCAAAGGAACCACCAACTGAGGCTACCCATTCGGTGTCAGTGACGTCGTTTGAGTCTTGCAGACCAAGAGCAACTGTCCAGCCGCTCCATGCGTATGCCGCATATCCTGCTACACGGTCATTCGTGTCAGAAGCTGACAAGTGGAACGACAGGTCACCAGCGGAATACATGACTTCAACACCGTTGGAACCAGCAGCACCGTTACCACCTGAAGAGTATTGGTCGACACGTCCGTCAATAGGCGTGTAATTATAGCCCAGACCGGTCAGACCCAGATCGATGGGGTACATGCCAGGCATGGATTCCAGAGCGCCGAAGATGTTCCCGACGCCGACTTCAAGACCACCGGAGCGTGCGAAGAAACGTACGCCGTTGAAGCCTGTGCCGGAGGGGCCGCCGGAGACCGTGTCATCCGCTGTACCGAAGATGCCGTCAGCACCAGCACTCACCTTGCCGATTTCGTCGGAGTTGTTCTGCTGCAAACGAACACGCGCACCAACAGTAACACCAGCATCTGTCTCAGCTGTCATGTCAATCTGGAGGCGCAGACGCGATGTTACGTCTGTGCTGTCTGTATCGTCAGCTGTTCCAAAGACACCGTCAGCGCCAGCGCCTTCTGTGTACATGATACCAAAACGACCATAGCCGCCAAAGGTAACGTCTGCAGCTGCAACGGAGGCGGTCGCAACCAGAGCCGTTGTAGCGAAGAGAACTTTTTTCATTTGTTTTCCCTCGGTTTGAATTTTTAAGCCCAAACCAGTTCATCCGGTAAGGGTATGCAGGGTGTTTGCATCCAATGGCCCCCTCATTGCAAGAAGCCTGACGGCCGTCATCTGAATGTCGCCGCCATTGGTGCAGCTTTGCCACAGTTTTTCCCCTCAGCTCATCCTTAAAAACCCCATTGGGCCCTGTTTACCGGTGCGAACAGTCAGAATCGCCCCGTACATATGCCTTGCCCAGATCGGGTAGCTTGTTTAGACCGGTGGCCAAACAGGCATAGGATGGCGGAAATGGCGCAAGGCACCGTTTGCAGAATCACAGTTTCTCTCGTGCTCATCGGCGCGCTTGGGGCTTGTGGCGCTCTGCGCAATTTTGGCAGCCCCGCAACGGCGCGGCCCGACACGTATACAAACCCCAACAATCCCAACAATATTGAGACAAACCCGGAGAACACGATCTGGTCCATATTCAACCGCAAGAATACGGACACCAGTACGTCGGTAAACAAATACCTCTGGAATGCCTCGCTTGAAGTATTGAATTTCCTGCCGGTTCAGTCTGTTGATCCGTTCACCGGCGTCATCGTGACGGGTTACGGCACACCACCCGGCGGCGGGCGTTCGTACCGCGCGACTGTGCTGATCGACGATCCTGCCCTGGATGCGCGCTCCCTCAACATCGCGCTTCAAACGCGCGGCGGGGCTGCGGTAAGCAAGGCCACCGCCCGCGCAGTAGAAGACGCTATCCTGTCGCGGGCCCGTGAAATGCGCATTGGCGACAACAAATTCTAAGGCCATCGGTCACGACACCCATATGTAACGCCGGGCTGTTCGTTCAAAACAGCCCGGCGTTTTGCTGTAAACAAGGTACGTCCCATGTCACGCTATACACCTGCTGAAATCGAAGCCCGCTGGCAAAAAGCCTGGGAAAAGGACGACGTGTTCAAGGCTGTCCGCTCCGCCGACAAACCCAAGTATTATGTCCTCGAAATGTTCCCGTATCCTTCAGGCCGCATCCACATCGGCCATGTGCGCAACTACACCATGGGCGACGTGATCGCGCGCTACAAGAAAGCGACAGGACATAACGTACTGCATCCCATGGGCTTTGACGCCTTTGGCATGCCAGCGGAAAATGCGGCGATGGCCATCGGCGGTCACCCCAAGGATTGGACTTACGAAAACATCGAAACGATGGTCGACCAGATGAAGCCGCTCGGCTTTGCCATCGACTGGTCACGCATGTTCGCCACCTGCGACGTGGAATATTACGGCCAGCAGCAGGCGCTGTTCCTTGATTTCCTCGACGCGGGTCTCGTCTATCGCAAGAACGCTATCGTCAACTGGGATCCGGTCGACATGACGGTCCTTGCCAATGAACAGGTCGAAGGCGGACGCGGCTGGCGTTCCGGTGCTTTGGTGGAACGGCGCGAACTCACGCAGTGGTTCTTCAAAATCTCCGACTATTCCAACGAATTGCTGGAAGCCCTGGACACGCTGGATAACTGGCCCGCCAAGGTCAAACTGATGCAGGCAAACTGGATCGGCAAGTCACGCGGCCTGCAATTCGCGTTTTCGACTGTGACCGACCCCGTGGACGATGGCACAATGCCCGCCCCCGCAGGGTTTGACCGTATCGAGGTTTATACCACCCGCCCCGACACATTGATGGGGGCGTCCTTTGTGGGTATTTCGCCCGACCATCCGCTGGCGAAGGTACTGGAGCGTGAAAACGCCGACATAGCAGCCTTTACGGCTGAATGTCGCAAAGGCGGCACAACCGAGGAAGCGATCGAAACAGCAGAGAAGCTGGGCTATGATACCGGCATCCGCGTGCGCCATCCTTTTGATACTGCGCACGAACTGCCGGTCTATATCGCGAACTTCATTCTGATGGATTATGGTACAGGCGCGATCTTTGGCTGTCCGGCACATGACGAACGCGACTTTGAATTTGCGACCAAGTACGAATTGCCGATCATCGCGACATACCTTCCAACCAAAGACAGCTCCGACACGCTGACCGAGGCCTACGTGCCCGCCAAAACCGACAAAGTCTTCTACAACCGCGGTTTCGCAGGCGAAGAATGGCAGACAGGAAACGAGGGCATCGATGCTGCGATCTCATTCTGCGAGGAAAACGGTGTCGGCCAAGGCGTCACAAAATTCCGCCTGCGGGACTGGGGCCTGTCGCGCCAACGCTATTGGGGTTGCCCGATCCCTGTGGTGCATTGCGACACCTGCGGCGTGGTCCCCGAGAAAAAAGAGAACCTGCCCGTCGAGCTGCCCTATGATGTCACCTTTGACGTTCCCGGCAATCCGTTGGACCGTCACCCTACATGGCGCAACTGTACCTGCCCGACTTGTGGCGCAGATGCGCAACGTGAAACCGACACGATGGACACGTTCGTTGATTCGTCATGGTACTTTGCCCGATTTACCGCACCGCACGCAAAGACGCCCACAAATCTGGACGATGCTGCCTATTGGATGAATGTTGACCAATACATCGGCGGGGTGGAGCACGCTATTTTGCACCTGCTCTATGCGCGTTTCTTTGCCCGCGCCATGCAGATCACCGGCCACTTGCCCGAGTCCGCCATCGAACCCTTTGACGCGCTCTTTACCCAAGGCATGGTGACACACGCGATTTACCAGACCCAGAACAAGGACGACCGCCCGCATTATCACTACCCCGAAGAGGTCGAATTGCGCGACGGCAAAGCGTTTTTGAAAGAGGGCGGCGGCGAGGTCGAAGTGATTCCCTCTGCCAAGATGTCCAAATCCAAGAACAATGTGGTCGATCCTCTGGCAATCATCGAAGCATATGGCGCCGATACCGCCCGCTGGTTCGTGATGAGCGATTCGCCTCCCGAGCGGGATGTAGAATGGACTGCCTCAGGTGCCGAAGCCGCGTTCAAACACCTGGGCCGCGTGTGGAACATCTGCGACCGGATCAAGGGAATGGACACAGATGCGCAAGGTGAAGGCGATGACGATCTGCTGCGCGCCATGCACAAAGCCATCAACGACGTCACCCTCGGCATCGAATCCTTTGGTTTTAACGCGGCCATCGCCAAACTCTACGCCTTCACCGCAACCTTGCAGAAATCCAAGGCAAGCCACGCCGCACAGCGCGAGGCAATCATGACGCTGGCCCAATTAATGGCCCCCATGACCCCGCATCTGGCCGAAGACATCTGGTCAACTCAAGGCGGCGAAGGCATGATCGTCTCTGCCCTGTGGCCGCAAGTGGACGAGGCCATGCTGCTGGACGACACCATCACGATGCCGATCCAGATCAACGGCAAACGCCGTGCCGAAATTCAGGTGCCCGCCGATATGTCAAAAGAAGAGGTTGAAAGAATCGCGCTGGCCCACGAAGCTGTGGTGCGCACTCTTGACGGCGCGCAACCAAAAAAGGTGATCGTTGTGCCGGGACGGATCGTCAATGTCGTTGCCTAACAGACGCAGCCTCCTGCTGGCCCCTCTGGCGCTGGCCGCCTGCGGATTTCAACCCGCCTTTGGCCCCGGCGGCACGGGTAGAACCCTGCTGAACCGGGTCCTGATCGATGCGCCCTCTGACCGCGACAGCTATCTTCTGGTCCGCGAACTTGAGGAACGGCTGGGGCGAGCCGCGACGCCCGACTATGGCCTGTCGTTGAAGATCTTCACATCTCAGGAAGGGCTGGCCATAGACCGTGCCGGCAACACACGCCGTTTCAACCGGTTGGGCAGGGTCGACTACGCCCTGCGCGATATGACCAGTGGCGCGATTGTGACCTCTGGCACCGTTGAGAACTTTACAGGCTATTCCGCGACGGGCACCACCGTGGCAACGTTGGCCGCCGAAACAGATGCCCAAAACCGCCTGATGGTCATTCTGGCCGATCAGATCGTTACCCGCCTGCTAACCTCTGACCTCGCATGAAATTAGCCAACCGTGACGCCAACGCCTATTTTGCGCGTCCCGACGCGACCAAGACGGGCTTGCTGATTTACGGCGGTGACGCAATGCGGGTGGCATTAAAACGGCAGGAGTTTCTGAAAAACCTGCTGGGCAAAGATGCCGAAGAAGAAATGCGGCTGACCCGCATTCCCGCCGCCGAACTTCGCCGTGATCCCGCGATGCTGCTGGATGCCATCAAGGCTGTCGGTTTCTTTCCCGGCCCGCGCGCGGCTTTTGTCGAGGACGCAAATGATAATATCGCCAAGATCCTGATCGACACGCTGGCGGACTGGCAGCCGGGCGACGCACAGATCGTGGTGACGGGTGGCGATCTCAAGAAGACCTCAAAAGTGCTCAAAGCCTTTGAGGGCCACAAAACCGCCTATGCCGCCGCGATCTACGACAACCCGCCCGACCGCGGCGAGATCGAGCGCCTGCTGAACAGCGCAAAGCTGTCGCCCGAACCGGATGCAATGGCCGCCCTCACAGAACTGGCCCGCACCATTGATCCGGGCGACTTTCGCCAGACCATTGAAAAGATAGAATTATATAAGCTGAATGATTCTTCATCCCTAAGCGTGGCGGATGTTGCGGCACTTGCCCCGACCTCTACCGAGGCGGATGTGGATGACATCCTGCATGTCGTCGCCGAGACCCGGACCGGCGACATTGGCCCCGTGATGAGCAAGCTGCAAGCGCAGGGGGTCACCGCTGTGACGCTCACCATCATGGCCACCCGCCACTTCCGGACACTTTACCGTATTGCCGCCAACCCCGGCGCGCCTGTCTGGGGGGTGCGTGACAGGGATCGCGCACAGCGGCAGGCGAAAAACTGGGGCGCGGCCAAACTGGAAACGGCCCTGACGGTCTTGACCGATACCGATCTCACCCTGCGTTCTGCCGGTCAGCACGCACCGGCGATGGCGCTGGTGGAACGCGCCTTTATCCGCCTTGCGATGCTGGGCGCACAACGTTGATCACGAAAGGAACGCCCATTTACACTGTAGTCGGCTCCGCAAAATCCCGCACCTTCCGCATCATGTGGATGCTCGAAGAGTTGGGCATTGCCTATGATCACCTTGCGTGCGGGCCACGCTCGGAAGAAGCCTTGAAGTATAACCCATTGGGCAAGATTCCGTCGTTGCTGGATGGCGACGAAGTTCTAACCGATTCGGTCGCGATCATGACCTATCTGGGTGACAAACATGGTGCTTTAACTGCCCCCGCCGGCGCCCCGGCCCGTGCGCGACAGGATGCCATGACACTCTGGCTTATCGACGAATTTGACGCGGTTCTCTGGGCTGCGGCCAAACACAGCTTTGTTTTCCCCGAAGACATGCGCATGCCGCAGATCAAGGACAGCCTAAAGGCAGAATTCATCCGCGCGACCGATCTTTTGGCAGATCGGCTTGAGGGGCCATTCCTGATGGGCGATGAGATGACCCACGCCGATATTCTGGCGGTACATTGCATCAACTGGTCCATCGGCGCGAAATTTCCGCAGGTGAACGACACACTGGGAAATTGGGCGAAAACCATGCGGGATCGACCTGCGTTCAAGGCTGTGCAAGCGCGGGATTAGCCCGCCGTTACAAAACGCGACGCCGCTTGGCCCGCCCATCGGCCTGTCGCAAGACAGGCCGAGATCAGGTAGCCGCCGGTCGGGGCCTCCCAGTCCAGCATCTCTCCGGCAATAAAGACACCCGGCATATCGCGTAGCATGAGGTTCTGATCCAGCGCAGCAAACGGCACGCCGCCAGCGGTTGAAATCGCCTCGTCCATCGGCCGAAGCCCTGAATGTTTGACAGGCAGTGATTTCAACAATCGCGCGACCGCCCGCAGCCCGTCGGGCAAAGGGCGCGCCATTTCCTGAACCAACGCAATCTGCGCCGCTGTCAGTTTTAATGTCTTGCGCAGATGATTGGCAAAGCTCGCCTTGCCGCGGGGTTTGGACAGGCGTGCGGTAATTTCCGGCACCGTTGCATCCGGCATGAGATCAAGCCTCAGGTCATGCCCTTCGCGTACACCACGCGACACGGAATAGATGCCGCCGCCTTCCAACCCACCCGCAGACAGCGTTGCCTCTCCGCGCGATTGATAGGGTCCGGCCGTCCATGCAACACCCTTCAACGGTGTACCCAGATGCTTGGCCATATGCGGCGACCAATCAACCGCAATTCCGGCATTGGCGGGGGCGAAGGGCGCAAGCGCAAGCCCGCGTTCCCGCAGTATATCGACCCAGGCCCCGTTAGACCCAAGGCGCGACCAGCTGGCACCGCCCAGCGCCAGAACGGTAACATCTGGGGCAAGCATCTTGGACCCGTCGGGCGTGTCAAAGGCCAGTGCACCATTGTTCCAGCCTTGCCACTGCCAACGGGTGTTGAACTGGACACCAGCCTCTGCCAAGCGCAGCAGCCAAGCGCGCAACAGGGGCGAGGCTTTCATCGCTTTAGGAAACACGCGGTGTGTCGATCCGATGAAAATCTCCTGTCCAAGCCCTTGCGCCCAGTCCTGCACCGCCTTTGCATCAAAACTGGCAAGCATCGGGTCCAGCGCATCCTTCGCCTCGGCAAAGCTGGCGGTGAAGGTGTCATGCGGTTCGTCCTTGGTCAGGTTCAAGCCGGATTTTCCCGCCATCAGAAACTTGCGCCCGACGGATGGCTTTGCCTCACAGACGGTCACCTGCACTCCTGCC